>DATJAE010000227.1:0-31605 GCA_035516595.1 Kofleriaceae bacterium | reverse complement strand
AGGTTGCGCAGGGCGTCGCCGAGGAACGCCACCGCCTCGCCGAGGTCGCCGAACTCGTGGAGCTCGACCGGCTCGCCCGGCCGCGCGGCGAGCGGCTCGTCGGGTGCGAGCTCGGGCCCGAGGATCTCGCGCGCGAGCAGCATGACCTCGGCGGTCGAGCGATACGACAGGCGCAGCGGCCGCACGATCGCGGGCTGGCCGGTCTGCGCGAGCAGCTGCTCCCAGCCGGTGAAGTTGTTGTCGAACACCAGGCGCTGCGCGGTGTCGCCGGCGATCGTCACCGAGCGCTTGGCGGGATCGCCGTCGGGCGCGTGCACCGCCTCGACCAGCACCTTGACCTCGAGCGCCGAGCGATCCTGCGCCTCGTCGATCGCGACGTGCTCGTAGACGAGCTCTGCGCCGTCGGGCGTGACCAGCCCGCCGCGCTTGAGCTGGACCAGGCGGAGCAGGATCGGGTCGTCCTCGTCGTCGAACCGGCCCGCCGGATCGTCCTCGTCGATGCCGAGCGGCTTGCCCTCGGAGTCGAGCACCGGGTTGCCCTCCTCGTCGACCGGCGGCGGCTGCGGCTTGGCGAGCTGGCGGCGCACCCAGCCGACCAGCCGATCGATGTCGCGCGGCGTGACGTCGCTGCCGGCGAAGCCCTCGGCGAGCGCGGCCGGGTCGGTCAGCAGCTCGGCCCAGTCGAGCACGCAGTCGTCGCCGCGCTTCTTCCAGCGCTTGATCAGGCCCTCGAGCGCGACCCGCACCGGCGCGTCGAGCTCGGCCTTCTTGACGTAGCTCGCCAGCGCGCCCAGCCGCGGCACGAGCGCGCGCCGGACCAGGCGGTTCCATTCGGCGAGCGCCGGCTCGGAGATCGCGGCGAGCTCGACGCCGATCGCCGCGGCCTGGCGCTCCACCCAGCGCTCGAGCAGCGCGAGCAGCGCCGGATGCTTCTTGACGCGCGACACCTGGTCGGGCGGCTCGACGTTGTACTTGGTCGGCGCCTCGGGCAGGCAGCGCATCCGCGTCGTGCGCGCCCAGCCGGTGTAGGTCACGACCGGCACGCCGACCACGCCGAGCGCCGGCAGGACGCCCGCGACGTAGCGGACCAGCGCCTGGGTCGGCACGACGAACAGGGTGTGCTGCGGCTTGAACCGCTTGCCGTCCTGGAAGTTCAGGTACGCGATGCGGTGGAGCGCGACGGTCGTCTTGCCCGAGCCAGCGCCGCCCTGGATCACGACGATGCCGCTGCCGGGCTGGGTGATCAGCTCGAACTGGTCCTTGTCGATCAGCGCCGCGATCTCGGGGAGCGCCTTGTCGGCACGCGCGACGCCGTGATGGACGCCGAGCGTGCCCTTGGAGCCGTGCGCGGTGACCGGGCGCGCGGCCTTGCCGCTGCCGCCGTGCAGGACCGGCGCGATCTGGCCGACCGCCTCGACCCACGAGCCCTTCGAGTCCTTGAGGTAGGTGCCCTGCGGCGCGCCGATCCGGCGCAGGTTGCCGCGCGCGATCGAGACGTTGCGCCGGACCTCCACCATGCCGTCGACCCGCCGCCCGGCGATCTCCTCCTCGTAGTCGTCGCCCTCTTCGTAGCGGTAGTAGATCCGCGAGATCGGCGCGTTGCGCCAGTCGACGATCTGGACGTTCGACGAGCGATCGATGAAGCCGCGCTTGCCGACCATGATGTCGCGGCGCTTGCCCTGCTCGCGCAGCCGCATGTGCGCGAAGTACGGCGACGTGATGTCGACCGGCAGCGACTTGCCGCCGCCGAGCCGCGCCTTGAGCGCCGCGAGCCGGGTCATCTGCTCGACCAGCGGCGGCAGGTCCTCGGCGCGCGCCTCGGCGATCTGGTCGCGCAGGGAGATCAGGTCGCCGTCGAGATCGCTCGAGCCGAGCTGGGGCCGGCCGTCGTCCTCCTCGCCGATCGCGACCCGCGCCTGGACCTGGCCGTAGAGCCGCTCCTCCTCCGCGATGATCTGCGCGGCCGGGCTGCCCTTGGCGACTTCGTTGCGCATGTGGAATCGGCGAATCTATCCGTTTTCTTTGGCCTAGCAAGCCGTAAGCAGGGCTCCGGATTCGGGCGGGCAAGTCCGCGAGATTGCCTGCCACATCGGGCGGGTAAACTTCATGGAACGATCGCTAGGGGTCGTTCGTAGCATGGGTGTGACATCGGCTCCGCCTCTGCTGACTCGCCTGGGCAGCTACGAGCTGATCCGACTGGTCGCACAGGGGGGGATGGCCGACATCTACCTGGCCCGCCACGCCGCGGCGCCCGACCGCCACCTCGCGGTCAAGGTGCTGAACGGCCAGCGTGCCGAGGATGCCGAGGCGCGCGCGCTGTTCCTGGACGAGGCCCGCCTGCTCGCGATGATGAGCCACCCGTGCCTGGCGGCGGTGTCCGAGGTCGCGGTCGAGGGTGGCGTGCACTACTTCGCGATGGAGTTCGTCCACGGCGTCGACCTGCGCGGCCTGCTCGCGGCGGCTGCCAAGGCGTCCCGGGCGATTCCCTACGAGTCCGCGGTCGCGATCGTCGCGGCGGCGGCGGGCGGGCTCGATCACGCCCACCGGCGCTGCGGGCCGGACGGCAAGCCGCTCCAGCTGGTCCACCGCGACGTCTCGCTGTCGAACATCATGGTCGGCCACGATGGCTCGGTGAAGGTGGTGGACTTCGGGATCGCGACTGCGACCGTTTCGTCACATTTGACCAACCCCGGGATCGTCCGCGGCAAGGCGAGCTACATGTCGCCCGAGCAGTGCCTCGGCGATCCGGTCGACCTGCGCACCGACGTGTTCGCGCTCGGCGTCGTGCTCTACGAGCTGACCACCGGGCGGCGCTGCTTTCAGGGCGCGAGCGACTTCGAGCGCATGCTCGCGGTGGTGCGCGGCGAGTACGTGCCGCCGGCGGCGCACGTACCGGAGTATCCGGGCGATCTCGCCGGCGTCGTGACCCGGGCGCTCGCGATCGATCCGGCCCAGCGGTTCGCGTCGGCGGCGGCGCTGGTCGAGGCGCTCGACGCCGTCGTGGCGGCGCACGGCTGGCAGAGCGGCGCGGCGGCGACGCGGGCGCTGATGCTCGACCTGTTCGGCGACGTCACCGAGCCGTGGGTCGCGATGGCCGCGCTGGTCAACGAGGACACGTTCGTCGGCGATGCCTCGGGGGAGATCATCCTGCCCAAGGCCGACCCGACGGTGGTCGTCACCAAGCCGCGCCGGATCGCGCGGGGCACCGAGGCCGAGCCGCGCACCGACGACGAGCCGACGCGCGGCCGCCGCTCGGCGCCGCGGCTGTGGGGCGGCAAGCCGACCTCGCCGGTCGCGGCCTGATCGCGACGCGGATCCTTATTGCGCGCGCACGCGATTCACCGTACTAGGGTGATCGAAGATGGCGCGCGCCAAGGCTCTACTCGCCCACGATCCGCTGCATCGCTGGACCGCTGCCGATGCGCTCGACACGTACAACATCCCGCGCTGGGGCTGCGGCTACTTCGGCGTGAACGACCAGGGCAACCTGATCGTCCAGCCGCGCGGCGAGGGCCAGGGCGCGATGGACATGAAGGAGCTGATCGACGAGCTGGTCGCGCGCGGCATCCAGCTGCCGATCCTGCTCCGGTTCAGCGACATCCTGCGCGCGCGGATCGAGCTGCTGTGCGGCGCGTTCAACAACGCGATCCGCGAGTACGGCTACGGCGGCCAGTACCGCGGCGTCTATCCGATCAAGGTCAACCAGAACCGCACCGTGGTCGAGGAGATCATCGAGTACGGCCGGCCGTTCCACTACGGCCTCGAGGCCGGCAGCAAGCCCGAGCTGCTCGCGATCATGGCGATCCATCGCGACGACGAGGCGCTGATCGTGTGCAACGGCTACAAGGACGAGGAGTACATCGAGACCGCGCTGCTCGCCTCGAAGATGGGCAAGACGGTGATCCTCGTGGTCGAGAAGCCGAGCGAGCTCGACAACATCCACCGGGTGAGCGAGCGCGTGAAGATCAAGCCGCAGCTCGGCGTGCGCGCGCGGCTGTCCTCGCGCGGCGCCGGGCGGTGGGAGCAGTCGGGCGGCGACTTCTCGAAGTTCGGCCTGACCGCCGCCGAGATGGTCGAGGCGATCGACAAGCTGAAGGCGTGGGGCGAGGCCGACACGCTCAAGCTCCTGCACTTCCACCTCGGCTCGCAGATCTCGGCGATCAAGAGCGTGAAGAACGCGCTGCGCGAGGCCGGCCGGCTGTTCGTCGAGCTCTACAAGCTCGGCGCCAAGGGGCTCAACTACCTCGACGTCGGCGGTGGGCTCGGCGTCGACTACGACGGCTCGCAGACCAACTTCGCGTCGTCGATGAACTACACGATCCAGGAGTACGCCAACGACGTCGTGTACTCGGTCAAGGAGATCTGCGACGCCGATCAGGTGCCGCATCCCAACATCGTCAGCGAGTCCGGCCGCGCGATCGCGGCGCACCACTCCGTGATGGTGGTGAACGTGCTCGGCGTGACCGAGTTCAACACCCACATCCCGCAGCAGCTGCAGCGCCCCGCGCCGCCGCTGGTCACCAACATGTGGGAGACGTTCCAGGGCGTCTCGGCCAAGAACCTGCTCGAGAGCTACCACGACGCGGTCGAGTACAAGGACCAGGTGCTCCAGCTGTTCAACCTCGGCCACCTCTCGCTCGAGCATCGCGTGCTGTGCGAAAATCTCTTCTGGGCGATCTGCGAGAAGGTGTTGATGCTCGTGCACAAGCGCGAGCACGTGCCCGAGGAGCTCGAGGGCCTCGAGAAGGCGCTGTCGGACACCTACTTCTGCAACTTCTCGATGTTCCAGTCGGTGCCCGACGCGTGGGCGGTCGATCAGCTGTTCCCGATCTGTCCGATCCACCGGCTCAACGAGGAGCCCACCCGGCGCGCGACGCTCGCCGACATCACGTGTGACTCCGACGGCAAGATCGACTCGTTCATCGATCTGCGCGACGTCAAGCACGTGCTCGAGCTCCACCCCAAGGACGAGGGCAAGGACTACTACCTCGGCATCTTCCTGGTCGGCGCGTACCAGGAGATCCTCGGCGACCTCCACAACCTGTTCGGCGACACCAACACCGTGCACGTCCAGCTCTCGCCGGAGGGCGACTACGACGTCAAGGAGGTGGTCGCGGGCGACACGGTCAGCGAGGTGCTGCAGTTCGTCGACTACTCGCCGAGCGACCTGCTCGGCCGCATGCGCAACAACGTCGAGCAGGCGCTGCGCAAGAAGCTGATGACGATCGAGGAGAGCCGCACCCTGATCAACCGGTTCCGCCAGGGCATGATCGGCTACACGTATCTCGACCGCGAGTGATCACGACTTTCTGAGGCGGGCGCCGCGTAGGCCCGCGACATCGCAGGATCGACGGCTGGTACGCGATCTGCTGTAATCCGCCGCGTGAGGCGCATCGCCATCGCCGTCGCCGTCGCGCTCGCTGGGTGCGCCGCCCCGGCGGGAACGCCCAGCGGCGTGCCGTACCTCGACGACCGCGGCTACCGGCGCTCCCAGCTCGAGGCCTCGCTGGTCGATCCGCAGAACGGCTACTCCCAGCTCCGGCTCGAGGAGTACGCGCTGCCGAGCGGCGGGTGGGACGCGCTGCCCGAGTGGAACCCGAACGCGATGGCGCTCGACGTCGATCCGAGCGACGACGCCGCGCTGCAGGCGCTCGGCGAGCAGGCGTTCTTCGGCTACCCGGTCGAGATCGTGCCGGCGCAGGTCGGCCCGGCGTACGGCACGTGGAGCGATCCGACGTACGGCGCCGGCGGGTTGGTCGCGATCGACGGCGGCGCGATCGCGCTGTCGTGCGCGAGCTGCCACGCGTCGCTGCGGGGCGGCGCGCTCGTGCCCGGTCTGGGCAACGAGCGCTTCGATCTCGGCAAGCTGCTGGTCGACGGCGGCACGGTCGCGAGCGAGAACGCGCCGGCCTACCTCGCGTGGGGGCCCGGTCGGGTCGACGTCACGACGCTCCAGGGCAGCGAGCCGGTGCGCATCCCGGACCTGCGCGCCGCGCGCTGGCTCGGCTTCCTGCAGGCCGACGCCGACGTCGCGCAGCTCGACCGCGACGTGCTCGCGATCCGGCTCGAGACGCTGATGATCACGTCGCACGACGAGCTCACGCGGCCGCCGCGCATCGTGGCGCTCGCGCTCGCCAGCTACCTGTGGTCGCTCGCCGATACGCTGCCGGCGCTGCCGCCCGACAGCGCGCGCGGCGCAGCGGTGTTCGCGGCGAGCTGCAGCGGCTGCCACCAGGCGCCGGCGCTCACCGGCCCGCCGGTCGCGCTCGACGTGATCGGCACGGACCCCACGCTCGGCCGCTCGGCGGTGCGCGGCACCGGCGCGTATCGCGTGCCGTCGCTGCACGGCGTGGCGCAGCGCGCGCTGCTCTTGCACGACGGCTCGCTGGCGTCGCTCGACGCGCTGTTCGATCCGGCGCGCACCGACGCGTCGTACACCGGCGGCGTCCGCGCGGGCGCCGTGCCGGGCCACCTCTACGGCCTGGACCTGTCGTCATCCGACCGCGCCGACCTGCTGGCGTACCTGGAGGCCCTATGAAGCGCTTCGCGCTCGTGCCGTCGCTGCTCGCCGCCTGCACCGGCGGAGGCCTGATCGAGAACCGCCCGGACTCGACGCTGCCGTTCCATCCCACCGAGGTGACGCTCGAGCGCTTCGCCGCGCAGTGTGGGGTGGCGCATCCGATCTTCCAGGACGCCGATCTGTACGACGTGAGCCTGCTCGGCGTGGTCGAAGATCCGCGCACGATGATCGACGTCTCGTTCCACCCGACCTTGCCCTACGATCAGGCGCTGCCGGTCGATCTCCAGGCGTTCGGCGTGATCAGCACGTCGGTCGGGCCGGGCTCGAACATGACCGAGATCTTCGGGCAGACCGGCGCGCTGCCGCTCGACGACAACTCGTTCGAGTGGTCGCAGGGCGCCGACCCCGGCGAGCTCGATGCCAGCGCGCTGTCGAGCGTCACCTTCACGATCGGGGCGATGCCGTACGCCGACGGCGCCGACGGCGAGTTCACCGTGCGCCTCGAGTTCGCGGACGGCGGTGTCTACGACGTGACCGTGCGCCCGGCGCTCGACACCGGCCTCAGCGGCTGCCCGGCCGGCTAGGTCTTGTTCTTGAGCAGATCGCCGAGCGTGCCGAGCTTCTGCGGCGCGCGCGGCGCCGCCTCGGCGATCTCGGCCGGGCTCGCGTCCTTGCTCGCGGCGAGCGAGAGTCCGAGCCGGCGGCGATCGTGGTCGATCGACACGACGGTCGCCTCGACGGTCTGGCCGACCGACACCACCTCCTTGGGATGGTTGATCCGGCGGCCCGCGCCGAGCTCGCTGATGTGGACCAGGCCCTCGACGCCCGGCGCGATCTCGACGAACGCGCCGAACGGCTGGAGCCGGGTGATCGTGCCGGTGACGCGCGCGCCCTCGGCGAGGCGCGCGGTCGCGTCGCGCCACGGATCGCTCGCCAGCGCCTTGAGGCTCAGGCTCACCCGCTCGGACTTCTCGCCGCGTTCGGCCGGCTCGATCTTGAGCACCGCGACCTCGACCTCCTGGCCGAGCCGGAGCACGTCTTCCGGCTTGTCGACCCGCGCGAACCCGAGCTCCGAGACGTGGAGCATGCCCTCGATGCCGCCGAGATCGACGAACGCGCCGAACGGCTTGAACCCGACGACCTTGCCGCGCACGACCGCGCCCGGCACGAGCCGCTTGCGGGTCTCGACCGCGAGCTTGTCGCGCTCCTCCTCGAGCAGCGCGCGGCGCGACAGCACGAGGTTGCCGCGGCCGCCCGGCTCGTAGCGCGTGATCCGGAACGGCAGGCGCTGGCCGAGGTAGACCGCGAGGTCATCGACGAACCGCACGTCGATCTGCGACGCCGGGCAGAACCCGCGCACGCCGGCGACGTCGACCGACACGCCACCCTTGACCACCTCGGTGACCAGGCCCTCGACCGGCAGGCCGAGCTCCTGCGCCTGGGCGAGCTCGGCGCGCGCCTCGGGGCCGCGCCCCAGCTTGGTGCGGAGGGTCAACACGCCGCCGGCGTCGCTCACCACCCGCGCCTCGAGCTCGTCGCCGAGCTTGACCAGCAGCTTGCCCTCGGGGTCGCTGACCTGCGCGCGATCGAGCTGGCCCTCGGCCTTGCCGCCGACGTCGACGAACACCGCGTCCTTGCCGATCGTGATCACCTTGCCGCGGATCAGGTCGCCGACCCGCGGCCGGCGCGCGGCGCGCGGCTTGTCGCGCTCGCTCTCCGCGAACATCGCGGCGAAGTCTTCGTCGTCGGTCATCGCCTGCCCTCGATCACGAGAATCGCGCCGGCCTTGCCGTCGGCGACATACGCGCGGTCGTCCTCGGTGATGACCGCGTTGCGCGCGCCGTCGGCGGTCGCGACGGTCGCGGTCTGGCCGAACGTGCCGTCGGGCTGGAGCGTGGCGAACGCGAGCTTGCCCGCGCGGCCCGCCGCGGCGACGACGAGGTGGTGCGCCGGATCGAGGTCGATCGCATCGAGCCCGGCGCCGACCGGCAGCGTGCCGAGCACCGCGCCGTCGTGCGCCGCGTCGAGCGTCTCGACGTGATCGGGGCAGACCACGAGCAGGTGCGCGGCCGGCTGGTCGAGCGCGAGCCCCTTCGGCCCGTCCTCGCCGCACCTGGGCTGCCACGTCTTGGTGATCGCGTGGCTCTTGAGGTCGATCACCAGCGTCTGGTCCTTGTCCTCGTAGTTGGTGAAGAACACGCCGCGCGCGTTGTCGACCGCGAAGCCCTCGGGCTGGCCGTCGAGCTGGATCGTCGCCTTGGCCGCCGGCTTGTCCGGCGCGCTCGCGTCGAGCACGCGGATCGACTTGTCGCGCGGCGTGGTCACCCAGACTTCCTTGGTGGCCGCGACGTACTGCAGGCCATCCGGGCTCTGGTCGAGCGCGACGCAGCCCTGCTTGACCAGCGACGTCGCGTCGATCGCGCACACCGTCTGATCGCCGCGGTTGCCGACGTAGACCACGCCATCGCCGACCGTCGCCGAGCTCGGGCCGACCGTGCGCTTCTGGCCGCGCCGCTCGACCAGCTTCACCGGGAAGCCTTCGATCGAGGACAGCTGATCGGTCCTCGCGTCGATCACGTCGACCCGCCCGCTGCCGCCGGCGGGCACCCACACGCGGTGGTGCGCCGGATCGTAGGCGAGGTAGTCGAGGAACAGCCCGTCGCTGCCGCCCGGCAGCGCGATCGTCTTCGGACCGGCCGCGGCGGGTGGCGGGGCGGGTGGCGGCGTCCGCGCCGGCTCGTGGCTTCCACATCCGGCGGCGATCAGCAGCAGCGCGCGACGCATGCGCGTCGTGTACCACGAGCGGTCACGGCGATTCCATCTGGGCGAACGCCGCGCGCACCGACGCATCGCCTGCGCACCTTTCGGACAGCGCCGCCATGCGCGCCTCGAGATCCTGATAGCGCTCGCCGTGCGCCTCGAGCCAGTCGGTGGCCTGGCGCAGGCGCTCGCGATCCTGATCGAGCGCGAGCGCCGCGACGAAGTCCTGGCGATGATCGGCGATCACCTGCTGCATCGCCGCGCCGGCATCGGCGCAGCGCGCGGCGCGCTCGCCCGCGATCACGGCGAGCTCGTGCGCGCGCCATCCACGATCGGCGATCTCGGCTGGCGACGGCGCGCGGTCCTTGCTGCAGCTCCAGATGCTCCCGAGGAGCCACAAGGTCGCGATCCGGCGCACGGCGACAAGGTGCCACGCGCCGTCGCCGCGAGCCAAGCCTAGTTGGTGGCGACGCGCGACTCGGCCTTGGCCACGCCGCGCGTCATGTCGATCGGGCTCGGCGTGTGCGGGGCCTCGCCGTCGAGGCCGAGCGCCTTCTTGTTGAGGAAGGCGACCTTGCGCATCGCCCAGTCCCACACGCGGGTCGGCAACAGCGCGTTGAGCCACAGCACCATGTAGGTCGAGCGCGGCGCGACGTAGCGCGCCGAGGCACGGCGGGCGCGGACCGCGCGCGAGATCGCCTTCGCGATCACGATCGGATTGCTCGCGAACCGGTCGGCCATCTTCGACATCTGCTCGTACTTCGCGACCGCGACCCCGTACGGCGTGCCGGCGAACTGCGAGAGGTTCGACACCGCGGTCGCCTCGAAGTTGGTGCGGATCACGCCGGGCTCGATCAGCGCGACGTCGATGCCGAACGGGCGGAGCTCGTAGCGCAGCGCCTCCGACAGGCTCTCGACCGCGTACTTGGTCGAGTTGTAGACGCCGAAGAACGGCAGCGTGATCCGGCCGCCCACGCTCGACACGTTGATGATCCGGCCGGCGCGGCGCGCCATCATGCGCGGCAGGAACGCGCGCGTCACGTTCATCAGGCCGAACACGTTGGTCTCGTACTGCCGGCGCATCTCGGCCTCGGTGATCTCGGAGGTCGGGCCGAGCACGCCGAACCCGGCGTTGTTGACCAGCACGTCGATGCCGCGGCCGCTGGTGAGGACATCGATCTGGGCGACCGCCGCGGCGATCGAGTCGTTCGACGTCACGTCGAGTGCGACGGTGTCGAGCTTGAGGCCGTCGGCCTCGGCCTTGAGCTTGGCGAGCTCGACGACCTTGCGGCCGCTGGCGATCACGTGGTGGCCCTGCTTGGCGAGGTGGAGCGCGGTGGTGCGGCCGATGCCGGCGGTGGCTCCGGTGACGAGGACGATCTTCGACGTGGACATGATGGCTGGCTCCTGCGGGTTAGTGGAATGAACGTTCATTCCGGTACTGATTCAAAAAAAACGAGGGGGATTCCCTCGGGTTGAAGACTTCAAACGCGGATCGCTTCCCAGACACACTGCTCGGCGAGCACCCAGTCGGCGCTGTCGATCGCCTGCTCGGCCTCGACGCAGCTGCGGATCACGCCGACGAACGCGCCCATCACCAGGCCCATCAGCAGGCGCGGCGGACCGGCGCGCAGCTCGCCGCGGGCCTGGGCCGCGATCACGACGCTGGTGAACATGTCGATCATGCGCTGCTCGACCGCGCGGCTCTCGGCGTCGAGGTAGCGCGCGTGGTGGTGGAGCTCGAGGAACACGAACGACTTCTCGTGGTCGCCGGCGAACCGCGCCATGCGCAGCCACAGCGTGCGGAACTGCTCGCGGGCCGAGCCCGTCGGGAAGTTCTCGATCACGTGGTGCGCGAACTTGAGCTTCTCCTGGCGGTAGATCGCGTTGACCAGCGCTTCCTTCGAATCGAAGTAGCGATAGATCGTGCCGGCGCCGACCTCGGCGCGCTCGGCGATCTCGGGCACCGCGGTGCCGTAGAAGCCGCGCTCCACGAACAGGTCGAGCGCCGCGCCCAGGATCGCCTCGCGCTTGTCGCTGGCGACCAGGCGCGCGCTGCTCGGGCGGTTTGGGGCCGCCTTCGCCTGCTGCTTCGTCTCGCTCGCCATCGCACGGAATGAATATTCATTCCGCGCGCGCCGCGCAAGCACAAATTTCCACGATTCTTATAACTAACTGGTTTTCAAGGCGTCTCTGCCACCAGCTCGGCCCACAGCGCCATGTGGTCGGAGACGTCGAGCGCCTCGGCGACCGCGGTGTCGCGGGTGCGGAAGCCGCGGGTGTAGATGCCGTCGAGCTTCATGCCGAGGAAGCGGCTGGTCGCTCCGCTGTGCTCGGTCGGCGTCGCGAAGCCATGCGCGCGCATCAGCTGCTCGAAGCGATCGTCCTGCGTGCCGGTCGGGATCGGGATCAGGTGGCCGATCCAGGTGAACGGGCTGATGTTGAAGTCGCCCGCGATGATCACCGGCGTGTGTTGCGCGAGCGCGTGCGCGATCACCGGCATCATCTGCGCGCGGCGCTGGCGCACCGACAGCCGGTTGGTCAGGTGCACCGCGTAGATCGTCACGACCCCAGCGCCCTGGCGGATCGTCGCGGCGAGCGCGGCCTTGCGGCGCTCGTCGTTGAGGTGGACGTTGTAGTACGGCAGCTCGATCACCTGCGCCGAATCGATCGGTGCGCGCGACACGATCGCGACGCCGTCGCTGCCGTCGCGATCGTCCTTGCCGTGGTGATCGGCGAACTCGGGCGCGTAGACCGCGTGATAGCCGAGCGCGCGCGCGACCTCGCACGCGGTGCTGCAGCCGCCGTGGCCGTGCACCTCCTCGAACACGAACACGTCGGCGTCGCGCAGCGCCGGATCGCTGCGGATGGCGTTGGCCACGAGATCGCCGCGCACGCCGTGCAGGTTGAACGTGACGACTCGCGGCTCGCGGGTGAGCGGCGCGCGGCTCGCGGCGGCAGGGAGCGTGGTCTCGATCGCGCGATCGATCGGCGGTGCGTGGGCGCAGCCGGCGGCGGCCGCGAGGACGAGCAGGGTGTGACGGGGCATGCCGCCGAGTAGAGCGCGGGTTACGGCACGCGGCACGCCTGGGCTGCGACGTGCCGCGCGCTGCCGGATCACGCCGCTCGGCTGGCGCCTTCGGCGATCTCGCGCCGCGCGCGCGCCTTCGACATCGCCCACGAGCACACCGGGCAGCGCGCGATCACGTGGCCGCGCGCAGGGCAGTAGCTGCGGCCGAAGTAGATGATCTGCAGGTGCAGCGCGTTCCACCGGGCGCGCGGGAACGCGGCCTTGAGGTCGCGCTCGGTGTGATCGACGCTGCCGCCGCGCGACAGCTGCCAGCGCGCGGCGAGGCGATGGATGTGGGTGTCGATCGGAAACGCCGGTACGCCGAACGCCTGCGCCATGACCACGCTCGCGGTCTTGTGGCCGACCCCGGCGAGCCGCTCGAGCGCGGCGAAGTCGCGCGGCACCGCGCCGCCGTGCTCGGCGACCAGCGCACGGCTCATCGCGGCCAGGTTCCTGGCCTTGCTCGGCGCGAGCCCGCAGCTGCGGATGAACGGCAGGATCTGCGCGGCGCGCAGCTTCGCCATCGCGGCCGCGTCGGGCGCGCGCGCGAACAGCGCCGGCGTGACCAGGTTGACCCGCGCGTCGGTGCATTGCGCCGACAGCACGGTCGCGACCAGCAGCTGGAACGGATCCTCGTGATCGAGCGGGATCGCGGGCGCCGGGAACAGCCCGTCGAGGATCGCGGCGATCCGCGCGGCGCGATCCGCGCGGGTCATCGCGCCAGCCTCGCGAGCACGGCCTGGGCCTCGCGATCGCCGGGCTCCGCGGCGACCGCGGCGCGTGCCTTGGCGAGCGCGGCCGCGCGATCGCCGTGGCCGGCGAGCCAGCGCGCCTCGAGCACGAGGCTGCGCGCGCGATCGGGCTCGAGCTGCTCGGCGACGTGCAGCTCGTCGAGCCCGCTCGCGTCGCCCTGTACGAGCAGCACGCGGCCGAGCTGGAAGTGGGCAGCCGCGTCGTCGGGCGCGATCGCGATCAGCCGGCGGTACGCGTGCTCGGCGTCGGCGCGCTCGCCGAGCCGGCGCGCGTCGCCGCCCCAGAACTTGTAGTAGTCGACCGCGATCGTGGACGCGCGATCGACCGCGAGCCAGGTCGCGATCGCGGCGACATGGGCGATGCACAGCCAGGTGCGCCGGCGCGCGAGCGCGGCTCCGGCCACCACGAGGCCGAGCACGATCGCGAGGCCGAGCGCGTCCTCGAACCGGCACAGCGCCGCGAGCACGATCCCGAGCACGACCGCCGCGGCGATCGCGCCGAGCCGCGCGGCTGTGCCGAGCGCGATCCCGGCGAGCCGCGCGCGCACCGGCTCGAGCCGCGCGAGCAGCCACACCCACACGCGATCGGGCACGACCAGCGCGTACATCGCGATCATCAGCCACGCGAACAGCCCGATCTCGAGCCCGGTGAACACGATCGCGAGGTGAAACCCGAGGCCGATCGGCGCGACGATCGGCCAGGCGCGCCGCCACCACACGGTCGCGGCGAGCACGAGCTCGGTGAGCACGACCAGCCACGCCGTCGCGCGCAGGCCGATCGTGGCGTCGATCAGCGAGCGCAGCGGGCCGTGGATCTGGCCGTCGAGCGCGGTGCCGTGCAGCCAGGTCGGGTTCAGCTTCGAGATCGCGGCCCACAGGTACATGACCGCGAGCTGCACCAGCCACAGCCGCACCGCCCACGCGCGCACCGGCGTCGCAGGCGTGGCCTGCGCCGGGCGCTGCCAGGGCACGCAGCACGCGATCACGAGCACGAGCGCGACCAGATAATGATGCTGGTACGAGTCGAGCTGGCTGCCGAAGTACAGCCACGCGTAGAGCGCGGCGGCGAGCCCGAGCGCGCCGCGGCGGGCCGCGCCGAACGCCGCGAGCACGAAGATGTACGCGTTCATCAGCTCGCACGCGCCGTACGCGACGCGGCCCGGACCGAGCGCGTCGAGCCCGGGCAGCTGCGCGACGTTGAACCCGCCGGCGCCGTAGCGCGGCGCGTGGCGGATCTGATCGAGCGCGTCGAGCGCGAGCAGGCCGAACACGCACACCCGCGCGACCGCGAGCTTGGCCCACGCGACCTCGAAGCCGAACCAGAACGCGGGCTGCTCGTCGCTCACAGCCGCGGGACCTGGCACATGTCGTAGCCGCCGTACTGCGCGGGCGGACGATCGAGGTACGTGCAATCGAGCGTGACCACGACGGCGCTGCCGGGATGGCGCGCGCAGACCCGGGCGGCCATCGCCTCGATCACGTGGAACCGGCCGCGCTCCGCGATCTCGATCCACGCCTCGTGAAACTCGCTGGTCAGCGCCAGCGGCTTGCCGTCGAGCGTGAACCTCGGCGTGCACCGCGCCATCCGCATCGGCGAGAACATTCGCCACGCGAAGCGCTCGTCGTGCGGATCGCGCCGGCCGACGTAGTAGGTGAGCGGCAGCGCGAGCTGGATCGCGACGAACACGAGGATGAACCGACCGCGCCAGCTGCGCGCGAGCGCGACCACGTGGCCGAGCGGATCGATCACAACGGCAGCGCGGCCTGAGGCGCCGCCTGGACCGGGCGCGGCGGCGGGTGATACGTCAGATCGTCGTCGAGCCCGGCGCCGGGCGGCAGCGGCGCGCGGCGGACCAGCTGCTGGCCCTCGAGCGACGCGACCGCCTGGCCGTCGAGGTAGAGCACGGCGTTGCCGACGATCGCGGGCACGCGCGGTCCGGGCGACAGCACGCCGATCAGGTTCAGCGGATCGGTCGCCGCGACCCGACACGCCTCGGGCATCGCACCGGGGTGGCGCGCGGCGCGCAGCTCGTCGAGCGCCTCGGGCAGCGCGAACTGCTCGCCGACGAAGCCGGTGACGAAGCGGCCGCCGCGGATCTCGCCGCGCGCCTCGAGCCGGCGCAGCGCGACCAGCAGATCGCGCCACGGCGGCAGGCTCGACTCGCGCGCGAGCAGATCGCGGAACACCACGCCGTAGCGCGCGAGCAGCTGGCGCGCCGAGGCCTCGGCGTCGACCGCGTCGGGTGGCGGCGCGGGCAACAGCGACCATCGCCCGGCCGCGGTCGGCAGCGAGCGCAGCGCGTGGCCGGGACGCTCGCGATCGCGCGTGCGCGCCCGGCGGATCGCGTCCTGCCACTTGCGCACGGTGGGCGCGGTCGCGCCGCGATCGAAGTGGCTGCGCACGGTGCCGCGGCCGCGATCGACCAGCACGCGCAGGCTCGCGAAGCCGTCGGCGGTCGCCACCCCGGAGCCGACCAGCTCCCACAGCGCGTCCTCGATCGCGTCGGGCGCCGCGTCGAGCCCGGTCACGAGGTCGGCGAGGAACGAGGCGCCGGCGCGCGCGAGGTGATCGCGGACCTGCGCGGCGACCGGGCTCGGCGCCGGCGGCTCCGCGAGCTTCGCGATCGCCGCGGCGGCGCGCAGCCAGCCGGCATCGCGGCGCAGCATCAGCGCGAGCGGCGCCGAGCGCGACGGCGCGTTGCGCGGCGCGCGCTGCGCGTTGGTGTTGGCGGCCTGGGCGTCGGGCTCGGCCGCGTCGTCGCTCGGCTCGGTCGGCCTGCGCGGCGACAGCCGGCACCACACGACGTGGCCGGCCAGGCACATCTGATCGAGCCAGCTCGGATCGTAGCCGTGCAGGCGCGCGGGCAGGACCTCGCGCTCCCACGCGCCGGCCGCGGTCTCGAAGCCCTGCAGCTGCTCGAGCGCGCGGCCCAGGCCGTCGGCGCCGATCAGCTGCGTGCCGCGCGCGACGCGCTGCCAGCGCAGCAGGAACCGCATCAGCGCCGCCGCGCTGACCGGCTCGATCTCGCGGCGCAGCCGGGCGAGCGTCAGGCGATGGATCCGCGCGAGCACGCGGCGGTTGCACCACTCGACCGCCAGGAGCAGCGCGGTGTCGTCGGCCGCGGCGAGCGCCTGCGCCGCGGTGCGGCTCGCGGCGGACGCGCCCTCGGTGAACTGACCGCGCAGGATCGCGCCGTCGGCCTCGAGCGCGAGCGCCGCGGCGAGCACGTCGCCGACCGGCAGGCCGAGCTCGCCGGCGAGCGCGCGCGCCGACACCGGCCCGCGATGATCGAGGTGCGCGCCGACCGTCTTGCCGATCGCGGCCTCGCGCTCGGGGCGCGCCGCCCAGCTCGGCGTCTCGATCCGCGGCGCGGCCTCGACGTCCTCGCCGAGCATCGCACGCGCGGCGCCGAGCCGCTCGGTCGCGACCCACGCCGCGCGATCGGCCTCGCCGTCCCGCCAGCGCAGCCGGCTCGCCCGCCCGGCGTTCGCGAGCGCGCGCATCCAGTCGGTCGCGCCCGGCGCGAGCTGCTCGACCATCGCCTCGGGCACCAGCCACAGCGCGAGCAGCGCGTCGTGCAGCTCGTCCGGATCGCGGACCGTCGGCGCGACCTCCGCGCTCGCCGCCGCGATCGCCGCGGCATCGAGCGCGCCGGCGCGTTCGATCGCCTCCGCGGGCAAGCCGCGGCGCAGCTGGACCGCGCGGGTGCGCCGCTCCTCGAGCGGCGCGTCGTCGAGGTAGGCGTACGGGTTCGCGTTGATCAGCTCGTGCGACAGCGGCGACGGCTCGACCGTGTCGCGCGCGAGCACGCGGATCTCGCCGCGCTCGAGCCGCTCGAGCACGTCGCGCAGCCCGACCTCGTCCATCGCCTCGACCAGGCAGTCGCGGATGGTCTCGAACACGAGCGGATGGTCGGGGATCTCGCGCGGTCCGACGATGTTCTCGGCGCACGCCTGCGCCTGCGGGAACACGACCGAGAGCGTGTCGGCGGCGCGCATCTTGATCAGATGAGGCGGCACCTTCTTGCCGCCGTGGCGGCGCAGCACGGTCAGCGCGCGCGTCACGTTCCAGCGCCAGCGGATCTCGAACATCGGGCGATCGAGCAGCGCCTGGACCAGGGTCTCGCGGGTCTGGGTCGACGGCACGAAGCCGAACACGGTGTCGAGCGCGAAGCTGTGCGGCTGGCCGAGCGAGATCACGATGCCGTCGTCGGTCGCCGCCGCCTGGAGCTCGAAGTCGAACGACACGCAGAACTTCTTGCGCAGCGCGAGCCCCCACGCGCGGTTGATCCGGCCGCCGAGCGGCGAGTGCAGCACGAGCTGCATGCCGCCGCCCTCGTCGAAGAACCGCTCCGCCACGATCAGGTCGTTGCGCGGCAGCGCGCCGAGCGCGGCGCGGCCGGCCGCGAGGTACGCGATCGCCTGCTGCGCGGCGCGGCTCGGCATCGACGACGCCTCGGCGAGCCAGCCCGAGATCGCGTCGGGATCGTCGCCCGCGGCGAGCCGGCGATCGATCTCGCCGCGCAGCGCGCTGACCTCGTCGGACAGCTCGCGCGTGCGCGCCGGCGCCTCGCCGAGCCAGAACGGGATGGTCGGCGGCAGGCCGCGCGCGTCCTCGACCAGCACCCGCCCGGCCTCGATCCGGCGGATCCGCCACGACGTGTTGCCGAGCTGGAAGATGTCGCCGGCCGCGCTCTCGATCGCGAAGTCCTCGTCGATCGTGCCGACCGGCGTCTCCTCGGGCCACTGCACGACCTGGTACGCGTTGTTATCGGGGATCGCGCCGCCCGACGTGATCGCCGCGAGCCGCGCGCCGCGCCGCGCCCGCACCACGCCGCCCACCCGATCGCGGTGCAGGTACGCGCCGGCCCGGCCGCGCCGGTCCGACACGCCCTCCGACAGCATCGCGAGCAGCTGTTCGAGCCGGTCGTCGCCGAGCGCGGCATACGGCGCGGCGCCGCGGATCATCGCGGCGAGCTCGGCCTCGGGGATGTCCTCGGCGGCGGCCGCGGCGACGATCTGCTGGGCGAGGATGTCGAGCGGCGCGTCGCGCAGCTCGATCGCATCGAGGTTGCCGGCGCGCACGCCGCGCACCAGCGCCGCGCACTCGAGCAGCTGATCGCGGGTGAGCGCGAACATCCGGCCCTTCGGCGTGCCGCCGAGGTGGTGACCCGAGCGGCCGACCCGCTGGATGAACGTCGCCAGCGAGCGCGGCGAGCCGAGCTGGACGACGAGATCGACCGCGCCGACGTCGATGCCGAGCTCGAGCGACGCGGTCGCGACCGCGCACTTGACCAGGCCGTGCTTGAGCTTCTGCTCGGCGGATAGCCGCAGCGCGCGCGACATCGAGCCGTGGTGCGCGACCACGTGCTCCTCGCCCAGCCGCTGCTCGAGCGCCGCCGCGGCGCGCTCGACCAGCCGCCGCGTGTTGACGAACACGATGGTCGAGCGATGCTGCGTGACCAGCTCGGCGATCCGATCGTAGATCCGGCCGAACTGCTCGTTCGACGCGACCGCGCCGAGCTCGTCGTCGCTGACCTCGATCGCGAGGTCGAGCGCGCGGCGATGCCCGGCGTCGACCACGTGCGGCAGCGCGCGGCGCGTGCCGACCAGCAGGCGTGCGATCCGCTCGATCGGCCGCTGGGTGGCCGACAGGCCGACCCGCACCGGCGCGCGCCCGGTGGTCTGCTGGACCAGGCGATCGAGCCTCTCGAGCGACAGCGCGAGGTGGGCGCCGCGCTTGTCGCCGGCGACCGCGTGGATCTCGTCGACGATCACCGTGCCGAGCTGGCCGAGCGCCGCGCGGCCGCGCACCGTGGTGAGGAGGATGTAGAGCGACTCCGGCGTCGTCACCAGGATGTGCGGCGGGCGCTTGGCGAGCTTCTGGCGCTCGCCTTCCGGCGTGTCGCCGGTGCGCACCGCGACGCGGATCTCGGGGAACCGGACGCCATCCCTGGCGGCGCGCTCGGCGAGCTCGGCGAGCGGCGCCTGGAGGTTGCGCTGCACGTCGTTGGACAGCGCCTTGAGCGGCGACACGTAGAGGATCGCGATGTGATCGGCGAGCGGCCGCGCGAGGCCGCGCCGCACCAGCTGGTCGAGGCACGCGAGGAACGCGGCGAGCGTCTTGCCCGAGCCGGTCGGCGCGGCGATCAGCACGTCGTCGCCGGCGGCGATCTTCGGCCAGCCGCCGCGCTGCGCCTCCGTCGGTGCGCCGAACCGCTCGCGGAACCAGCCGGCGACGAGCGGATGGAACGCGTCGAGGGCGTCGGGCATCGGTCGAGCCTACCGCAGCCCGGGGCGAACGGAACGCGCCGGCGAGATCTCCGGTCAGCCGTTCGGCGGGCAGCCGGCCTTGCACGCCTTGCCGCCGGCCAGCGCGCATACTTGGTCCGCGGTGAGCGCTTCGGCGTAGAGATGGAGGTCGTCGAGCCCGCCGGCATATTGCTGGGAGACCTGGAGCGTGCCGTGATCCGAGGTCGCGATCGCGCGCTGGCCGTCCGCGCACGCCTCGACGTTGCCATCGCGATACAGCACGAGCGTCGAGCCGTCGTAGACGCACGCGAGGTGGGTCCACGCGTCCGCCGCGAGCGGCGAGAACGTGCCGGCGTAGAGCTCGTGGCCCGACGCGTTGTAGAGCTCGCAGTACGCGCCGGTATCGTCGAGCCACACGTCGTACTCGTTCGGCTTGTCGAGCGCGTACATGCCGTGATCGCCGGGCACGCCCGGCATCAGCCACAGCTCCATGGTCAGCGGCATCTCGATGTCGAGCGCCGGCTGATCGGAGATCACGATCGACGAGCTCGGCGTCAGCATCGCGGCGAGCTGGCCGGCGCGCGTCACCGACTGCACGCCGCTCGCCTCGATCTGATGGGGCACCGCCGCCGAGTCGATCACCTGCGCCGGATCCTCGAAGTCGAGGCACAGCACGAGGCCCGGATCGCTCGAGTGACACGCGCGCGGCGCGACCGCGGCGTCGCCGGTGGCGGCGCTGCCGCCGTCGGGCGCGGCGGTGGGCGCGACGCCGTGGTCGAACGTGCAGCTCGCGAGGAGGATGGTCGCCAGGACATCACGACGCATGGTTCCACCCTCGCATCGCGCCGCGCGCCGCACCGCAAACACGCGCTAACCCAGCAGCGCGCGATCCTTCGTGTAGTGATAGCGCACCTGCTCGTCGCTGTAGCGATAGCCGCGCCCGACGGGGCACGCGTCACGCACGGCGAGCCACGCGCGCCACGCCTCCGGTCCTTTCGAGGACATCGCGACCGTGAACGCGTCTGTGCACGGCGCTGCACAGCAACACGGAGGTAACAGCGCCGGTGCTTCCGGCTGTATACCGTCGAAGACGATCACCGCGCGCAGCGCGAACCACGGCCCGAACCTCGGATGGATCGCGAGCTGGGTCGGCGCGAGCATCGCGAGGCCGGTCGCGGCGGCGAGCCGCTGGAGCGGCACGAACCCGCCGCCGTACGGGCGATGCCCGAGCCATGCGCGGCCGTCGAGCTCGCGCGCCGCGTCCGCGATCGCGCGCTCGGTGTAGCGATCGAGCGGATGCGGATCTTCGGCGAGCGCGCGGTCGCGCCGCACGGCCGTGACGAAGCGCGGCCACAGCGCGCGCGAGTTGCCGACGAGCAGGCCGGCGCGCCGCGCCGGATCGGCGAGCAGCGCGAGGCCGGGCTCGCGCGCGGCGCGCTCGGCATCGAAGCCGTGCGCGATATCGAAGCCGGCGTCGGCGAGCGCGGCGATCGCGCGTGCGGGATCCATCGCGACACGGTGCCACGGCGGCGCCGGGATGGCATCATCGCCGCGTGGCCCGCCTGCATCACGAGCCGATCGCGCGCGGCGATCGCGCGCCCGTGCGCTGGCTGGTCCTGACCCACGGCATGTTCGGCGCCGGCAGCAACTGGCGCGGCATCGCGCGCAAGATCAACGAGCGCCGCCCCGAGTGGGGGATCGTGCTCGTCGATCTGCGCGCGCACGGCCGCTCCGAGCACGGCGAGCCGCCGCACACGATCGCGGCGTGCGCCGCCGATCTGCGCGCGCTGTGCGACCAGCTCGCGGCGGCGGGCACGCCGATCGACGCGGTCGCCGGCCACAGCTTCGGCGGCAAGGTCGCGCTCGCCGCGCGCGCGCTCGCCGCGCCGCGCCTGCGCCAGACCTGGGTGCTCGACGCCAGCCCGAGCATCCGGCGCGAGCCCGAGGACAGCGCGAACAGCGCGCTCGCCGTGCTCGCGCTGATGGAGCAGCTGCCGCGCACCTGGCCGCGGCGCGACGACTTCGTCGCCGCGGTGACCGCGGCCGGCCACTCGCAGGCGCTCGCCCGGTGGCTCGCGATGAACCTCGTGCCCGACGACGCCGGCGCGTTCGTGCTGCGGCTCGATCTCGCGGTGATGCGCGCGATGATCGACGACTACCGCGCGCAGGACCTATGGCGCGTCCTGCTCGATCCGGCACTGCCCGGCACGATCGAGATCGTGATCGCCGAGCGCTCGACCACGATCAGCGAGGCCGATCGCGCGCGGCTCGCAGCGGCGCCGCCGCACGTCCACGTCGATCGGATCGCCGCGGGCCACTGGCTGCACATCGAGGCGCCGGCCCGGGTGATCGAGCTGTTCGTCGAGCGCCTGCCGATGTCGTGAAAGCTCGCCGGGGTCCGTCGACCCGAGCGCCGCGCCGCAACCGGATCGGGCGATGTCATCGTTGCCAACATCGGTGGCAGCGCGCGCGGCCGTGACGGATCCGGGCGGCTGCGCGCACTAACGTCCGCGTGGCCAAGCGAGCCCCCAGCGACCGGTCTGCAACCCGCCGGGCGGGGTGGTGTCGCGACTCCATGACACGCGGGCGCGCGCGGTTCGCGGTGGTCTTGGCCGTGGCATGGCTCGCCGGCGCGCGCGCCGCACGCGCCGAACCGGCCGCGGGCCCGGGATCCGCGTCGGGCATCGCGTGGCAGGCGCCGGCCGCGTGCCCCGACGTCGCGAGCGTTCGCGCTCGGGTCGAGCAGCGGCTCGGCCGGCCACTCGGCGGCCTCGTCGTGGGGATCCACGTCGATGTCGCGCCGCTCGGCGGCCGCTACGTGGCGCGCGTCGAGCTCGCCGCCGCCGGCGACGACGTGCGCACGCTCGCCAGCGCGCGCTGCGACGATCTCGCCGATGCGGTCGCGGTGATCGTCGCGCGGGTCGCGCGTGCGGCCGACACGCCGCACGCACGCCGGCTCGCGATGCGCGAGCTCGAGCCCGACGCCGCGGTGACCGCCGCCGCGCCGGCGCCGGCCGAGCGCCGGTGGAGCGCGGGCGTGCGGCTGTCGGGGGTCAGCGGGATCGGCGTCGTGCCGCGGGTCGGGCTCGCCGGCGAGGTCGCGGCCTATCTGCGGGTCGACTCGACGCTCGGCGAGCTCGCCGAGATGCGCTGGTTCGCCAGCTCGATCGTGCTGCACGCGGGCGCGCCCGCGCGGGTCGACGTCGGGCTCGACGCGACCGCGGCGCGGCTCGGCTGGCGGCCCGCGCACCTGCCGCTGCGCGCCTGGGTCTCGGCCGAGATCGGCTCGATGGAGGGCACCGGGATCGCGCTGTCCAACCCGCAGGTCGGCTCGGGGCGATGGGTCGCCGCGGGCGCGGGCTTCGGCGTGGCGTGGCCGATGGCGCGCTGGATCCGCCTGGTCGGGGCGACCGAGGTCGCGTTCGCGTTCGAGCGCGCGCAGTTCCATCTCGACGACGGCGCGATCGTCTACGTGCCGTCTCCGATGTCGGCGCGTGCCACCCTGGGCATCGAGGTCGGCCTGCCATGAAGCTGGTGCTCGGCCGTGACGGATCCGCGGGGGTGGCCGCACCTACGGATCGGATGCCGTCACTGGCCGAAGCCGTGGAGCCGGTTCGCGAGATCGCCGTGCCGTCGTTCGACGAGATCTACGCGGCGCACTTCGCGTTCGTGTGGCGCGTGCTGCGCGCGTTCGGCGTGCCCGACGCGGCGCTCGAGGACGCCGCGCAGGACGTGTTCGTGGTCGTCCATCGCCGGCTGCCCGAGTTCGAGGGCCGCGCGATGATCACGACCTGGCTGTTCGCGATCGCGCGGCGGGTCGCCGGCGCGCACCGCCGCAAGGACGGGCGCACCGAGCCGCTGGTGGCCGAGCCCGAGGGACGCGCGGACACCTTCGCGGCGCTGTCGCGCGCGCAGGCAGCCGCGACCGTGATGGCGATCCTCGACACGATGGACGAGGGCCGGCGCGTGGTGTTCGCGCTGGTCGAGCTCGAGCAGCTGTCGGTGCCCGAGGTCGCCCGGCTGCTCGATCTCAACCTCAACACGGCGTACTCGCGGCTGCGCCTGGCTCGCCACGAGTTCGAGGCCGCCGTGCGCGCGAGGGTGCAGCGATGAGCCATCCGCTCGGCCCGGTGGCGCGGGCGCTGGTCCAGGCCGCCCGCGACGGCCTCGGTCCCGACGCAGCGGCCGCGGCGCGCGTCCGCGCCCGCGTCGCGAGCGCGGTGGGAGGCGGGACGGGATCGGCCACCGCGGCAGGGGCGGCCAGGCTGGCGCTGGGCGCCAGGCTGGCGGCGGCGATCGGCGTCGCGGGGCTGGTCGCGGGCGGCGGGCTCGTCGTCCGCGGCCATCACGCGGCCGAGCCGACGACGCCGATCGCGGCGACCTCGAGCGGCGAGACCATCGAGCTGGTCGCGCCGTCGTTCCGGATCGTCGTGTCCGAGAGCCGGACGTCCGGGCCCAGCCGTCCAGCGTCCAGGACGCTGGACACCGGCGGTCCGGAATCCGGCCGTCCGGAATTCGGCCGTCCGGCTGCCGGACAGCCCTCGGACGTGCCGGACGCGCCGGACGCGCCGGACAGGCCCACCCTGGCGCGCGAGGTCGAGCTGATCGATCAGGCGATGGCCGCGCTCCGCGGCGACGAGCTGACCACCGCGCTCGCCGCGATCCAGCGCTACGAGCTCGAGACCGGCGGCGACGGCCAGCTCGCCGAGGATGGCGCCGCGATCGAGATCGAGGCGATGTGCCGCTTGCACGTCGACACCGTCGCGCCGCGCCTCGCCGACTTCGATCGGCGCTGGCCGAGCTCCGCCCAGCGCCCGCGCCTGACCGCGGCGTGCGCCGTGCATTGACCGAACCGATCGGAGGATCCATGCGTCACACCACCGCGTACGCGCTGGCCGGGCTGTTCCTCGCCGCGTGCAGCACCACGAGCATCGACGTCGGCAGCCTCCAGGAGGTGACGACGCTCAAGGCGATCCCCAACCGCGATCTCGACCTGCTGTTCGTGATCGACAACTCGCCGTCGATGGCGGACAACCAGCTCGCGCTCGCCGAGGCGTTCCCCGAGCTGCTCGAGCCGCTCGAGCAGCTCGACGACGGCCTGCCGAACCTCCACATCGGCGTGGTCACGTCCGACATGGGCACGACCGGCGGCAACGACCCCGACGATCCGGCGCCGCCGATCGACCAGGGCGCGCCGGGTGGCTGCGTCGGACAGGGCGACGACGGCGCGCTCCAGGTCAACGGCGCACCGGTCACCGGCAACTTCATTTCGGACGTTGCCAACCCGGATGGCAGCCGGACACGCAACTACAGTGGCGCGCTGTCCGACACGTTCGCGCAGATGGCGAGGGTCGGCGAGAACGGCTGCGGGTTCGAGCAGCACCTGCGTTCGATGCTGCGAGCGCTCCAGGACAACCCGCACAACACCGGCTTCGTCCGGCCCGGCGCCAACCTGGCCGTCGTGATCGTTGCCGACGAGGACGACTGCTCCGTGCTCGATCCGGGCTTCTTCACGCAGGCCACGTCGATCCTCGGGCCCGTGCAGTCGTTCCGCTGCTTCAAGTTCGGGGTCGAGTGCTCGCCCGACGATCCGGACAGCCAGGGTCCGAAACTGGGCTGCGTGCCGCGCGCCGCCTCGCCATGGATCGAAGATGTCCAGCCCGTCGCGAACGCCCTGCTCGCGCTCAAGCCCGACCCTCGGATGGTGATGGTCTCCGGCATCGTGGGCGATCCAGGGACCGTGGCGGTCGGGCCCGCCCCCGATGGCTCGATGCTCGAGCCGTCGTGCCAGTACGATCAGATCGGCGGCGATCCGGAGAGCGCGGATCCGGCGGTGCGGCTCGCCGCGTTCCTCGATCTGTTTCCCGATCGCGAGAAGCGGACCTCGATCTGCAACCCCGACCTGAGCGGCGCGCTCTCGGACATCGGCGAATCGGCGAAGCGGCTGGTCGGCGATCCGTGCATCGACACCGCCGGCCTGGCCGACAGCTCGTCCGCGCCCGGCATCCAGCCGGCGTGCGAGGTGACCGACGTGCGCGACTCGGCGCCCGATGCGCCGCGCCTGCTGCCCGCGTGCGCGGGGCACACGACCGGCGATTGCTACGCGCTGGTCGCCGACCCCGCGGCATGCCCCGCGAGCGACGACCATCTCCGGGTCGAGGTCCGCCGCGCCACGCCGCCGGCCGACGACACGTGGACCCACGTGCGCTGCCAGCTCGCGAACCCGTAGCTCAGCTGTCCTCCGGCTCGGGCTCGGGCTCGGGCGCCGGCGCGGCCGGCTCGGCCGGCAGCTCGCGCGGCGGCAGCAGCTCGGGCTCGATCTCGACCGGCGCGGCCATGAAGATCGCCGCGTCGAGCTTCTTGAAGTAGCGCTTCTTGTACCACTCGAGCGCGCGCTCGTTGTTCTCCGCCACCTCGAGCACGAGCTGGTTCAGGCCGTGGACGCGCGCCAGGTGGTGGAGCTGCTCGAGCACGAACGAGCCGACGCCGCGGCCGTGCCACTCCGGGTGAACCGCGAGCTCGTCGACGAACAGCGGATTCATGTCGCGCTTCTCGAAGTAGCGCGGGTTGATCCAGTTGTCCGAGCCGGTGACCTCGTAGCTGCACTCGGCGTACGCGACCAGCTCGCCGTCGACCTCGAACAGCAGCTGCTCGATGCCCTCCTCCTCGAACACTTCCTCGAACCGCCGGCGCGAGCGCGGTCGCTGGTACTCGACCGTCTCGGCGTTGACGTCGCGAAAGCTCACCTTCAAGAACTCCCACACGTCGCCGATGTCGCGCCGGGTCATGTGGCGCACCGCGATCCGCGGCCCCGCCGGCTGCTTCTTGCGCCCCGCGCGCTTGGGCACCACGCGCGCCGGCGCGTCGACCGTCTGGTCCGCGCCGGTCTTCGCTGGATTGCGCCGCCTGGCCATCCCCGCAAGGAGACCGCACGCACCGCCCGCGGAGCAAGTTGTCGGCGGCCAAACTGCCGGACTTCCGGGACTCGCCCGCGAAGCAACCCTGGGAGGCAGCGGCCGATAACGGCCGCGCATGGGCGAATTCGAGGCTCCCGAGCACGCGTTCGGCCGCCGCGGGACGGGCCACGCGCCGCGCGCGGCCCACGCCCCGGTACCCGGCCGCGGCTCGCTCGCCGAGCGCGAGGCTGCGGCATCGATCGATCCGGCGCGGCTGCCGGCCGAGCTCGAGCGTGCGCGCCGCGAGCTCGAACGGCTGATCGTGGCCAACCGCGGGCGCGATCCGCACGCGTCGTGCGCGGCGGCAACCGCGCTGCAACGCCAGCTGGAGATCGCGCGCGCGGTCGATGCCGCGTCACCCATGGCGCGCGAGCTCGCGGAACGCGCCGCGCCGGCGCTCGCGGCCGCATTCCTGCCGAGCCCCGCCGCGATCGAGCGCGCGGTCTGGGATCGCGAGGTCGCCGCGTGGCTCGGCGCGGGCGTGTCACCGCTGCCGGACGAGATCCGGGGTGATCTCGAGGCCGCGACGGGGCGTTCGCTCGCGCACGTCCGGGTGCACGACGATCACCGCGGTCACGCCACGGCCGCAGCGCACGGCGCGCGCGCGGTCGCGATCGGCTCCGACATCTACGTCGACGCGGGCCAGCTCGATCCGGCGAGCCCGGGCGGTCGCGAGCTGCTCGCGCACGAGGTCGCGCACGCGCTGCAGGCGGGCGTGCCGGCGGCGGAGGAGGCGTCGACCGAAGCGGCGGAGCACGAAGCCGACGCGTTCGCCGCGGCGTTCGGCGCGCGAGGCGCGGCCGCGCGCTTCGCGCCGCGCGTGGCGGTCACGGACGGCCGGCCGCTGCGCGCGCCTGCCCACGCGGCTGCGAACAAGGCAGAGCCGGCGTCGTCGTATGTCGAGCGTTACGTCCGCAAGATCCTCGAGATCGTTCGCGCACAGATCACCGCGTCGGGCCCGCCGGAGCCTCATCCGCGCTTGCCGTGGGCCGATCACGAGGAGGCGCAGCGGCTGCTCGCGAACGGGATCGATGACTACGTGCGCGCGGCGCCGGGCTTCGCGCTCGAGCGCCTGTGCCGGCTCGCGTACCCGACGGAGCTGCGGCCGATCATCGAGTCGGCCCGCGACATCGATCCCAGCAGCCCATCGATCGAGTGGCGCTCCGCGGTCGGCACCGCGACCGCCCTCGCGATGGTCGAGCCGATCGGCGCATCGATCGCGCGCATGGGGATGCGCCTGCGCGTCCAGCTCGATGAATCGACGAGGCTGCCGCTCGCGTCGGATCTGATCGCGAGCTGTCCGCTCGATGGCGTCGTCGCCGCGGTGATCACCACGCGCGGTCTGATCTCGCCGCAGGCAAGGCGTCGCGGCGCGCCGGACGACACGCCGGGCAAGCCATTCGCCAGCGGGACGCGCGAGGTCACGTATACCTGGCTTCCCGATCCCGCGCTGTGGAACTGGATCCATGTCACCAGCCCGGTCGACGCGACGGTCGAGGACGTCGCGCATACCCCGCTCGCGGGCGAGGTCAGCGATGGCTCGGAGCAGGCGTACCGGATCGCCGCGCGACCGCCGTACTTCGGCATCCCGTACGACCTCGCGATGCGCGTGCCGGAGGCGTTCGAGCGCGCGCCCGCCGAGATCCGCGCGGAGCTCGCGCGCGGCGCGGGGACGCGCGTCGCCGACGCGACCACGTTCGATCGCGGCTCGATCTCGGACCGCGCCGCGCTCGCCGAGGCTCCGGCGCCGACCCGGACCGATCTTCCCGCGGAGCGCTTGCTCGAGCGGATCGGTGAACAGCTCGCGTTCTTCGAGCGGCGACTGACCCCGTGGCACGCGACCGCCGCGCTCGCCGGAGCCATCGCGTTCGTCGCGCGCCGCCGCAGCGAGCTCGAGTCCGATGCGAAGGCTGGCTCGCGCTGGCAAGGCGCGCTCGCGGCGCAGGAACGGATCGCGCGCGCGGCCGCGGATGAGGGCCTGCAGATCCTCGACGAGATCGAAGCGCACGCGTCGCCCGCCGACGCGGTCGCGACGCCGGTGTTCGCGGTGATCGAGGCGTACGCGCGTGCCGCCGGGAGCTCGCACCTGAGCGCATCGGCCGCCGCCGCGCTCGAGGCTGCGCGTCGGCAGCGCATGCTGCTTCCGCTGGCGCTCGCCGATGCGAAGGTGCGCGCCGCCGCGGTGAGCCTCGACGAGTGCGCGCAAGTCACCGAGCAGCTCGATGCGCCGCCCGGCGCGGCGGCGGGGACGTCGTACGAGCTCGGGCTCCGGGCAGGCGAGCTACGCGGCGCGCTCGCGGCGGGCAAGCCGCTCGATCTGGACGAGGTCGAGCGCGTCGCGGTCGACGCGGACGAGGCGTCGCTGCGTGCGTCGATGCGCGCGATCGAGCTCCAGGTCCGCGCGATCGCGGCGCGGTGCGACGCGATCGGCATGTCGGACGCGCGCTACAAGGGCGGGCTGCCGACGCCGCGGCTGCTCGTCTGGGTCCTGTGCGACGAGCCGCATGGGCCGGTCGCGGGAAAGCTCGGCGTCTGGCGTGCACGGCTCGACGCCGCGGCGCGGCCCGATCCCGGCCTCACGTCGCGCGAGCACACCCGAGGGCTGCGTCGCGCCGTCGATGACGTCGCGTCCGCGGTCGCCGGGCTCCGGCACGATGCCGACCTCGCCGCCTGGACGAGCTGGTCGCGCGACTACATCGAGGACGAGGTCCTGGACAACCTCCTGATGCGCGTCCTGCGCGACCTCGGGATCGCGATCTTGACCGGCGGCCTGGCCAACGCCGCGGTGGCCATGCTCGGCGAAGGGCTGGAGCAGCTCGAGCTCATCGAGGACGCCCGGGAGGCTGCCGTCGTGCTCGAGAGCCTGAAGCTCGTGATGCAAGCCGGCATGATGGCGGGGGCCCAGCGCATCACGGGCGACGCCGGAGACAGCCTCGCGACGAGCTTCGCCGAAAACCTGCTCGGCCTGTGGATCTCCGAAGCGGCGTTGCGGCCGTTCGCCGGGCTGCTCGGCGACTCCGACGTGATCGAGCCCCGGGTCGCGTCCACCATGGCAGGGCTCGCCAGGCGCGGCGGCAAGCTCGCGATCGCGCTCGTCGCCCAGACCTCGGCCGGGATCGGCGGCAGCATCGCGGCTCACGCGCTCCTGCATCGCGACGCCGCGGCGATGCCGGGCGTCGACGAGTGGCTCGTGCAGGGCCTCTCGATCGCGGCGACGGGCTTCGTCGAGAAGCGGATGCAGCACCTGCACGGCGAGGTCGAGCAGGTCGCGCGACATCTCGGCCATGACCGCTTCGACAAGGCGCTCGCGCGGATCGATCGCCTCGCCGCGCGCGCGGGCTCGATCGAGAAGCCGACCCCTCGCGATGCAGAGGAGATGCTCGCGGAGCGCAAGGCGATCCTGGTCGAGCTGCGCACGATCCTCGGCCAGCTCGGCGCGGACCCGATCGCGACCTCGGCGCAGCGCGCGCTCGACCGCGAGCTTGCGGCCAGCTCGCTCGAGGCGCCGCTCCGTCTCGCCGGGCTGTCGCCGGTGGTCGACGGCCACGTCTACGAGGGCACGCCCGACCAGATCCAGCGCGCGCTCGACGTCGCGCGTGCGGCCGGGCCGGACTTCACCGACCACTTCGAGCCGGCGTCGCGCGTCCACGTGGTGACCGCCGGCGCGACCACGATCGAGATCCACGAGATCGCGTCGAGCGCCGCGCGGCCGAGCGGGCGCGCGGGACCGGACCTGCACTCGCACTTCATGGGCGTGCTCGAGGTCGGCTACTTCATCGACAAGGTCGGCCACGGCAGCGCGACCGCGGCCTTCGAGGCGATCTACGACGCGTTCGCCGCCGATCCGGCGGCACAAAAGGGGGCGGCGCACGGCTGGCGAATCGCGAAGCGCGCGCGTGCGGCGCTCGAAGCGAGCGCCGAGGCAGACGCCGAGGCAGTGGCGCGGCGGGCATTGACGGAGATGCTCGCGGCGGGCGAGACCACGATGTTCGACCAGACGTACCCGACCCGGGGCCTCATCGCCGAGAAGCTGATCGGATATCGCGAGTACACCTACGACACGCTGCGCGCGCTCCACGACGAGGGCATCGGCTACTCCGAGCAGTCGATCGGCCTCGGCAAGCTCGACGACCTGAACGAGTCGATGGTGAGGGACGTCCACGGCCAGCTCGCGAAGGAGGGCAAGGACGTCGACGTCCGCTTCCTCGTGATGGTGAACACCAGCCGCTCGCTGAGCGCCAAGGCGACCGCAGCCGACAGCGAGGCCACGGCAAAGCAGCTCGCTGCGGTGCTCCAGCGCGGCGACGTGATCGGGATCGACATCGCAGGGCCGGAGCGCAACGAGTTCACCCCCGAAGGCATGCAATCGTTCCGACAGCTCTACGAGATCGTGTTGGCCGCCGCGAAGCAGCGCGGCCGGGCGCTCGTGTTGCGGCCGCACGTCGGCGAGGGCTACAACGACCTTCGCGATGGCGCGCACGTCGCGACCGCGCGCCAGAACCTGGAGACGCTGGTGCGCGAGCTCGAGGCGCTCGGGTACAGTCCGGCCAGGGGCGAACAGGACGGCGTGATCATCCGCTTCGGTCACGCGACGCATGCGACGCCGGAGCAGCTGCAGCGGATTGCCAGGCTCGGAGTGACCGTGGAGGCGAACATCGGGAGCAACATGATCACCGGCTCGGTCGCCAGGCTCGACGATCATCCGTTGCTCATGAACCTGTACTACGGTGTGAAGACCGTGCTCGGCACCGACGGCGGCGGCGTGATGCAGACGCAGCGCGAGCGGGAATACCGACTAGCGCGCGCCCTTATCCAGCGCTTCCGGAATGGACAGCTATCGCTCGAGTTGCCTGACGGAACAACGATCGGGTTCAAGGACATTCCGATCGCAGCGCAACGGCGATTTACCGTAGACACACTACAACGTACCGAAGATGACTACCATGCGCGGATAATCGACGCTGACCGCGCTGATCGCGTACGCGACAAAGGAGGGGACCGTGACGCGGCCAGATAAGCAGTGGAAGAGCGATTGGGACTTGCTGCTGAGCCCGAGACTCAAGGCGCACTGGCGTTGGTGCGACCACCAAGGTCGCACCGGCGATGGTCGCATCGAGATGTCAGATGCGAACCTGAGAGGCGCGCGGGTCCGAGGTCTCGAGGGTGCGCGGTTCGAGCGCTGCGACTTCTCCGGCGCCGCGGTGCATCTATGGCAAGGCGCAGAGCTCGTCGACTGCACGTTTGACGAAGCGATCATGTCCGTAGCGAGCTGGGAGCACGCACGCATCACGAACT
>DATJAE010000226.1:0-5189 GCA_035516595.1 Kofleriaceae bacterium | reverse complement strand
CCCGCTGTCGCCGCCGCCGCGCGCCGGCACGCCGCCGCAGCGGCCGGGCACGCCGCCGCGCGGCGATCTCACGCCGGGGCGTCCCGCCGACGCGACGCCGACCGAACCGAACCGCGCGCCGACCGCGCCGGCGCAGCCCGCGCAGCGGACCGCGCCGGTGTTCGACGAACGGATCGCGCTGCAGGACGCGCTCAACTTGCTCGGCACGCGAAACTGGAGCGGCGCACGCGTCGCGCTCCACGCGCTGGCGGCACGCGTACCCCAGTCGAAGCACTACCGTGCGTTGCTGTGTTACACGCGCGGTCGCGAGGCGCAGAGCGTGGGCCGGTTCGAGGACGCGCTGCTCGAGTACCAGCGCGCGCTCCAGCTCGATCCCGAGCTCGCCCACGCCAAGCAGGCGCTCGCCGAGATCCGTCGGCGGTGATGATATAGTCGCCGCGAGGCATGGGGCGCGTCATCGGGATCGACCTCGGCACGACCAACTCGTGTGTCGCGGTGCTGGAGGGTAGCGAGGCGGTGGTCATCCACAACCAGGAGGGCGGTCGCACCACGCCGTCGATGGTGTCGTGGAACGCCGATGGCGAGGTCGTGGTCGGCGCCGCGAGCAAGCGCCAGATGGTGACCAACCCGCAGCGCACGGTGTTCGGCGTGAAGCGCCTGATCGGGCGCAAGACCGCGGATCCCGAGGTCCAGGCGATCGCGCGCCGGCTGCCGTACAAGATCGTGAGCGCCAAGAACGGCGACGCCTGGGTCGACATCGCCGGCACGCCGCGCTCGCCGCAGGAGATCTCGGCGCACGTCCTCGCCAAGATGAAGCGGGTCGCCGAGGACTACCTCGGCCAGCCGGTGACCGAGGCGGTCGTCACCGTGCCGGCGTACTTCGACGACGCGCAGCGCCAGGCGACCAAGGACGCCGGCAAGATCGCCGGGCTGACCGTGCGGCAGATCCTCAACGAGCCGACCGCGGCGGCGCTGGCGTACGGCATCCAGCACCAGCACAACCAGCGGCTCGCGGTGTTCGACCTCGGCGGCGGCACGTTCGACATCTCGATCCTCGCGATCGAGAACGGCGTGTTCGAGGTGCTGTCGACCTACGGCGACACCGCGCTCGGCGGCGACGACTTCGACCGCGTGGTGATCGACCTCCTGGCCGACGAGTTCAAGCAGCAGCACGGCATCGACCTGCGCGGCGACTCGGTCGCGCTGCAGCGCCTCAAGGAGGCCGCCGAGCGCGCCAAGATCGAGCTGTCCTCGACGATGACCACCGACGTCAACCTGCCGTTCATCGCGGCCGGGCCGCAGGGCCCGGTGCACCTGATGCGCGAGCTCGAGCGCGGCCAGCTCGAGCGCGCGTGCAAGGGGCTGCTCGAGCGGCTGGAGCAGCCGTGCCTCAAGGCGCTGGCCGACGCGCACTGCTCGCCGGCCGACATCGATCAGGTCCTGCTGGTCGGCGGGATGACGCGGATGCCCGCGGTGCAGGAGCGCGCCGAGCGGATCTTCGGCAAGCCGGGCAGCAAGGGCGTCAACCCCGACGAGATCGTCGCGATGGGCGCGGCGGTCCACTCGGGCATCATGGGCGGCGAGCTCCAGGAGGTCGTGCTGCTCGACGTCACGCCGCACAACATGGGCGTCAAGGTCGCGGGCGATCGGATGTCGGTCGTGATCCCGTCGAACACGTCGATCCCGACGCGCGCCAAGAAGGTGTTCGCGACCACCGAGGACAACCAGACCTACGTCGCGATCGAGATCCACCAGGGCGAGCACGAGCTGGCGTCCAAGAACCGCCGGCTCGGCCGGTTCGTGCTCGGCGACCTCGCGGCGGCGCCGCGCGGCCGCACCAAGGTCGAGGTCAGCTTCACGATGGACGCCGACGGCATCCTCGAGGTCACCGCGATCGAGGTCGGCACCGGCCGCGCCGCGAGCGTGACGATCGAGGCGTCGTCCGGGCTCACCCGCGACGAGATCTCGCAGCTCGGCTTGCGCCTGGCACACTAGCCCCAGTCGGCCCAGCTGCGATGCAGCGACGGCGCGCGATCCGAGGCGAGGTAGGCGAGGTAGCGCTCGCGCGGCCAGCGCTCGGCGCCGAGGCGCTCGAGGTGCGGCGTCGGGACCTGGCAGTCGATGAGCGAGAGGCCGTGCGCCGCGCCGGCCCGGGCGAGCGCGGCGAGCGCCAGCTTGGACGCGTCGCGCTCGCGGAAGTACATCGACTCGCCGTGAAAGATCGAGCCGAACGTCACGCCGTAGAGCCCGCCGACCGGCACCCCGGCGCGATACACCTCCACGCAGTGCGCGATGCCGGGCTCGCCGAGCGCCGCGTAGGCGTCGATCACGTCGGGCGCGATCCAGGTCGTGGCCTCGCGGCGCCGCGGCGTGGTCGCGCAGCGCTCGATCGCGCCGCGCAGGTCGCGGTCGAACGCGATCGCCAGGTCCGGATCGCGGGCGCGCCGGGCCAGGCTGCGCGCGATCCGGATCGCGCCGACCGGCAGCACCGCGCGCGGATCCGGGCAGTACCACGGGATCGCCGGGCCGCCGCGCCAGGGGAACAACCCGCGCCGGTAGGCCTCGATGATCGTGGCGGGCTGGAGGTCGGCGCCGACGAACACGCGGCCGTTGCGGTCGGGCTCGAGGCGCTCGGGAAACGCGGGCATCGCCGGAGGGGTCGCGTCGCAGAATCGGTGTTATGTCAACTCGGCGACGTGGTCAGAAATGGCTCGAGTCTGCGGCCCGGCCATCGCACTCGCACAGGTACGGGTTGCCTTGCTGGCAGTTGGTCACCTGGGTCGTGATCGTGCTGTTGAACAGGCCGAGCTCCCCGCAATCGAGCCCGGGGTTGTTGCCGGTCGGCGTGAAGTCGAACGCGGTCTGGTCGGTGACCGCCAGGAACGTGGCCTCGGTGACCTGATCCGAGACGCCGACCCACTCGTTGCTGCCGCTGATCTGGTTCTCGGCGAACGTCAGCTCGGCCTGGTCGTCCGGGACGATCAGGTGGGCCGGCGCGGTGCCGGCGTGCGCGTCGGCCTCGCAGTTGCTCTCGGCCTGGGCCCATTCGGCGCTCGCCGTGACCACGCGGTACAGCGAGCTCGGGTGGCCGGAGTCGCTGACCGTATAGCTGCTCGGGCACGGCAGCGCGCTGTCCGCGGGTGGCATGCCATCGAGCGGCTCGGCGCTATCGGGGGTGCGACCGTCCTTCTGCGCGGTGACCGCGTCGTCGCGCGCGGGCGCACCATCGGCGTTCGCGCCGTGCCGGAAGCTGCAACCGCACGCCAGGACCAGGGCTACCAGGCGGCCCCCCATGGATCGACCCTATCACGGGGAATGCGGCGCGCGGCGGCGCGGTTTCCCACGCATGCTCGCCGCGATCCCGAACCGCGCTGCAGCGCTCGCGGCAACGAGCCTGCTCGGCGCGGCGTGCGCGCTGGCGCTGTGGTTCTCCGGGCCTGCGCCGGTGCCGTGCCAGCGGATCACGTTTCCGGAGATCGCCGCGGCCGAGCTGGCGCCCGCCGTGCCGGTCGAGAGCGGCGGCGTGATCGCCCCGCCCGCCTTGCGCGACGCCCGGCCCTGGCCGGAGGGCATGGTGATCGTGCCGCCCTCGATCGATCCCGGCATCCTGATCGCGTCGCCGGGCTGGATCGAGCGCGCGCTGACGGCTTTGCTGCGCCCGCTGGCCGCGTTCGAGCTATAGCAGCGGCGTGACCGACCCGCTGGCAGTGCTCGGCGAGCCCGCGCGCACGTGGTTCGCGCGCAGCTTCGCGGCGCCGACCGCGGTCCAGGCGCGCGGCTGGGCGAGCATCGCGGCCGGCCGGCACACCCTGATGTGCGCGCCGACCGGCAGCGGCAAGACGCTCGCCGCGTTTCTCCACGCCCTCGATCGCGTGGCACGTACCCCTGCCCAGGGTACCCGGGTGGTGTACGTCTCGCCCCTCAAGGCGCTCGCGTACGACGTCGAGCGCAACCTGCGCGCGCCGCTGGCCGGGCTCCAGCAGCTCGGCGCGGCCGCCGACGTCGCGGTGGACGTGCGCACCGGTGACACGCCGGCCAAGGAGCGCGAGCGCCAGCGCAAGCAGCCCGGCCAGATCCTGATCACCACGCCGGAGTCGCTCTACCTCGTGCTCGCCGGGCCTGCGCGCGACCGGCTGCGCGCGGTCGAGACGGTCATCGTCGACGAGATCCACGCGCTCGCGCCGACCAAGCGCGGCGTCCATCTCGCGCTCACGCTCGAGCGGCTCGCCGCGCTGGTCGCGGCGTCGGGCGGCCGCGATCCGCAGCGCATCGGCCTGTCCGCCACGCAGCGTCCACTTAGCGAAGTGGCTCGATATCTCGGCGGGGACCGCGAGGTCGAGATCGTGGACGCCGGCGAGCCGCCCGCGCTCGAGCTCGAGATCGTCGTGCCGGCCGCCGACATGGACCAGCCCGGCACGGCGGCGAGCGATGGCGGCGGGATGTGGCCGCTGATCTACCCGCGCCTGCTCGACGACATCCTCGCGCACCGCTCGACCATCGTGTTCGTCAACTCGCGCCGGCTGGCCGAGCGCATCGCGCAGCAGCTCAACGAGCTCGCGATCGCGCGCGGCGCGGCGCCGCCGGGCAGCGAGCTGGTGCGCGCCCATCACGGCTCGATCGCGCGGGCCCAGCGCGTCGCGATCGAGGAAGGCCTCAAGGCCGGTCAGCTGCGCGCGATCACCGCGACGTCGTCGCTCGAGCTCGGCATCGACATGGGAGCGGTCGACCTCGTGCTCCAGGTCGAGTCGCCCGGCGCGGTCGCGCGCGGGCTGCAGCGGATCGGCCGCGCCGGGCACCAGGTCGGTGGCACCAGCCGCGGCCGGATCTATCCCAAGTTCCGCGGCGACCTGCTGGAGGCCACCGTGGTCGCGCGCGGCATGATGGCCGGCGAGGTCGAGCCGCTGCGCGTGCCCGACAGCGCGCTCGACGTGCTGGCGCAGCAGATCGTCGCGATGGTCGGGGTCGAGCCGTGGCCGGTCGGCGAGCTCGAGCGCGTGGTGCGCCGCGCCGCGAGCTATCGCGAGCTGCCGCGCGCCGCGCTGGTCGCGGTGCTCGACATGCTGTCGGGCCGCTACCCGTCCGACGAGATGGCCGAGCTGCGCCCGCGCCTGACCTGGGATCGCCAGAGCGACGTGCTGGTCGGCCGGCGCGGCGCGCGCCTGCTCAGCGTGGTGTCGGGCGGCACGATC
>DATJAE010000225.1:0-11945 GCA_035516595.1 Kofleriaceae bacterium | reverse complement strand
TCGGCTGCGAGGCCGGCGGCGGCACGTTCCAGCCCGACGCGGTCGCGACCTCGCTGCCCGGCGCCGACGTCGCGCGCGGCGCGGCGTGGCCGACGCTGCGGCGCTCCGCGAGCGCCGCGTCGATCGCGCTCGCCATGTCCTGCGCCGAGCCGTAGCGCTCGTCGGGCGGCTTGGCGAGCGCGCGCGCGACCACGTCCTCGAGCGCGCCGTAGTCACCGGGCGCGACGTCCGACAGCCGCGGCGCCGGCTCGTTCATCTGCTTGCGCACGACCTGGATCGGATCGCTCGCGACGAAGGGCCGCCGCCCGGCCAGCATCTCGAACAGGATCACGCCGCACGCGTAGAGATCGCACCGGCCGTCCAGCGCGACCCCCTTGCACTGCTCGGGAGCCATGTAGTTCGGCGTGCCGACCACGATCCCGGTGGTCAGCTTGGTGCCGCCCTCGGGCGGCCGCGCCAGCCCGAAGTCGAGGATGCGGACCTGCAGGCCGATCGCGATCTTCTCGCCGAGCATGATGTTGGCCGGCTTGATGTCGCGGTGGACGATGCCGAGCTCGTGGGCGTGGGCGAGCCCGGACAGGACCTGGCGGATGATGTCGGCCGCGCGGACCGGCTCGACCCGGCGCTCCTTGTCGATCAGCTCGAGCAGGCTCGTGCCGCGCACCAGCTCCATCACCAGGAACGGCTTGTCGTCGTGGATGCCGAAGTCGATCACCGAAACGCAGTTCGGGTGGTCGAGCCGCGCCATCAGCTTGGCCTCGCGCTCGAACCGCTGCCGGCTCGCGAGCTCGTCGGGCAAGGTGTCGTGCATGATCTTGATCGCGACCGCGCGGCCGAGCTTCACGCGCTCGCCGCGGTAGACGCTCCCCATCGCGCCCTCGGCGAGCGGCTCGATCACCTGGTAACGGCCGTCGAGGACCACGCCGCTGAGGTCGGGTTCGGCCACGCCTCGACGATACCAGTGTGGTACGCACGGCGCATGCGGATGCTGGCGCTCGCGATGCTCGCCGTCGTCGCGTGCGGGCGCGCCACGCCGCCGCCGCCGGCCGGCGGCGCGCGGCTCGTCACGCTCATGCCGTCGGGCACCGAGGTCGTCGCCGCGCTCGGCGCGACCGCCGAGCTGGTCGGCGTCGACCGCTACTCGAAGTATCCGCCCGAGGTCGCCGCGCTGCCCAGGGTCGGCACGTTCACCGCGCCCGACCTCGAGGCGATCGTGCGGCTGCATCCGACGCTCGTGATCGTGGACAGCACGCAGGACCGGGTGGCCGCCGCGCTGCGCGACCACGGCATCCCGAGCGTGGCGTGCGCGATGCTCGGCCTGCACGACGTCACCACCGGGCTGCGCGCGGTGGGCGATGCGATCGGCCGCCGGCGCGAGGCCGACGCGGCGATCGCGGCGATCGATGCCGCGGTGGCCGGTGCCGCGGCGCACCGCCCGGCGCACCACCCGCGCGTGCTCGCGATCATCGATCGCGAGGCCGGCGGGCTCGGCAACCTGGTCGCCGCCGGTCCGGGCAGCTACGTCGACGAGCTGCTCGCGGTGGTCGGCGGCGACAACGTGCTGGCCGGCAGCGGCGTGCGCTATCCGAAGATCTCGCTCGAGGAGGTGCTGCGCGGCCAGCCCGACGTGATCCTCGACCTGTCGTACGCGGCCCGGGACGGCGAGGTCGCGGCGTGGCAGGACGTCGACGTGCCCGCGGTCAGGGCGCATCGCGTGCGCGCGCTCGCGGACGACGTCCTGCAGGCGCCGTCGCCGCGGGTCGCGCAGGCGCTCGCCGCGCTCGCCGCCGCGATCAGCGTGCCTTGAGCAGCGCGCGCGCGTCGGCCAGCTCGGCGGTCCACGCCGGCGGCGCGGCCTGCCACACCGAGATCGCGTGCGCGGCCAGCGCCCGGGCGCGCGGCAGCTCGCGATGCGCCGCCACGAGCGCGCGCGCGAGCACCAGATCCGCGTAGGCGCGCGACCCCGGATCGGGCTCGAGCTTCTGGTACGGCTCGATCACGCGCTGGATCGTGGCGAGCGCGACGTCGGATTGACCGCGCCGCAGCTCGATGTCGGCGAGCGCGACCTGGGCCTGGAGCGCCAGCGGGTCGGTCGCGCCGGCCGCGGCGATCAGGTCCGCCGCGCCGCGCGCGATGTCCGCGCCCGCCTCGTCGAAGCGGCGGAGCTTGAGCAGGGCCTGGCCGTGCAGCACGCGCACGTCGGCGGTGTCGTAGGCGCTCGCACCGGCGAGCTCGATGAAGGTCTCGAGCGCGCTCGCGGCATCGCGCTCGGCCTCGTCGTCGTGGCCGAGCGCGAGCGCCGCGGTGGCCAGCTCGACGTCGAGCTTGCCGGCGTGCACGGTCTGGTTGCCGAGGTCGCGCGCGATCGCGCCGCGCCAGGTCGCGCCGAGCCGCGCGGTGTCGCGGTAGCGCCCGAGGTAGTTGTACGCGCTCGCCAGCAGGTGCAGCGCCGCCGCGACGTCGCTGGTGATCGGCTGCTGCGGATCGCGGCCGGCGAGCACGGGCTCGAGCACCTCTCGCGCGCGATCGGGCTGCGACGATCCGATCAGCGCGGCCGCGTAGTTGCTGCGCGCCCGCACGACGAAGGCCGCGCTCGCCGGCGCGTCCTGGACCGCGCGAAACACCCTGTCGGTCTCGACCAGCGCGTCCTGGACGTCGCCGGCGCGCAGCTCGGCGTTGCCGATCCCCTCGTCGAGCTCGAGGTCGGGCGGGACGTGGCCCTGCGCGAACACCTGGCGCGCGACCGCGATCTCCTTCGCGCTGCCCGCGCTGTCCGATTCGGCGGCGAGCACCCACGCGCGATAGAGGTGCCAGAACGCGCGCTCGCGCGGCGGGTTGCCGGCGCGATCGAGCGCGAGGTCGGCGGACGCGAGCACGTCGTGCGCCGAGCGCAGGTCGGTGAGCATGACGATCGCCGCGAGCAGCGAGTATGCGCGCGCGGCGACGCCGTACGCGCTGTCGTGCTCGGCGGCCCTCGCGACCTCGCGAACCCGGCTGGCGCGCGTCGCGGGATCGGCGACCATGATCAGCGCGCACTCGAACTCGACCTCGTCGACCAGCGGCGGGAAGCCGAGCGCGCGCGCCTGCTCGGCCAGCCGGTCGAGCTCGCCGATCGCCCGCCGCGGATCGGAGGCCGCGCTGCCGTACCACCGCGCGATCGCGAGCTCGAGCGGCGCGACACGCGGCTCGAGCAAGGGCGGCGGCAGCGCGGCGATGACCTGCGCCGCGGCGTCGCTCGCGCAGGCATACGGCGGCTCGGGCGGCTTGGCGTACATCACGTCGTGGAGCTCGGCCGGAGGCGCACCGGTGAGCGCGGCGGCGAACACCGCGACCGCCGACGTGCTGCGATCGAGGCAGCGCACCCGATCGCGCCAGTTCGCCGGGCGCGCCGCGGGCGCGGCGCGGCACAGCCCGCCGCGCAGCTCGGCGGCAACGTCGGCGTAGCCGTCGAACGCGTCGAGCCAGCGCCGGCGAAACGGCGGGAGACCGTCGGCGGACCGCGCGTGGAGCTGCGCGCTCGCGGCGCGCAGCTGGGCGAGCCCCACGGGCTCGCGGTCGCACGGCGACGCCTCGCCGGTGCGGCCGAGCGCGAGCACGAGCGCGGCCGCCGCGAGCGTCGCACCGGCGCTGCCCGCCGCGGCGGCGATCGTCACCGCCCTGCGGCGATGCCGCCGCCAGTCGAGCGCGGCGCCGAGCTCGGCCATCGTGGCAAACCGCTCGGCCGGCTCGATCGCGAGCGCGCGCCGCAGCACGCGGCCGAGCCAGCGCGGCACGCAGCGCTGCGATGGCTCGCGCAGCGGCGCGGCCATCGCGGCGAGCAGCTGGGCGACCGACTCGCCGGCGAACGGCCGCTCGCCGTACAGCGCCTCCCACAGCCCGACGCCGAACGCGAACACGTCGGTGCGCGCGTCGACCGGCTCGGCGTGGAGCTGCTCGGGCGCCATGTAGCCCGGCGTGCCCACCACCGCGCCCGCCATCGTCATCAGCTCCTTGGCCGAGATCCGCGCGCCGGCGTGCTCGGCGGCCTCGATCGCGCGCGCGACACCGAAGTCGGTGACCAGCACGCGCGCGCCGTCGCCCTCGACCAGCACGTTGTCGGGCTTGAAGTCGCGATGCACCAGGCCCGCGGCGTGCGCCGCGGCGAGGCCCTCGCCGGCGCGGCGAAACACGTCGACGATGTCGCGCCAGCCGCGCGGCGCGCGCGCCAGCCACTCGCGCAGCGTGCCGCCGTGCGCGAGCTCCATCGCGACGTAGATGCGATCGCCGTCGCGGCCGATGTCGTGCACGGTGATCACGTTCGGGTGCTTGGTGCGCGCCTGCAGCCGCGACTCGCGGCGCAGCCGCTCGGTCAGATCGTCGGTCGCGTGCGCGCGCACCAGCTTGAGCGCGATCGGCCGGTCGAGCTCGGTGTCGATCGCGCGGTAGACCACGCCCATCCCGCCCGCGCCGAGCCGCTCGAGCACGCGGTAGCGCCCGACCATCGTGCCGGATGGCAGCGCGTCGGCCTGGGGCCGCGCGAGCTCGGCGACGATCGCGCCGCAGCGCGCGCAGCCGGCGACGTGACTCGCCACGTCGACCGCGATCGCGGTGCCGCCGTACGCGAGCGAGGCGAGCTCGGCGCGGCTCGGGCAGCCGCGTTGTGCCTCCTCTAACGTCTCGCCGTCTGCCACCGCGGGATCATAGCGCGTCACCGCGAGGCTTCGTCGGCGCGCCGCGCGTGCTCGAGCAGCAGCTGGCCGACCGTGACGTCGAGCTCGGGCTCGCCGGCCTCGGGCGTACCGGCCGCGAGCTCGAAGAAGCCGTGGCGCCAGTCGAGCACGTCGAACAGCACGTCGCGCGCGTCCCCGGCCTGCTCCGACGAGCGCGCGCGCACGATCCGGCCCTCGACGAAGTCGATCCACGCGACCAGCTGGTCGCGCGTGATCGCGAGCTGACCGGTCTTGTTCTCGGCCTCGAGCATCTGGAGCAGCGACGGCAGGTTGAGCTCGGTCAGCGCGCCGCGCAGCACGACGCGCTCGACGTCGCGGTGATGGACGCGCGCCCACCGCCGCGCGCGCAGGATCACCTCGAGCACGGTGAACGGCTTGGGGATGAAGTCGACCGCGCCGAGCTGGAACGCCTGGAGGCGCACGAGGTCGGTCGCGTTGGCCGACATCATCATCACCGGCACGCCCGCGAGCTCGGCGTGGCGGCCCATCTCCTGCAGCACGTGCAGGCCGTCCACCACCTCCATGTCGCGCTCGACCAGCACGGCGTCGGGGGTGCGCGACAGGCACGCGCCGATCGCCTCGATCCCGTTGGTCGCGGTCGCGACCGCGAACCCGGCCGAGCCGAGCGCGGTCGACAGCCGCTCGAGCAGCCGGGTCTGCGGATCGGCGACCACGATGCGCAGGTCGGCGGCCGGCCGCGCGACCGTATCGCGTGCGACCAGGCGCGCGATCGCGTCGCCGAACGCCTGCTCGCTCGGACGCAGCGCCTCGCGGAACGCCAGGCCGATCCCGGGATAGCGCCCGAGCGTGCGCGCCTCGACCTCGGACAGGCTATGCGTGACCTGCGCGGTCGTGACCTGGCGCTGGCCGTTCGGCGAGATCACGAGCTGGACGATCGTGCCGGCGGGCAGCGGCCGCGACAGCCGCACGAACATCCCGTACGGCGAGATGTCCTGCGACACCGCGCGCATCCGCTTGCCGTTCGCGATCAGCTCGACCGGGAGGTGCATGACGACGCGGTCGTTCCGTCTGCGCACGCGGTCATCGTTACACGAGAATGCTGGTAAACAGGAAGCGTGTGGCTCGAGCTGAACGAGGTCGACGTCGAGCTCGGCGGGCGCGCGGTGGTGCGCGGCGCCAGCGCGGCGGTCGACGCCGGCGAGCTGGTCGTGATCGTCGGGCCCAACGGCGCGGGCAAGACCACGCTGCTCCGCGCGATCGCCGGCCTCGTGGCGCCGCGCCGCGGCACGATCCGCGTGATGGGGCGCGATCCGGCACGCGGCGACCGGCGCGCGATCGCGCGCGACCTCGCCTACCTGCCGCAGGCCTACGAGCTGGCGTTTCCGTTCGCGGTCGAGGAGGTCGTGCTGCTCGGCCGCTACGCCCACCAGCGCGGCCTCGGGCTGGCGTCGCAGGCCGACCTCGCGGCCGCGCGCGAGGCGATGGCCGCGTGCGACGTGCTCGAGCTCGCGGCGCGGCCGTTCGATCAGCTGTCGGGCGGCGAGGCGCGCCGGGTGATCCTCGCGCAGGCGATGTGCCAGGGCGCGCGGCTGGTGCTGCTCGACGAACCGACCGCGGGGCTCGACCCGGCGCACGCGCGCGGCGTGCTCGCGATGCTGCGCGAGCGCTGCGACGCCGGGCTGGCCGCGGTCGTGGTCACGCACGACCTCGATCTCGCGCTGCGCTACGGCCGATCGATGTGGCTGGTGGCGGACGGTCGGCTCGCGGCGCGCGGCGCGCCGGCCGAGGTGCTCGCCTCGGCCGCGACCCGCGCGGCGTTCGGCCTGGCGATCCACGTCGGTACGCTGCCGTCGGGCGCGCCGTTCGCGGTGCCGGGATGACCGGGTTCGTGTCGGCGAGCGGCGCGCGGCTGACCGCGCGGCGGTTCGCGGTGGTGCTCGCGCTGTGCGTCGTCGCGTGCGCGGTGATCGCGGTGCTCGCGCCGCTGGTCGGCGTCGCCGACACCGGCCGCGGGCGCGCGTTCGAGCTGCTCGGCCTGGGGGCCTACGGCGACTCGCCCGACCACGCGATCGTCGCGGTCCGGCTGCCGCGCGTGCTCGGCGCGCTGCTGGTCGGCGCGGCGCTCGGCGGCTCGGGCTGCGCGCTCCAGGCGCTGCTGCGCAACCCGCTCGCCGAGCCGTTCACGCTCGGCATCTCGTCGACCAGCTCGCTCGCCGCGGTGATCGCGATGGAGCTCGGGCTCGAGCGCGCGCTGGGCGACCTCGCGATCGGCGGCGCGGCGATGGTCGGCGCGGTGGTCGCGCTGGTGGTCGTGGTCCGGCTCGCCCGGATCGGCAACCAGCTGCCGCCCGCGACCCTCTTGCTCGCGGGGATCGCGATCTCGATGTTCTGCTCCGCGGCGTCGGTGATCATCCAGTTCACCAGCGACTTCGGCGAGGGCAACTACATCCTCAGCTGGATGGTCGGCGGGTTCGACACCGCGCGGCTGGTCTACGCCAAGTACGCGGCGCTGCCGATCGGCGTGGGGCTGGTCGGCCTGCTCGGATCCGCCCGCGCGCTCGACGCGCTCGCCGCCGGCCCCGAGGTCGCGGCCTCGCTCGGCGTCGCGGTGGCGCGCACCCAGCTCGCGGTGTTCGCGTTCGCCTCGCTGCTGGTCGGCGTCGCGGTGGCGCTCGCCGGGCCGATCGGCTTCGTGGGGCTGATCGTCCCCCACGTGCTGCGTGGCGCGATCGGCTCCGACCAGCGGCTGCTGCTGCCGGCGTCGATGTTCGGCGGCGCGGCGCTGCTCGTCGTGTGCGACACGCTCGCGCGCACCGTGCTCGCGACCCACCTGCCGGCCGGCGCGGTCACCGCGGTGCTCGGCGGGCCGTTCTTCCTCGTCCTGCTGGTCGGCCAGAAGCGGCGGGCCGCGATGTGGGGGCGCGCGTGAGCCAGGTCGTGCGCCACGTGATCGACGCGATCACGCCGGCCTCGCGCGCGCACGCCGAGGCCGCGCGCGCGGCGGTCGCCGGCGCCGGCGCGCCGGTGCTCGATCGCCTGGCGGCGGCGCTCGGGGCGGCGCAGCACCGCCCGCGGCCGCGCGGCGAGCACCGGACGATCGTGGTCGTCGCCGGGGACCACGGCTGCGGCGATCCCGGCATCGCGATGGGCGCCGATCACCCGACCGTCCTCGCGGCCCGCGCGATCGCCGACGGCTCGGCCGCGCTCGCCCAGCTCGCCCGCGCCGCACGCACACCGATCGTCCTGGTCGATGCCGGAACGCGTGAGCCCTCGCACATGCCGTCCGAGATCGTCCGGCTCGGACGCGGCCCGAGCGCCGACCTCGCGCGCGAGCCCGCGCTAACCGTCGTGGAGGCCACGCAAAACCTCGAGGCCGGGATCGCGCTCGCGGTCACGCTCGTGGAACGGTTGGGTGACACCCGTGCAGACGTGATCGCGGTGGGAGCGATCGGCGTGGGGGCCGAGGTGGCGGCGCAGGCGCTGCTCGGCGCCGCGGCGGGAGCGCCACCGCCGGCGACCGGAGACGCGGTGGTCGACGCCGCGGGAGCGCGTGGTGCCACGGCGGCGCGGCTGGGGGCGCTCGATCGGCTGGCGACGTTCGGGGGCCCGGACACCGCGCTGCTCGCCGGCCTGATGCTCGCCTCGGCGTCGATGAACGTGCCCGTGATTCTCGATGGCTACGCGACCGGGGCCGCGGCGCTCGTGGCCGCCGCGTTCGCTCCCGCGGTGACCGGCTACCTGATCGCCGCCCACCGCGGCAACGCGACCCACGCCGCGATCCTCGCGCAGCTCGGGCTCGCGCCGCTGTTCGAGGTCGGGCTCGGCCACGGCGAGGGCACCGGCGCGGCGATCGTGCTCCCGCTCGTCGATCAGGTAGCGGCGCTCGCGGCGGGTTGATACACAGGATCATGGCCGAGCAGCGACGGCGCTCTACCGGAACGTTCGAGGCCGAGCGCACCACCGGGACCAACGAGGTGGTCGACCGGCTGTTCGTTTACGGCACGATGCGCGCCGGCCAGACCGCGCGCTCGCTGATCGCGAACCAGATCGCGCGCTGCGTGAACGCCCACACCGAGGGATCGATCTACGCGTTTCCGATGGGCTATCCCGGCTACACCGAGGACGGCCGCGGTCGCGTCAACGGCGAGGTGCTCTGGCTCACCGAGCTCGCGGCGACGTTCGGCCTGCTCGACGCCTACGAGGGCCAGGACTTCGCGCGCGTGATCCGCAAGGTCGCGCTCGAGTCCGGCGAGGAGGTCTGGGCGTGGGTGTACACGCTCTCCGACCCGCAGGCGGTGAAGCTCGGAACCCTGATCGAGGACGGCGACTGGGTTCGCTACTGGACCGAACAGACCTGACGGCCCACGGCTCAGATGAAGAAGTGCGTGAGCACGGCCATCGACAGCGCGGCGAGCGCGGCTGCGATCGTACCGGGCCCGATCTTGTGAGGGAGGGACAGACGTTGTGGCACGGCCGCAGATTGCCTCTTTGGCGCTCAAAATCAAGTTCCTGAACCGGGGATCGAGCTCACGTACTTTGCTGATGGATTCAGCTTGGATACGTCCAATCAGGAAGCCCGTTCATCGCTTGACTACGAGCTCCGAGTCTGCCGGATCAGCCGGGCGTACGAGGACTGCGCACGGAGCGCCAGATCGCGCAGCTCGGTGACCAGCGCATGCGGCGGCGTTCCGCCCAGGGTGTGCGCGTACACCAGGTTGACCGCGCGCTGCTTGACCAGGATCGGTACGACCACGACCTCGGTCGGCGGCGGCTCGGCCCCGAGCGCGGCCCACAGCGCGCCCTCGACCGGCTTGGCCGGCGCGGGCGGTGGCCCGACGAACACCTGATTGCCATCATGTGCCGCCTGGAGCGCCGAGGCGCCGCCGAGCGGGAGCGAGAGCTCCTCGAACGGCCGGCTCGGATGATGCGGCGGGGCGACGTAGCCGCGCCAGCCGAGCGCGTTGCCGTCCCGGATCAGCAGCACGACCAGCGCGTCACATCGCCCCTTCGCGAAGTCGACGAACGTGTCGGCGATCTGCTCCCGGTTCGGCGCGGTGTCGATCCGCTCGCACGCCGCGCCGTACGACAGCGCGGTCGGCACCTCGTGCGCGATCGACAGCTGCGATGGCGTGCGCCGTCGCCGCGGCTCGAGCGTGAGGGTCGGCGGCATCGCGATCCCACCGGCCGGCTGCGACCGCCGGCGCTCGTCCAGTGGGTCGGGCTCGCTCCCGGAGCGCGACGTGCGGATGAACCGGGCGCGCCGCGGCATGCCGAAGTGCCGCTCCAGGTAGTACAGCGCGCGCAGCTCCGGGACGACGTGCGGCGCGACGGTCGCGCCGAGCCGGGCCCCGAGCGCCTCGATCGCGCGGCCATCGCTGGGATCGACCATCGCGACCGCGACCTGGTCGCGCGCCTCGCCGAGCGCGCCGATCGGCACCGCGCGCAGGCGATGGGCATCGTCGCCGCCGAGCAGGTCGAGCAGCGCGCGATCGGCGCCGTCGAGCAGGGTCGGCGTGGCGATCGGAAAGCCGGTGAGCTCGGACAGGTAGCTCGACAGCAGCTCGAGATCGATGAAGCCGAGCTCGACCAGGTTGGTGCCGAGCCGGCCGCCGTACAGCACCTGGTTGCGCAGCGCCGCCTCGAGCTGCGACAGGCCGATCGCGGCGTTGCGCAGGAGCAGCGTGCCCAGCTTCATCCTCTACATCCCTATCACGCCTCGGCGTAGCGCGTCGGGTCGGGCACGCCGGCCTCGGCGAAGCCCTTCGCCCGCAGCTTGCACGCGTCGCACCGCCCGCACGCCAGGTCGCCGCGCGGGTCGTAGCAGCTGTGGGTGAGCGCGTAGTCGACGCCGAGCGCCGTCCCGAGCTCGATGATCTGGGCCTTGGTGAGCGAGATCAGCGGCGCGTGCACGCGGAACCCGCCGCTGCGGGTCGCGACCTGGGCGAGCGCCTCGAACGCGCGCACGAACTCCGGCCGGCAGTCGGGGTAGCCGCTGGCGTCGAGCACGTTGACCCCGATGAACAGGTCGCGCGCGCCGATCGACTCGGCCCAGCTGAGCGCGAGCGCGAGCAGCACGGTGTTGCGCGCCGGGACGTAGGTCGCCGGCACGTCTCCGGGCGCGCCGATCTCCGAGAGCGGTCGATCCTTGGGCACCGCGATCGCCATCCGGGTCAGCGCCGAGGCGGCGAGCGGCGACAGATCGACGTCGATCACGCGGTGGTCGGCGACGCCGGCGTGCGCGGCGACCCGGCGCGCGGCGTCGAGCTCGACCGCGTGGAGCTGGCCGTAGCGCACGGTCAGCGCGTAGCAGCCGAAGCCGCGCGACTTCGCGACCGCGAGCGCGGTCGTCGAGTCGACGCCCCCGGACAGCAGCACGACCGCATCGGGCATGGCACCATCTTATCGTGCCGAGCTGGACGAGGCGCGCGGCGGTGGCGATCGCGCTCGCCGCGCTCGTGGCGTACTCGTTTCACGTGCGCTGGGGCGTGCTGGTGTCGTCGCCGTTCCCGCTCGGCATCGACGGCTACTTCTACCCGATCGAGCTGCGCGCGCTGCTCGCCCACGGCACGCTGCGCTATCCCGCGTCGCCGCTCGCGTTCTGGTGGATGGCGCCGTTCGCCGCGGCGACCGATCCGATCACCGGCGCCAAGCTCGGGGCCGCGCTCGGCGGCGCGCTGATCGCGCTGCCGGCGTACGCGGTCGGCGCGCGGCTCGGGCGCGCCCGGCCGGCCGGCCTGGTCGCGGCCGCGCTCGCGACCTGCTCGGCGAGCTCGACCTACCTGTCGACCGAGTACGCCAAGCAGAGCATCGGGCTCACCGTCGCGCTCGCCGCGCTGTGGCTCGCGCTGCGCGCGCTCGAAACCCCGTCGCGCGGCCGGCTCGCGGCCGCCGGCGGCGGCCTGGTCGCGGCGCTGCTCGCGCACAAGATGGCGGCGGCGCTCGCGCTCGCGATCATCGCGCCGGCCGCGCTCGCCGAGCTGCGCGCGCGGGGCAAGCGCCTGCGCCGCCCGGTCGCGATTGCAGGCGCGGCGGTCGCGCTGGTGATCGCGCTCGGCGCGATCTGGCCGCAGCGCTTCGTCGGACCGCACGACCTCGCGCTCGTGCGCGATGCGCTGACCGCCGACCCGCAGTGGACGCTGCCCGCGCTCGCCGATCCGCTGCGCACGTTCGACCGCGAGCCGGTGCTCGGTGCGCTGCTCGCGCTGGCCGCGATCGCGATCGCGTGGCGCCGTGCCGCGACCGAGCGCGCGACGATCCTCGCGATCGCGGTGGTCG
>DATJAE010000224.1:0-14439 GCA_035516595.1 Kofleriaceae bacterium | reverse complement strand
TTCGGCGGCTCGGGCTACTGCCAGGACTATCCGATCGAGCAGTACATCCGTGACCAGAAGATCGACTCGCTGTACGAGGGCACGACCCACATCCAGGCGCTCGATCTGTTCTTCCGCAAGATCGCGCGCGATCGCGGCGCGACGCTCCAGCTCCTGCTCGGCCAGATCGGCGCGACCGCCGACGAGCTGCCCGCCGAGCTCGCGATCGAGCAGGCGGCGCTGCGCACCGGCCTCGCCGATCTCCAGGCGATCATCGCCGCGATGCTCGGCAAGCTCGGGCAGAGCGTCTATCACGTCGGCTTGCAGGGCAACCGCATCCTGTTCGCGCTCGCCGAGCTGGTGATCGGCTGGCGGCTCGCGGTCAACGCGCGGGCCGCGCTGCGCGCCCGGCCGAGCACCGGCGAGGACGCGGCGTTCTACCGCGGCAAGCTCGCGGCGGCGCGGTTCTACGCGCGCGAGGTCATGCCGGGGATCACCGCCGCGCGCAAGCTGGTCGAGGCCAGCGCGCTCGACCTCATGGAGCTGCCGGACGACTGCTGGTGAACACGGCGGCGTTGGCGTCGACGTGCTCGACCCGGCTCATGCCGACCAGCGCGGTGCCGAGCCCGGGCTGCGCGCGCGTCCACGCCAGCGCCGCGCGCGGCTCGAGCTTGCCTTGCAGGATCGACGCCGACGACATCACGTAGCAGCCGTGGTCGCGCGCGGCGGCGAGCAGCGTGCGGCCGCGCTGGGTGGTCGCGGTCGCGGCCTCGGTCATGCGCGGGTTGAGCGGGAGCTGGACGAACGCGAAGCGATGGCGCTCGCCCGCCACGTCCTTCGCGAGCGCGACCAGCTCGGCGAGATCGAGCTGGCCCGGCTCGCGATAGCCGGTCCAGGTCGCGGTGCCGTACCACTGGATCTGACCGGCATCGACGGCGGCCTCGAGCACCTCGAACGCCGCGCGCATCCGGTCGCGGAACGTGCTGCGGTCCACCTCGTCGAGCTGCATCTCGGGGTTGTGCAGGTAGTAGATGTCGATCGTGGACAGCTGGAGCTGGGCGCGGCTGGCGGCGAGCTGCGCGCGCAGGAAGCGCGGGGTCAGGCAGTGGCAGCCGGCGACGATCTCCGCTTCCCCGGCCAGGCCGGCCTCGACGATGGCCCGCGCGGTGGAGCCGAGGAACCCCGCCTTGGACGACACCACCAGGCGGTCGCGCGGCACCTGGCCCGCGGCCAGCACGCGACCGATCACGCGCTCGCTTCGCCCGCCGCGGTAGGTGCTGGCGGTGTCGATCACGTTGATCCCGCGGGCGAGCGCGCGGGCGAGCGCGGCGTCGTAGCGCGCGTCGGTCGGATCGTCGGCCGGGCCGAGGTACGTGCCGATCCCGACCGACGACAGCGCGAGCTCGCGGAACCGCCGGGCGTGGTCGGCGACCGCTCGCGCCGCGTGCTCGGCGTGGTACGCGTGGGTGGCCTCGGGTGTGGCGCGGCCGGCGATCATCGGCGCCAGCATGCCACGCGTTTTGCGCCGCGGCCGATTGCTTTGGGCTCAAAGTCCCGCGTAGGGTGCGCGTCCGATGGGGATGATGCACCAGCCCTCCGGCGCGACGCTGCAGTTCATGCAGGGGCTGTGGCTGCTCGTCCACGCGCTCGACGTCCGGTCCAAGCGGATGACCCAGACGATCGGCGTCACCGGCCCGCAGCGCCTGGTGCTGCGCATCGTCGGCCAGCGGCCGGATCAGACCGCGAGCGACATCGCGGCGACCCTGGGCAAGCACCCGAGCACGCTGACCGGGGTGCTCGCCCGGCTCGAGGGCCGCGGCCTGATCCTGCGCGAGGTCGACAAGGAGGATCGCCGGCGCGCTCGCTTCAAGCTGACGCCCGCCGGCAAGCGGGTCGATCGCGAGCGCAAGGGCACGGTCGAGGCGGCGGTGCGGCGCGCGCTCGGCCGCGTCGACGAGACCACGGTCACCGCGACCTCCGAGCTGGTCGCCGTGCTGTGCGAGGAATTGATCCGCGAGGACGACTAGCGCGTCGCCACGCAGCAGCTGATCGGTTGCGGCTGCCGAGTCAGTGATCGGGCGTGCCGGCGTCGCTCGGCGCGGCGGGGGTGCCGGCATCGCCGGGCGCGGGCGTCGCGCCCATCCCGAGCAGCTTGCGCTCGAGGTCCGCGATCCGGACCGAGGTCGCCGCCGCCTGCGCCGTGAGCCGCGCCACCTCGTCCTCGGCGTGATCGAGCTGGGCCTCGAGGCGATCGCGGTCGGCGTGGGCGGCGTCGCGCTCGCGCTGCATCTGATCGCGCTCGGCGCGCGCGGCATCGCGCTCGTGCTCGGCCCGATCGCGGTCCTTGGCCGCGGCATCGGCCTCGCTGCGCGCGGCGGCCCAGAACCCCTCGTACATCGTGCGGCCGAGCTCGGCCGCGGCGCGGTCGCTGCGCTCGACGGTGAGCTGGTCGACCAGCGCGCGGGTCGCGGCATCGGCGTCGTGCAGCGCCTGATCGCGCGCCGCGATGATCTCGCGCAGCGCGGTCTCCTCCTCGGCGAGCGCGTGCTGCATGGTCGCGAGCGCGTCGCCGCGCGACTTGAGCCGGCGCTCGGTATCGTCGAGGTCGCGCCGGGTCGCCGCGACGCGCGACGACAGCTGCTGGTTCGCCGCCTCCTGCGCGGCGACCTCGGCAGTGAGGTCGCGCGCGCGGCCGCGCAGATCGACGACCGCGAAGTACGCGGCGAGCGTGAGCGCCGCCAGCACGACCGCGGCGCCGGCGGTGAGCGACAGCTGCGGGTTGCGCAGGCCGAACAGCACCGCGCGGGTGAGGCGCGAGCGATCGAGGCTGGTCGGGCGAAGCGCCAGGTACGCCGACAGCTCGTCGCCGAGCTCGGCGGCCGACGTGTAGCGCCCGCCGGGCTCGGGCGCCATCGCCTTGGCGATCACGCGGCGCAGCCGGGGCGACACCCGCTCGCCCTTGTGCGCGAGCGGCGGCGGCGCGGCGCCGCTGGCCGCGTACTCCCACGGCTCGAGGTCGTCGGGCGGGCTCGCCCACGGGGCGCGGCCGCCGATCAGGTCGTACGCGAGCGCGCCGAGCCCCCACACGTCGACCGCGACCAGCTGCGCGCGATCGCGCGCGTGCTCGGGATCGAGCGCGAGCGGCAGGCCGCGCGCCTGCTCGGGCGCCATGTACTCGGGCGTGCCGGCGATCCGGACCGGACCGGTCGGGCCGGCCTTGACCAGCTCGATGCCGCCGTCCTGGCCGCTCGCGGCCGACACCGCGAGCCCGAAGTCGCCGATCCGCGCCCGGCGCGACACCGGGGTGATCAGCACGTTCTGCGGCTTGACGTCGCGGTGGAACACGTCGCGCAGGTGCGCGTCGTGCACGCCGCGTGCGACGTCGCGCACCCAGCGCACCGCCTCGTCGATGTCGCGCGGGCGCAGGACCGCCGCCGACGCGCCGGGCACCTGCTCGCCGCGCCGGGGGTCGTGCTCGCCGACCAGCTCCATCACGATGTACGGGCGATCTCCGCTCGACACGTCGAGCACGCGCACGACGTGATCGCTGATCACGTCGCACGCGGTGCGCGCCTCGGCGAGCGCGCTCTGGGTCGCGCGGTCGTGCTGCGCGTGGAACAGCTTGATCGCGACGTTGCGGCCGAGCTTGCGATCGAACGCCTGCCACACCGCCGCGCTCGCGCCGGCGTCGAGCCGCAGCCCGAGCACGTAGCGCTCGTCGAGCGACGGCGGCGCCTCGGCGGTGGCCAGCGCCTCGCGATCGGCGCGCAGCCACAGCAGGGCCTGCGCGACCAGCGCCGGATCGTCGGGGAAGGCCTCGACCAGCAGCGCCTGCCAGCGCGCCGCGGGCTGCGACGCGATCTCGGCGAGCCGGTCGGCGACGCGCGCGGTCACGCGCCGATCCCGCGCTCGATGCCCTGCAGCACGACCAGGTAGCTCGTGCCCTCGGCGATGCGCTTGTTGACCGCGCCGAGCGACAGCCCGAGCTCGCTCGCGATCTGGCGCTGGGTCCAGCCCTCGAGCTGGAGGCGGAGCGCGCGGCCGACGTCGCGCGCGGCGGTGAGCGGGATGCGCACGCGCGGGTCGAGCTCGCCGCGCTCGAGCTCGGCGATGCGCAGCTCGATCCACTGGCGCAGCTCGGCCAGCTCGATCATCTCGGCGAGCTGGGCGTCGTCGGGCAGCACGATGTCCTCGGCGAGCTCCTCGCGCTGACCGCGCCGGCGCAGCTGGTCGAGCCGGTCGAGGATGAACCGGCGCACGCTCTCGCCGATCCGGCGCTCGCCCGGCGGCAGCTCGCGCAGGCGCAGCCACTCGCCGCTCTGCACCCAGCGCATGACCAGCGACTGCAGGATGTCGTGCGTGCTGTACGACCCGCGGTAGTTCATCGACTGCTTGACCCGCCGGATGATCCGCTCGAACTGAACGGCCATCTCGCGATCCGCGAGGTCGCGCGACATCACCGTGAACATACCGCCGGAGGCGGCGTCTTCCAGGATGAAACCAGCCTTGTTGGAGCCGCAAATGTCTCGATCCCTTGGTGTCCTGGCCGGCATCCTGGCCGGCATCCTCACCCTTGGCGCCTGTCACCACGAGCCCAAGCCCGCCACGGTGGCCACGCTGCCGCCCCCGGCCGCGCCCCCGGCGGCCAAGCCGGCGCCGGTCCCGGTCAGCCCCAACATCTCGGCGGGCGACAGCCTGCTGAGGCAGTGCCAGCTCCACTTCGACAACACCCAGGTCGCGCCGAAGTTCGACTTCGATCACTCCGAGCTGACCACCCAGGATCGCGACGTGCTGCAGCAGATCGCCGACTGCGTGACCAAGGGCCCGCTCAAGGGGCGAGGCCTCGCGCTGGTCGGCCGGGCCGACCCGCGCGGCACCGAGGAGTACAACCTCGGGCTCGGCCAGCGCCGCGCGTCGAGTGTCGGTACCTACCTCGAGCGCCTCGGCGTCGCCAAGACGGCGATCAAGCCGTCGACCCGCGGCGCGCTCGACGCCAGCGGCGCGGACGAGTCGGGGTGGAAGACCGACCGTCGCGTCGACGTCGACCTCGACTAAGCGTCGTCTTCGGTTTCGTCGCCCTGGTCGCCAACATGCATTCTCTGGTGCATCACGCTCTCGGGATCTCCGGCTGCCTGGAGCTCGGTGACCAGGGCGACGAGCTCTTGCTGATCGCGCGGTAGGTCCCAGCGCGCGAGCACCTCGTGCGCGTTGACGTTGAACACCCAGAACTGCTTGCTGCGCGCGACCGTGTCGAGGATGTCGACGAACCGCCTGGCGAACGGCAGCTCGCCGCGGCCGAACGCGAGCGCGAGCAGGCCCTGGCCGTAGCTGATCGCGGAGCGGCCGTCGACCTCGTCGATCGCGGCACACAGCGGCTGCGCGAGCGAGCGCGCGTCGCCGTTGCGGATCGAGCCGAGCGCGAGCGCGATGTACGACAGCACGTGGCCGTCGGTGTACGGCAGCTCGGCGAAGCGCTGCGCGATGTCGCGCCAGCTGCGCAGCCCCTCGGCGAGCGCGGTCACCACGTCGCGCGGCGAGTCCGGACCCTTGGTGCAGCCGATCGCGATCGCGGCGGCGACCCGCACCAGCAGGTCGCGGTCGTGCAGGCAGGGCAGCACGTCGCCCTCGGGGTAGCCCGTGGCATCGGTCAGCGAGTCGACCGCGCACGCGCGCATCGCCGGGTCGGCATCGTCGCGCGCGACCGCGACCAGGCTCGGCCGCGCCTCCGGCGCGAGCTTGGCGATCACGAGGATCTGGCGGCGCTCGGCGGGGGTCGCCGCACCGAACAGCGAGAAGATCGTCGGCCAGCCGGCGTGGATCGCGTTGGCGGTGCCCTCGATCGCGATCCGGTCCTCGTGGTCGGCCGGTAGCTCGCCGATCTGATCGACGTAATTGTTCGCGAGCTCGCCGGCGCACTGGATCACCCCGAGCAGGCGCTGGCGATCGACGCTCGGGTGGGCGAGCAGGCGCACGAGGTACGGCATCGCGCGCGCGGTCGCCGGATAGATCGTGCCCTGGTGCTCGGTCTCGCTGTCGATCGCGCCGAGCGCGTAGCGGCGGACCAGCGGATCCGGCGACGCGACCGCGCGCAGCAGGCGCGGGAACTCCACGACGTGATCGTTGTAGCAGCCCGCGGTGTCGGCCCACGGCTCGGCGTCGACCCCGGCGAGCGCCGGCAGGTCGGGCAGGGTGGCCTCGTCGAGCGCGAACAGCGCGCGGCCGAGCTGCCAGGCCAGGCCGTCGCCGGTGATCTTGTGGCCGAGCCCCAGCGCCGTGAGATCGGCTTCGCGGCGGACCTCGCCGCCCTCGCCGAAGATCCGCCACGTGCCGGTCAGCTTGCCGTCGGTGATCGCGCCGGAGGCCTCGAGCGTGCCGTCGCTGCGGTACAGCATGCACGCGGTCGCCGGCCCTTCGCGGCGGGCCTCGAACGCGAGCGCACCGCCCCGGCCGCGCTCGGTCACGCTGACCAGCGCGTCGCCGTCGTAGACCCGCGTGCGCTCCTCGTCGAGCGAGCCGTCCCGGAACCAGCTGCCCTTGTAGACCTCGCGGCCGGCGCTGTCCTTGCGCCGGCGGATCGACAGCGCGCCGTCGTCGAAGTAGCTGTCGCGGACCTCGCCGTCGTCGTCGCGCGTGGTCTTGCTCTGCAGCGTGCCGTCGCCGCGAAAGTCCGCGACCATCGTGGCCTCGCCGGCGGCGTCGCGCTGTTCCTCGTGACGGAGCACGCCGCCGCGCTCCCACCACCGCCAGCGTCCGACCTGGAGGTTGGTGCCGCGCTCGATCTCGCCGTCGACCCAGCGATCGATGTCGGGGAACCAGCGCGCGTCGGGGCTGACCGAGTCCGGGCGCGGCGGCAGCGGCTTGCCGTCGGGGCCGCACTCGACGCCGTCGCGCGCGAAGTACCGGATCGTGTAGTTGGTCTTGCCGTCGCGCGTGTAGTAACGCACCGACCACACCTCCGGCGCGGCCTGCGCGAACGGCTCGGTGCTCGGATGATCGCTGCGGAAGTACACGCTGTCCATGATCACGCCGCGCACCCACTCGGCCTGCGACGACACCGTGCCGTCGGGGTGGAAGTTCTTGTTCGTGCCGTGGATCTCGCCGTGGTCGTAGACCGTCTCGGCATGCAGCACGCCGTCGCGCGTCCAGCTGCGGTACGGGCCGTGCTTCTTGCCGGCCTCGTCGAGCGCGCCCAGCTTCCACTCGAAGCCGGGGTGCTTGCCCGGATCCCAGCGCGCCTCGGCGGGGACGGACGCGGGGCGAGCAGGCGGCGAGTTGTCGGGGCTGGCCATCGCGCGATGGTGAGCGGTGCGCTGCGCGAGATCAACACGCGAAGGTCGTTCGATGCACGCGAGGTGAAGCGCCGAGCGCGCCGCGCGGCGCAACCGCGCGGGTTCACGACGGCGACGCGATGGCACGCGGTGTGGGCTGCGAGCGAGCTCGTCGCAACCAAGGAGACTTCGATGGGGCTTCGTGGCGGCGTGGTTCGTGATCGGCGGCACGGCGAGCGCCGGCTACGCCCGGCCCTTGCGCGGCCGGTCGATGCCGAACGCGTCGAGCTTGTTGGCCAGCGTGCGGCGCGAGATCCCGAGCAGCTGCGCCGCGGCCTTCTGGTTGCCGGCGGCGCGCGCGAGCGCGGCGACGATGTGCTCGCGCTCGACCGCCGCGGTGCGGCGGCGCAGGTCGCCGAGCGCGTCGGGCGGCGCAGGCGTCGGCTCGCGCGAGCGCCGCGCCACCACGACGATGTCGTCGCCGGTGATGCAGTCGCCGTGGCACAGCAGGACCGCCCGCTCGAGGCAGTTGCGCAGCTCGCGGATGTTGCCGGGCCAGGTGTGGCCGCGCAGCCGCGCGACCGCGGCCGCCGAGAGCAGCGGAGCTGGCCGGCCCAGGCCGTGCGCGATCATCGCGACGAAGTGGCCGGCCAGGGTCTCGAGCTCGTCGAGCCGCTCGCGCAGCGGCGGGATGCGCAGGGTGATCCCGTTGAGCCGGAAGTACAGATCCTCGCGGAACTGCCCCTGATCGATGCGCGCCTCGAGGTCGCGGTGGGTCGCGGCGATGAACCGCACGTCGATCGGCCGCGGCCGCACCGCGCCGACCGGCAGCACCTCGCGCGACTCGAGCACGCGCAGCAGCTTGACCTGGGTCGGCAGCGGCAGCTCGCCGATCTCGTCGAGGAACACCGTGCCGCCGTGCGCCGACTCGAGCAGGCCCTGCTTGCTCGCGGCCGCGCCGGTGAACGCGCCCTTCTCGTGGCCGAACAGCTCGCTCTCGAGCAAGGTGTCGGTGAGCGCGGCGCAGTTGAGCCGGAGCAGCGGCGCGGCGGCGCGCGTGGACCGGCGGTGGATCGCCTCGGCGAGCACCTCCTTGCCGACCCCGGTCTCGCCGAGGATGAGCACGCTGATCGTGCCGACCGCGACGCGATCGACCAGCTGGTAGAGCGCGCGCATCGCGGCCGACAGCATCGGCTGCAGGCCGGGCGGTACGGCGCCGACCGCGGCCGGCAGCGGCGCGCGCTGCACGACGATCGAGATCGCGCCGAGCTGCGCGACCTCGTCGCAGTGCAGCGCCGCAGGCCGGCCGGGCTCGAGCCGCGCGCCGCGCAGGCGGACGCCCTCGGCGCTGCCGAGATCCTCGATCGTGAGCGCGTCGCACGCCAGGCGCGCGTGCTGCGGATCGATCGACGGATCGTCGATCGCGATCGCACACGACCGATCGCGTCCGATCGTCAGGCTGCCGCGCGCGGGCAGCGCGTAGGCGAGCAGCTGGCGGTGGCCGAGCACGATCAGGCGGAGGCCGTCGCTCGCCGGCTCGGCGAGCTCGGAAGGCGAGAGCGCGCTCATTCGATCGCCAGCGCCTGGTGGAGGTGGCCGACCAGCAGCGGCAACAGCTGGCGGCGCTCGGTCACGACGTCGACGACCCCGGTCATGCCGAGCTTGAGCTGGCCGCGCAGCTCGCCGCGGCCGATCACGTCGCGGTCGAGCTCGACCCGCACGACGTAGATCGGGACCTGCGCGCCGCCCACGCTCAGCGGCTCGGCGTCGTTGCCGATCTGCGTGATCGTCCCGCCCAGCGTGCCGTAGCGCTGCCAGTCGAACGCGTCGAGCCGGAGCCGCACGCGCATCCCGGTCTTGATCGAGCCGATGTCGGCCGCCGCGATCGCGGCGTCGATCCGCACGCCGTCCGACGGCGCGATCGCGAACAGCTGCTGGCCGGCCTGCACGACGTCGCCCGGGCGCGCGGCCACCGTGCTGACCACGCCGGCGCTGGTCGCGCGCACGCTCGCCTTGGCGAGCTCGACGTCGAGATTGGCGAGGTTGTGCTGTGCGGCGGCGAGGTCGGCGTTGCCCGACGACACGTGCTGGACGAGCTCCTCGCGGTGCACCGCGAAGTCGCGCTCGGCGAGCGCGATCTGCTTGCGCAGCACCTCGGCGCGCCCGGTACCGCCGCCGACCTGCGCCGCGCCGAGCTGGCCATCCGCCTCGCGCACCTTCTCGTTGGCCTGATCGAGCTGGCTCTGGCTCGCCGCGCCGTCGCCGACCAGCGCCTGCACCCGATCGCGATCGCGGCGCGCGGCGTCGAGCGCGGTGCGCGCGAGCGCGACCTCCGCCGAGGTCTTGCGCCAGCGCTGCGACTCCTCGTGCGAGACCTGGGCGAGCTCGGCCTCGCGCTCGTCCTGCGCGGCCTCGAACTGCGCCTGCGCGAGCTCGAGCATGCGCGCCGCGGCGTCGCGCGCGTCGCGCGCCGAGGCGGCGATCGCGGCGAGCCGCGCGCGATCGTTCTGCAGCTGCTCGGAGTCGAGCGTCGCGAGCACGTCGCCGGCCTTGACCGTCTGGCCCTCGACCACCGCGACCTTCGCGACCCGGCCGGCGATCGCCGCGGCGACCTGCTCGCCGGAGGTCTCGGTGAACGACAGCTTCGGCGCGGAGCGCGCGCGCACCCGCGCCGGCGCGCGGACCACGACGTCGGCCTCGGTGACCGCGGCCCACGCGATCGCACCGACGACCAGCGCGAGCAGCAGGCCGATCGTGCCGACCACCGCGATGCCGGGGCGCGCCGGGATCACGCGCGCGAGCTGGCTGACCTCGGACAGCGCGTACACGCGATGGGTTCGCATCACGCACCTCGCAGGTGGGGCCGCGCGAGCCGCGCGGGCATGATGTTGCGGGTGACCTCGTCGCCGAACTCCTCGACCACGCCGATCGGCCCGCCGCCCATCTGCGCGCGCCACAGCTCGGCGTAGCGGCCGCCCTGGGCGAGCAGCGTGCGATGGTTGCCGGCCTCGATCAGCTTGCCGCGGTGGATGACGTAGATGATGTCGGCGTCGCGCACGGTGGCGAGCCGGTGCGCGACCACCACGACGGTCTTGCCGCGCAGCACGGTGTCGAGCGCCTGCTGGACCGCGCGCTCGGTGGTCGAGTCGAGATGGCTGGTCGCCTCGTCGAGGATGAGCAGCTCGGGCCGGCGCAGCACGGCGCGCGCGATCGCGACGCGCTGGCGCTGGCCGCCCGATAGCGCGGTGCCGCGGTCGCCGACCTGGGTCTCGAGCCGCTCGGGCAGCGCGCCGATCGTCTCCTCGAGGCCGGCGACCCGGATCGCGTCGAGCAGCTCGGCCGGCGCGGCGTCGGGGCGCGCCGACAGCAGATTCTCGCGCAGGGAGCCGGCGAACAGGAACGGATCCTGCGACACCACGCCGATCCGCGCGCGCAGCGACTCGACGTCGAAGTCGCGCGCGTCGACCCCGTCGATCAGCACGCGGCCCTCGGTCGGGTCGTAGAACCGCTGGAGCAGCTTGAGCAGCGTGGTCTTGCCCGAGCCGCTCTCGCCGAGCAGCGCGACCCGCTTGCCGGCCGGGATGTCGAGGCTGATCCGGTCGAGCACCGCGGCGCGCGTGCCGTACTTGAACGACACACCGTCGAGCGTGATGCCCTGCGCGATGCCCTGGCAGGGCAGGCCCCTGGCGTGACCGACCTCGAGCTCGAGGTCCATGATCTGGTACAGCCGATCGAGCGCGATGATCGCGTCCTCGAGCTGGAGCTGGGCGCCGGCGAGCCGCTCGAGCGGCGCGAGCAGGTAGCCGAGCAGCGTGTAGCAGAACAGCAGCTGGCCGAGCGACAGCCCGCCGGCGATGACGCGGTGACCGCCGTACCACAACACGACGATCGTCGCGGCACCCATCACGACGGTCGCGATCGTCTGGGTCGAGATCCCGAGCTTCTGCTGGTCGAACGCCAGGCCGAGCAGGTCGGCGAGCTTGGTCTCGCCGTCGTCGTGCCGCACCGGCTCGAGGCCGAGCGCCTTGATCGTCTCGACCCCGCCGACGTCCTCGACCAGCTGGGTCTGGACGCGCGCGCTCTGCTCCATGACCAGCCGGGTGCGCCGGCGCGCCGCCGGGTGGTGCGCGAACATCGCGAGCAGCAGCACCGGCACGAACACGGTCGCGACGATCGCGAGCCGGGTGTCCTGCAGCCACAGCGCGGCGAGCGCGAACACCACCATCGCGCCGTCGACCAGCATCGACAGCGTCACGCCGCTGATCGCGTCGCGCACGCGCACCGCGTCCTGCACGCGCGCGAGCACGTCGCCGGCCTGGCGCAGCTCGTAGAACCGCATCGGCAGGTAGAGGATGTGGCGGACGTAGTCGGCGAGCAGCTCGAACCCGGTGCGCCGCCCGGCGAACGCCATCAGGTAGCCGCGCAGCGCGGTGAACGCGGCGCGGAACCCGACGATCACCAGCATGCCGATGCCGAGCGCGTCGAGCAGTCCGGTCTGGCCCTGCACGAGCACCGAGTCGGTGAGGTGCTGGACGAACAGCGAGGTCGACAGGCCGAGCACGGTCATCACGACGGCGCACGCGAACGCCTCGACCAGCAGCCGGCGCTGGCGCGCGACCAGGCGGATGAACCGCCGGCCGGGCGAGACCTCGCTCGACCTCGCGAGCTCGTCGGTCGGCGTCGCGATCAGCACGAAGCCGGTCCACGACGCGCAGAACGCCTCGCGCGCGCGCCGCTCGATGCCCGCCGCCGGGTTGGCGACGATCACCGCGTCGTCGAGCACGCGATGGATCACGACATAATGACCGAGTCCCTCGGGCGTGCGCACGTGCGCGATCGCGGGCAGCGGGATGGTGGCCAGGCCGTTCCAGTCGCCCTTGACGGCGCGGCCGCGCATGCCGAGCTTCTCGGCGCCCTGGAGCAGGCCGAGCAGGTTGGTCCCGACCCGATCGGTGCCGGTGACATCGCGCAGCCGCTCGCGACTGATCCGCGCGCCGTGATGGAGCGCGACCGTCGCGAGCGCTGCCGGACCGCAGTCGGTTTGATCCGCCTGCCGGACGCAGACATATCGACGAAACATGTGTGCGTGCGACACGTGCACTCGATGTACCGGTCGCGTTCGTGCGGCGGATCGCGCACATGGCCGGGATCGCGCCGCGCGTAGGGCAACGCGCTTCCCGATCGATCGGGAACCGATCCTCCCGATCGTGCGCTCGAGCGGCAACGGTCTGCGACCTTGCCGCGGGCGCATCGGTTGCACTCGCCGCCGCGCATGTTTCGTTACCCCGGAATGGTCGCGGCGGCGCTGTGCGTCGCGCGGGTCGCCGCGGCCGACGATCGAACCGCACCGCCCTTCGGCGGTGCGGACGGCGCGGGGCAAGCCCCCGCCGTCGAGCACGCGATGATCGCGGCGGGCGGTGCGGAGTCCACGACCGGCATGGCGCTGGCCGGCGAGCTCGAGCTCCGGCTCGGCGCTGCGACCGCGACCGCGCGGCTCGATCACGGCGAGACCGTGCTGGTCGGACTCGACTTCGCGATCGCGCGGCGGCGCGTGAGCGCGCGCTGGGACGACGCGTGCGTCCACGCGCTGGAGGCCCGGGCCGCGACCGCGCCGTGCTGGTCCGCGGCCGCGGTGCACGCGCCCGAGACCGTGGTCGAGCGCAGGCTCGGCGCGGCGATCGGCGTGCGGCGCGACGGCGGCCGCACCGACGCGGTGCTCGCGCTGCGGCTGCACCCGACCCGCGACCGGCTGGCCGACGTGATCGAGCTCGGCGTGACCGCGCCGGTCGCTGGCAAGGACCTCATGTACGTCAACCACGCGCGCTACGCGCCGGGCTGGCTGGTGCGCAGCGAGTGGCGGCTCGGCGTGGTGCGGCTCGGCGGCGAGGCCGGGATGACCGGCCAGGCCGGGCGCACCGGCGACGGTACGCCGCGCGCGAGCGCGTACGCGCTGGTCACGCTCGCGCTGGCGGTGGAGCTGTGATCCGCTGGCTGCTCGTCGCGGCGCTCGCCGGCTGCGTCGACGAGTACGACGTCGACGTGGTCGCGACCCTGCCGCAGATTCCGGCGGCGTGCGAGACGCTCGGTGCGGCCGAGCTCGCGCTCGACATCCGGCCGACCGACGAGCCGGCGTTCACGCTCACCGCGGCGCCGTGCAGCGACCAGCTCGGCGGCGAGGACCTCGCCGGGTTCTCCGCGACGATCTCGCGGGTCACCGCGGGCTTCCCGCGCGTGGTCGCGACGATCAGCGACGGCTCCGGCGCCCCGATCGGCTCGATCTCCACCGTGTTCTCGACCCAGAAGCCGCTCGTGCTCGCGTTCCAGCGCGGCGACCTGCCGGGCTGGCCGACCGCCGCGATCTCGGTCGCGGTCGCCGGCTGCGCGCCCGATGGCCCGGTCGCCCGGGTCGCGCTGTCGGCCACGCCCGCGCTCGCCAGCGTTCCGAGCGCGACCGCGACGATCGATTGCACCGCGCCGGCGCCCGCCGCGCTGACCGTGCCGGTGGGCCCGCTCACGCTGTCGGCGATCGGCACGGGCAGCGACGGCAGCGCGTGCTGGGCGGGCTCGCTCGACGCCACCGCGACGGATGCCGCCGCGCTCGCCATTGCCCTCACCAGGAGCTGTCCATGAAGCTCGTCGCCCTCGTGCTCGCGTGCGCCGCGTGCGTCGATCCCCCCAAGGCCACGGCCGATCACGGCAAGCTCGGCAGCTGCGGCGTGGTCAACGTCGATCCGATCATCGCGTCGCCCCACGTCCCGATCGACTCGCCGATCACCTGGCCGGAGAACCCGCCGACCAGCGGGCCGCACTATCCGATCTGGGCGGCGTTCGACGAGAGCTACGACGATCTCGCGCGCGGATTCTGGCTGCACGACGCCGAGCACGGCTCGATCGTGCTGCTCTATCGCTGCGACGCCGGCTGCCCCGATGTCGCGAGCGAGCTCGCCGGGATCGTCGCCGCGATGCCGGTCGATCCGCACTGCACCGCGCCGGTCTGGGCGCGCAGCGTCGTGGTCTCGGACCCGCTGCTGCCCGACGACAACACGATCGCCGCGGTGGCGTGGGGCACGAGCTACGTCGCGACCTGCTTCGATGCCGACGCGATCGACGAGTTCGCGTCCGAGCACTACGGCATGGGCGCCGAGGACTTCTGCGACAACGGCGCCAACTTCGGCGGCACGCCGATCGCGAG
>DATJAE010000223.1:0-45609 GCA_035516595.1 Kofleriaceae bacterium | reverse complement strand
GCCGACGCCCTGATCGACGACGGACATGGCCTCCTCGAGCTTCGCGATCATGCCGCCCGTGACGATGCCGTCGGTGATCGCGGCCTTGGCTTCGGCGCGCGTCAGCTTCGGTAGGCGCGACGCGGGATCGTTGATATCGCGCAGCACGCCGGGTGCGGATGTCACCAAGAACAGGCGCTCGGCTGTGAGCGCGGCGGCGAGCTGGTTGCCGACCATGTCGGCGTTGATGTTGTAGACGCCGCCGTGCTCGTCGGCGCCGAGGCACGCGATCACCGGCACGTGGCCGGCCGCCCACAGCGTGTCGAGCAGCGCGAGGTTGAACCCGACCACGTCGCCGACCTGGCCGAGATCGACCGGATCGGGGCCGGCGCCGGCGTACACCTTGGGCGGTCGCTTCTCGGCGCGCACGACCAGGCCCGACGCGCCGTGCAGGCCGACCGCCGGCACGCCGGCGGCGGCGAGCGTCGCGCACAGATCGACGTTGAGCTTGCCGGCGACCGCCATCTTCATGACGTCGAGCGTGGCCGCGTCGGTGACGCGCCGGCCGGCGACCTGCCGGGTCTCGATGCCGAGCCGCTTCTGCAGCTCGGTGGCCTGCGGTCCGCCGCCGTGCACGATGGCGATCCGCGCGTCCGCGCCGAGCGCGCGCAGATCCGCGGCGAGCAGCGCGGCCTCGCCGGAGCCGACCACCTCGCCGCCGATCTTGACGACGAGGGTCTGCGCCGCGCTCACGGCCAGTTCCCGGTGTCCTCGAGGCTCAGCCGCTCGTCGAGGCCGAGCACGAGGTTCATGTTCTGGATCGCCTGGCCGGCGCCGCCCTTGATGAGGTTGTCGATCGCGGCGAAGCACGCGACCGTGCGCTTGCCGCCCGCGACCGGGCCGGCCTGGAAGCCGACCTCGATGTAGTTCGAGCCCGACACCGCGACCACCTCGGGCAGCCGGTGCTTCGGCCGGCGGGTGAACGGCTCGCGCGCATAGCTCTCGTCGAACATCGCGGCGAGCCGGGCGCCGTCGATCGCGGCGGGCAGCTCGAGCAGGCAGGTCGTGAAGATCCCGCGGGTCAGCGGGGCCGACACCGGCACGAACTGCAGCGACACCGCCTTGGCGCCGGCGTCCTGCAGGGTCTGCACGACCTCGGGCACGTGCTGGTGCTCGAGCGGCTTGTAGGTCTTGAGGTTGTTGGCGCGGCTCGGGTGATGCGTCCCCGCCGACTCCTTGATGCCGGAGCCCGACGAGCCGGTGATGCCGGTGACGTGCACCGTGGCGTTGTCGAGCAGGCCGGCGCGCGCCAGCGGCAACAGCGCGAGCTCCATCGACGTCGCGAAGCAGCCGGGCGACGCGACGTACTTGGCCTTCTTGATCGCGGCGCGGTTGAGCTCGGGCAGGCCGTAGACGAACGTGCCGAGCAGCTCGGGGTGCGGGTGCTTGACGCCGTAGTACTTCTCGTACGCCGCGGCGTCGCGCAGCCGGAAGTCGCCCGACATGTCGATGATCTTCACGCCCGCGGCGATCAGCTCGGGGACCTTGGCGGCGGTCACCTTGTGGGGCAGCGCGAGCAGCGCGACGTCGCAGCCCACGACCGCGTCGGCCGGCTTGAGATCCTCGAACACCAGATCGGTCGCGCCGTCGAGGTTCGGGTGCACCGCGCCGAGCGGCTCGCCGACGTGATCGATCGAGGCGACGCGCACGAGCTCGACCTCCGGGTGGATCAGCAGGCGGCGCGCCATCTCGGCGCCGCCGTAGCCGCTGCCACCGATGATCGCGGCCTTGAATCGCTTGGTCATAGTGGGCACGGTATACCGCATGAGCACCTTGGACGGCGCGCTCGCCGCACTGCGTGGGCGCGAGCGCGAGCTGGTCGCCGACGCCCGGCGCTGGGTCGAGATCAACAGCTACACCGCGAACATCGACGGCGTGAACCGGGTCGGCGCGCTGCTCCGCGAGGCGTTCGCGCTGCCCGGCCTCGGCTGCACCGTGGTGCCGGGCGGCCCGAGCCACGGCGACCACCTGATCTGGCGCACGCCGGCCGCCGCGAGCGCGCCGCCGATCGTGCTGGTCGGCCACCACGACACCGTGTTTCCACCCGGCCACTTCGAGACCTGGCGCGAGGACGGCGATCGCGTCACCGCGCCCGGCGTGCTCGACATGAAGGGCGGGCTGTCGGTGATCCGCGGCGCGTGCGCCGCGCTCGCCGACGTCGGCGCGCTCGCCGCGCTGCCGCTGATCGTCGTGTCGGTCGCCGACGAGGAGGTCGGCTCGCCGAGCAGCAAGCCGCACCTCGAGGCCGCCGCGCGCGGCGCGCAGTGCGCGCTGGTGTTCGAGTCCGGGCGCGCGGCCGACGCGATCATCACGCGCCGCAAGGGTGTCGGCTCGATGACCGTGACGATGCACGGCAAGGCGGCGCACGCCGGCAACAACCACAAGGACGGCGCGAACGCGATCTGGGCGCTCGCGAAATTCGTCGACGCCGCGCAGCAGCTGACCGACTACGCGCGCGGCCAGACCGTCAACGTCGGCCAGTTCACCGGCGGCACCTCGAAGAACACGGTCGCCGAGCGCGCCGAGTGCAGCCTCGACCTGCGCTACCAGACGGTGGCCGACGCCGAGGCGCTGGTCGGCGCGCTGCGCGACGCGGCCGCATCGGCCGCCGCCGCGGTGCCCGGCGTGCGCGCCGACGTGCAGGGCGGCGCGAACCGATTGCCGCTCGAGAAGACGGCGGCGTCGGCCGCGCTGCGCGACGAGTACGCGGCGTGCGCGCGCGCCGCCGGGCTCGGCGACGGCGAGGCCGCGCTGCTCGGCGGTGGCTCGGACGCCAACACGGTCGCGCCGCTCGGCGTGCCGGTGATCGATGGTCTGGGTCCGCGCGGCGCCGGCTTTCATACGACGAGCGAGTACGCCGAGCTGTCGACGTTCCTGCCCAAGGCCGAGGCGCTCGTGCGCTTCCTGTGGGGCCGGCGCTAGTGCACGCGGAGCCGCATCGCGACCTCGACCGCGCGCTCGAGCCGGCCGCGCGCGTGGACCAGCCGGCGCAGCCGCAGGTCGCGCGGCGGCGAGTCCGGGGCGTCGCGCACGTCGCGTAGCCGCCGGTCGAGGTCGGCGATCCGGCGCATGCACAGCTCGGCGAGCTGATCGAGCAGCTGCGGCGGCAGCTCGGGCGGGTGCTCGAGCCCGACCAGCCGATCGACGACCTCGCCGAGCCAGCGATCGTCCGGATCGCGCAGCGTGGCGCGCAGCAGCGGCTCGAGCGGCACCTCCGCGAGCTGCTGCGGATCGCGCTTGTCGAGCGCGCGCAGCAGGTGCGGGTCGTCGCCGATCGCGGGGCCGAGGTCGCGCCAGGTCGCGATCCGCACCGACTCGACGAGCAGCCGGCGCAGCCGGCGCGATCCGCTCGCGATCAGCTCGGCGCACGGCCGGACCCGGCCGCGCGCGGTCCACTTCATCAGCGCGATCCGGGCCTCGAGCTCGGGCGCCTCCTCGAGCCACATCAGCGCGGGCGAGTGCTCGCCGGCGCGGAGCAGCGCCTCGAACGCCTCGTAGCGCACGTCGGAGTCGTCGCCCGCGAGCAGGCGGATCGCGAGCTCGACCTGCCAGCGCGGCGGGTGCTCGAAGATCGTGCCGAGCACCGCGATCTGGACCTCCGGCGCGTCGGCCATCGCGCGCTCGACCACCAGCGACACCGGCAGCCGGCCGGTCGCGGCGAGCCGCGCGCACAGCGCGAGCGCGGCACCGCGGACCTCGGGCGCGGGATCGCGGCGGGCGAGCGCCACCAGCAGCTCGAGCTCGCCGTGCCCCGCGAGCACGACCGCGAGGTTGCGGCGCACGCCGGGATCGGGCTCGTGGCGGCGCGCGATCTCGCCGACGTTCTCGGCCGAGCGCAGCGCGAGCGCCCACAGCGCCCACACTCGCTGCTCGGGGCGGCCGCGCTCGAGCAGCCCGCGCAGCTCGGGCTCGCCGAGGCCGCGCACGTCGTCGTAGCTCTCGATCGCCGCCATGATCGAGTGTAGCGCTAGTCGCCGATCGCGAACATCATCCCCGCCTCGACGTGCGGGAAGTTGTACTCGTAGTCGTAGCTCGTGCCGTTCATCGAGTAGCCCTCGAAGCCGTTCTCGAAGCCGACCTCGGTGTAGACCAGCGCGTAGGGCCCGATGTTGTACGTGACGCCGGCCGCGAACGTCACGGTCGGTCCCTTCGACGTGCCCGGGCTCGGCTGGGTCGGATCCGACGTCTTGGGCAACGAGAGGATTCCGTAGCCGACCATGACCGCGCCGTACGCGGCCCAGCCCGGCAAGAACTCCCAGCGGCCGGTCAGCCGGCCGCGCAGATCGAACAGCTCGGCCGAGTCGCCGTGGGTCTCGGTGTCGTGGACGTCGAGCACCAGGCGGTGCGCGAAGCCGACCGTGAACACGTGGCCGAGCCGGTACTCGAAGATCGCGTTCACGCCGAACGCGGTGGCCGCGTCGGACTGGAAGCCGAGATTGCCGATGTCGATCTCGCTCGTGCCGAACGGCAAGAGCTCGAGCCCGCCGCCGAGCCAGATCGAGGGCTCTTCGGGCGCGTCGGCCCGTGCACCGCGGGGTGCGACCGCGACCGCGACCGCGACAACGAGTGCGACAGGGCAGGCGCGAAGCATCGCGCCGACTTTACATCTCGACGTGGCCGCGATGCTCGCGCTCGAGCGCGCGCTTCAGCTTGTCGAGCGCCGAGTTCTGGATCTGCCGGATGCGCTCGCGCGACAGGTGATACTGATCACCGATCTCGCGGAACGTGCGCTCCTCGTCGTCGCCGAGCCCGAACCGCTTGGTGAGGACATCCGCCTCGATCGGCGACAGGTGATGGAGCAGGCGCTTGACCTGCGAGGTCAGGGTCTGGGTCGTCAGATCGTCGGCCGGCGAATGCTCTTCGCTGTCGGGATCGGCCATCGTGTCGCCGAAGCTGCGATCGTCGTCATCGTGGACCGGCCGGTCGAGCGACATCGGCTGGCCCATGATGTAGCGGTGCATCTGGTTCAGCTTGGCGAGCGGCACGCGCGCGGCCCGCGCCAGCTCCTGCGGCGTCGGCGGGCGGCCGAGCTCGCCGACCAGCTGCTGGCGGACCTTCTCGAGCTGCTGCTGCGCCTCGAGCATGTGGACCGGGATGCGCACCGCGCGGGCCTTGTCGGCCAGCGCGCGGCCGATCGCGTGACGGATCCACCAGCACGCGTAGGTCGAGAACCGCAGCCCGCGGCGGTAGTCGAAGCGCGACACCGCATGCATCAGGCCGAGGTTGCCCTCCTGGATCAGGTCGGCGAGCGGCATGCCGCCGCGGTCGTAGCGCCGCGCCATCGTGACCACGAGGCGCAGGTTCGCCCGCACGAACTCGTCGCGCAGGTTGGCGGCATCGCGGTACGCCTGGCGAACGTCGTCGAGGTACGCGCCGGCATCCTTGCCCGCGCCGGCCTCCCACCAGGTCGCCTCGCCGGCGAGCGCCGACGCGCGCGCGCGGTACAGCTCGCGCACGACGGCGTCGATGTGCACGCGATCGAGATCGAGCGCGCGCAGCTCGATCGCGGTGTCCTTGGCCGCGGCGGCGAGCTTCTTGGCGAGCTTCGGATCCTTCTGCGCGCGCTTGGACTTCAGCATGTCGTCGAGCGCCTTCTGCAGCTTCGGAAACTTCACCGGCTGCTCGAGGTTGGGCTCGACCATCGCGAGCAGCGGGCGCGCGACGTCGGCGCGCGCGAACACGCGCTCCCAGGTCAGGATCTCGGTGTCCTCGATCCCCTGCGAGAGCTCGCGCTCGTCCTCCGGCGTGAGCAGCTCGTGCTCGGCCAGCTGGCGGAAGTACGCGGCGAGATGATCGTCGGAGTCCGGCGTACGGATCGCCTTGACCGCGCGCACCGGTGCGAACTCGACCGCCGGGATCGGGGTCGGCTCGGGAGCGGGCGAGCTGATCACGGCCGCGGAGGCGAAGCGCGTTCCGTTGCGATGAGCCCGCGCATGGCTCGCGGGCGTCCGGCGCGGTTGACGCTGCCGGCGACGAGCTGGATGTGTGGTGGCGGCCATGGCGGGTTACTCCTGATGGGTCAGACGCTGTTTCAAATCAAACCGTTGCACTCGGACCGCCGATTCCCGGCGCGGCTCGACGCATGACATACGAACGAGCCGATTCCTCGTTTCTTTGCAGGTTGCGCACCGAAGTTGGTGCGGCAACCCATCCGTCCAGGTAGGGAGGTCTCCGCTACCGCTTTTCAGCAGGTTGGCGGGCCCGAGGTCCCCGGAGAGTCGAGACTACGGGCCGAGAGTGTTGCCATGCCGCGCAGATTTGTCGAGCGAAAACGACTCGCATGTCAGCTTTTGCGACAGTCTCTGTCGGTTCACGCCGAGGTCTTCTCGGCACTTGCATCGGCGGCCGACTGGCCGAGATGACGCTCGAGTCTATCGAGCAGCGCCGCCTGATCCGGGTGAATGATCCGCCGCGCGCGGGTGATCTCGATGAACTCGACCTTGTCGACCTCCCACGACGCACATCGCGGCACAGCGGCCTCGGGGGCGCGTCCGGCATAGCCGTGGACGCGCTTCTTCGACCGCGTGTAATCGACGTGCCCGAGGTCGACCAGCGCGCCCGTGATCTCGATCCCGGTCTCCTCCAGCGTCTCGCGCCGCGCGGTTGCCTCGAGCTCCTCGCCCGGATCCGGTGCGCCTTTCGGGATGCCCCACGGCGCGCGACGATTGTAGTTGCCGGCCGGGTGGACGAGCAGCACCTCGGTTTTCCCGTCGACGATCCGGTAGAGCACGGTGCCCGATGACAGCTTCGCGCGCGGATCGGACATCGGTTTCGACCGTGCAAGACGCGAAGCATCAAAGCAAGTCACATCGGGTCAAATCGCAGGACGGCAACAATCGACGCGGTGTACCCTCGTGGAATGTCCAGCGATCAGCGGCAAGCGTGGTTCGCGCGTGTGCTCGAGTCTGGCCTCGAGAACCAGATCTTCAATCCGACCGACGTGCTGGCGCACGCGACCCCCGACGTGCTGGCCAATCACCTTCCACCGGAGCTGCTGTCGCGCGTGCTGTCCGCTTCACTGGCCAGCGGCTCGATGACTCCCGAGCGCGTGCTCGAGACCGTGACGCCGGTCCTCATGGCGCAACATCTCCCGCACGACGTCCTGTGGGCGTGCATCGCGGCGGCGGTCGCACGTGCAGGGATCAACTCGGTGGTGTCGTGAACGTCAAGGCGTTCTTCGGCGACGCGCTCGCGAGCGCGCTCGAGCTCGGGCTCGGTGCCCCGGACGACATCTTGCGCCAGGTCACAGCCGACGTGCTCGCGCACGATCTGCCGCGCCCGCTGTGGGCGCGCCTGCTGACCGCGTGCCTGGGCGCGCCCAGGGTCGATGCCCAGCTCGTGGTCGAGACGATCGGCGTGCCGAACCTGTGCGAGCACGTCCCGCCGCAGCTGATCTGGGCCGTGCTGGCCGAGATCGCCGCTCGGCAGCTCGGCAAGGCGGCCGAGGAGATCGTCCCGCTCGTCGCGGCCAAGCCGGCGAGCGGACCGGTGCGCGTGCCGCTCGCGCCGCCGCCGCCGGAGACGATCGCCGCACCGGCTCCGGCCGCCAAGCCGCCCGCGCCGGCCGGGCCGAGCATCCCGGCGCCCTCCGACAAGCCGCTCGCCGATCTGATCAGCGAGCTCGAGGCGCAGGATCCGCCCGCGCGCGGCCGCGCGCCGACCTCGCAACGGTTCCGGCAGGGCAACACCGGGATCGGCCGCCCGGGCGCCGCGCAATCGCGCCGGCCGCAGGCGCAGGCGTCGGCGCCGATCGCCAGCGTGGTCGCGCGCGGCTCGTCGCGACGCAGCGGCACCGAGGTCTCGGAGGCCGAGACCGAGACCGCGGTCGAGAGCGCGGACTGGCGCGGCAAGGAGATCGCGGTCGACGACTCGCAGCTGGTGGACTGGCAGGCCGACACCCAGGCCACCGACGATGACTTCAGCGATCTCGGCGGCCGCAAGCGCTAGCTGTCGGAAGACACCGACAACGTGTAGGCGACGCCCGACAACGCCGCGCGCGTAATCGCGCCAAGATCCGTCGCGCGCGGGTGGCCTCGCGCTTGCTCGATGTCAGCCCGTGCGTACCTCCTTGCTTGGCTTCGTCCTCACCTCGCTTGCCGCAGCCTGCGGCTCCGACCATTCCGCCGCGCCCGATGCACCGCCGCCCGACATCGACGCGCCGGCGCAGCCGGACGCGAGCAGCCTCCAGCAGGTGACGTTCAGCTACACGCCGTCGTGGAGCGGCGTGACCACGGTCGAGGTGTGGGGCGGGTTCGGCCAGTCGACCGACTGGACGGCGCCGTACCTCACGCTCGATGGCAGCTCGGGCGTGTTCACCGGCACCGCGATGCTACCCGCCGGCACGTACCTCTACGTGTTCCACGTGGTCGGCGATGACGACGCCGGCAGCGCGAAGGGCCCGACGTTCTCGCGCTACGCGGTCGACCCGTCGCAGACCGGCTGGATGGCGTGCCCGTCGCAGTCGCCGACGTACAGCGCCAAGGACATGAACCCGTGCTCGCAGCTCACGGTGCCGCAGACCGCGCCGACGCTCTATCACGTCACCGGCAAGGTCGTGAAGAGCGGCGCCGCGGCCAAGGGCTACCTGGTCGTGCTCGAGCGCATGGAGACCGGCAGCCACCACTACTTCGTCGATCGTTCGACCACCGGCGCCGACGGCACGTACGACATGGAGGTCGCCGCCGGTACCTACCGCGTTCAGGTCCAGCACCCGCAGTACGAGACCAAGAACGATTCACAGCTCGATCCGGAGACGCTCGGCATCCTGCGACGGAACCTCACCTCCGGTTTCGCCGTCGCAGCGGACTTCGCGGTCTCCGACTCCGAGATGGCGTTCGCGGACTACGCGAAGTTCGCGCCGAGCCCGACCGCGACGCCACCTCCCACCACCACCGATCCCACCACGTTCACGTTCACCACGACGTCCTGCAAGTTCGATCTGTACGGGACGGGGAACGAGATCGGCGATCCGATCTTCGCGGGCTCGGCGGTGACCACCGGGACCTCCAGCTACGACGGCTCGCTGATCGGCGGCGGCACGGTCGTGACCGGATCCCGCTACATGTGGGGCGTCGAAGAGCCCCACGCCAAGGACGCCTCGGGCATCGCGTGGACCGCGCAGAGCATGGTGTTCCCGATCACCTGGAACTGATATCGTGGGGGAATGGGGTGGCGCTGGCTGATCGTGACGCTCGCGGCCTGCTATCACGGTAGCGCCGCCTTCGATCAGCCGTGCTCGGCCGACGGCAAGTGCCCTTTCGGCCAGGTGTGCGACACCGGCCAGTCGCCGCCGCTGTGCGTGGCGATGCTCGGCGACGCCAGCATCCAGCAGGGCGGTGGCGACGCGGCGCCGGCCGACGCGAGCCCGTGCGGCGCGTGTCCGGCCAGCATGCCGGTGTGCGACCTCCAGTCGACGACCTGCCGCGCCTGCGGGTCCGACTCCGACTGCCCGAGCGACCTGTGCGTCGAGTCGACCGGCGAGTGTATCGACCAGGCCCGCGCGCTCTACGTCGATCCGAGCGGCAGCGACAGCGGGGACTGCGAGCGCGCCGCGCCGTGCGCGACCGTGAGCTACGCGGTCGGGCAGATCACGCAGACCCGCCGCGCGATCCGGGTCGGCGACGGTACGTACACCGACTCGTTCATCGGCAACGCGATGGGCGGGACCGTCCTGGTGTCGGGAAGCCACGCCGACGCGTCCGCGGCGACGTTCCAGTTCACCGCGGACGGCGGCCAGTTCGATCACGTGTTCGAGCTGCGCTCCGGCAACTGGCTGTTCGAGGATGTGACGCTGACCGGCGCGGTGCACGAGGCGCTGCGCGTGCAGGGCGGCGCGACCGTGACGCTGTTCGCGAGCAAGCTGACCGGCTCGGGCGGCGGGCTCGACATCGCGGCCTCCACCGTCACCGCCACCGTGGTCGCGGTCACCGGCAACAACGGGATCGGGGTCAACGCGAACGGCTCCGCGACGGTGGATCTCGAGCGCTGCGCGATCGCGAACAACAGCGCTGCCGGCATCCAGTCGAGCGGCGCGAGCCTCACCGTGGTCAACACGCTGATCGCCGGCAACAGCGCGGGCGCGGTCGTCGCGGGGCCGACCGCCGGCGGCGCCACCCTGCGCTTCGACTTCGACACCGTGGCCGACAACGGCAGCGCGTCCTCGCCCGCCGGCACGGGCCTGACCTGCTCGACCGGGCAGGTCATCCCGGTCACCAACTCGATCTTCTCGAACAACGGGACCGCGCCGCAGATCAGCAACTGCCCCGCGAGCTACACGTTGTTCTCCGACACCGCCGCGACCGGCGACGGCAACATGCAAGGCGATCCGCTGTTCGTCAACGAGTCGCACGGCAACTTCCACATCACGCCGGACTCGCCGGCGCGCAGCGTGGCCGATCCCGGCGCGACGCTCGACATCGACTTCGACGGCGAGGCCCGCCCGCAGGGCCCGAACCGTGACATGGGCTGCGACGAGATCCCGTAGGCGCTGGCCCGCGGCAGGACCGATCGTCGACACGCGGCGCGTCGCGCCGATCGTGTCGGCGCGCGAGCCTCACGGACCCGCGAACGCGGCGAGCTGCATCACCCACGCGCCGGTCTGGTTCTCGGTGGCCAGCGCGTGGTAGCTCCCCGCGGTGTCGGCGACGCGGTCCTCGACGAGATCGCCGTAGCCGGTGATCGTGCGCGTCGTGTAGCTCGCGTCGCCCATCGCGGTCAGGTAGTAGACCTTGTCGCCGCCGATCAGCAGCTCGTGCCCCGCGGCGGTCGCGAGCGCGCCGCTGTCGATCGCGGTGGTCGTGCCGGTCGCCGACACCGAGGTGTCGAGACACGCCGAGCTCGCGACGCCGCCGTACTCGGCGATCCGGACGTCCGGATCCTGGCTCGCGTCCTGGAACGTCACGGTGACGGTGTTGGCGCCGGCCCTGATGCCGCACGCGTAGTAGATGACCTGGGTCTCCATGCCGCTGGCGATCGTCGTCGGGCCCGCGGCGATCGCGTAGCTGTTGCCGGCGCTGTCGCTCACCGAGGCCAGCGTGCCCGCCTTGAACCAGCCGATCATCACGACATCGAGGTCGCCGGCGAGCTGCGGCTTGCCGAACGCGATGGTCTCGCCGGCCTGGCTCATGTCCTCGGCCGAGGCGACCTGCTCGAACGTGAACGGCGGCGGGGCAGCGTCGCTCGGCCGCGCATCGACCGGGCGCGCGTCGAGCGGCCGCGCGTCGAGCGGCCGCGCGTCGAGCGCGGCAGGCGCGTCGTCGGCGGCCTCGCCGTGCTGGAATCCGCACGCGGCCAGGGCCGGGACGAGCGCGCAGCACACGAGGGGTCTGGCCACGAGGTTTGCTATAGGATACGGCGGCCGTGGGCGCGACTCCATCGCAATGGCGAGCAGCGGGCCAGAGCTTCCAGTGGCGCGGCCTGCGCGTGTTCTACCGCGAGCAGGGGCGCGGCGAGCCGCTCCTCCTGCTGCACGGGTTTCCGACCTCGTCGTGGGACTTTGCCAGGGTGTGGGACACCCTGGCCGAGCGCTACCGCACGGTGGCGCTCGACTACATCGGCTTCGGGTTCTCCGACAAGCCGGCGGCGGGGCCGTACTCGATCTTCGCCTACGCCGATCAGGTCGAGGCGCTGCTCGCCCGCCTCGCGATCGAGCGCACGCACGTGCTCGCCCATGACCTGGGCGATACCGTCGCGCAGGAGCTGCTCGCCCGCGATCGCGAGCGCGGCCAGGCGCGCTACGCCTCGGTCGCGTTCCTGAACGGCGGGGTGCTGCCCGAGCAGCATCGCGCGCGGCTGTCGCAGAAGATCCTGAACAGCCCTTTCGGGATCGCGCTGGCCCGGTTGACCAGCCGGCGGCTGTTCGAGCGCGGCCTCGCCGAGGTGTTCGGGCCGCACACCAAGCCGTCGCGCGACGAGCTCGCCGGGTTCTGGGAGTGCGCCGCGCACGACGGCGGGCCGCGCAACTACCACCGCATCATCCAGTACATCGGCGAGCGCGCGCTGTACCGCGAGCGCTGGGTGCGGCCGATCCTCGACGGCGAGGTCCCGGTGTGCTTCATCAACGGCAACCGCGATCCGGTGAGCGGCAAGCACGTGGTCGACCGGCTGCGCGAGCTGCGGTCCGACCTCGAGGTGCACGATCTCGCCGACATCGGCCACTATCCTCAGAGCGAGGCCCCCGATCAGGTGCTCGCCGCGTATGCCGCGTTTTCGCGGAAGGTCGGGTCGCTCCGCGACGTATCATGACCGCATGCGCGAGCAGGCGACGACCGAAGCGGCAGTCCCACAAACGGCCGCATCGACCCCGGAGGTCGCGCCGAGCGGCGGCCGCGGCGTCGCCGCGCTGACCCACTACCTCAAGGCGCACGGCCCGAGCGACGTCGCCGGGGTCGCCGCCGTGGTCGCGAAGTATCCGGCGGATCGCGACGCGATGCTCGCGCTGCTTCACACCCAGCTCGGCAACGGCTACGTGCAGAGCGTGACCGCGGCGCTGGCGAAGCCAGGTCCGGAGGGCGGCGGCGGCGCCCAGCCGGCCGGTCCGGTGCCCGACGTCGAGGGCCCCGTGACGCTGTTCTCGACGCCCGATCCGAAGGGCCATCCCGACTTCGTCGCGGCGATCAAGGGCGCGAAGAAGTCGATCTTCATGGAGATGTATCACCTCACCGACGTGGCCGTGGTCGACGAGCTGATCAAGGCGCACGGCCGCGGCGTCGACGTCAAGGTGCTGCTCGACAAGACCAGCATCGACACCAACAAGGGCTACGCCGAGAGCTACCACAAGCTCCAGGCCGCCGGCGTCAGCACGCGCGAGAGCAGCGCCGGGTTCAGCATCCAGCACACCAAGTCGATGGTGGTGGACGGCCACACCTCGTTCGTCACCTCGGTGAACCTCACCGGCAAGGCCGACTCGACCCGCGACTTCGGGCTCATCCTCGAGGACCAGAAGGTCGCCGACGAGATCCTCGCGGTGTTCAACTCCGACTGGGCGAACTCGTTGACCGGCAAGACCGACACGCCCGAGCTCACCGATCCGAACCTGGTGTGGAGCCCGAACGACTCGGAGGGCAAGCTGTCGGGCCTGATCGACACCGCGACCAAGAGCGTGATCGCGACGGTCGAGAACCTCGACGACCCCGACATCCAGAACGCGTTCATCCGCGCGGTCGGCCGCGGCTGTCACGTCCGCCTGATCATCCCCGAGGTCGACGAGGGCCCGAACCACAACTACCCGAACCTCAAGAAGCTGATCGCCGGCGGGGTCGACGCGCGCGTCATGCCGTACCCGGCGTCGGCGTCCAAGCCGTACATGCACTCGAAGATGATCGTGGTCGACAACGCCGACGTCTACATCGGGTCGATCAACTTCTCGACCAACTCCACGCAGAAGGCGCGCGAGCTCGGGATCATCCTGCCGCGCCCCGCGATCATCGATCAGGTCGCGACCACGTTCGAGAGCGACTGGAAGGTGTCGATCAAGCCGCCCGACAAGCCGCCGGTGCCGTCGCCGACCGCCAAGGAGATGGCGATCCCGCCCGATTAGCGCTGCGGGTCGGTCATGTGCGCGAGCGGGCGCTCGAGCACGCGATCGGCGATCGCGCGCGCCTCGGTCTTGTGCTCGCGGTACTCGGGATCCACCAGCCGCAGCGGGTGCATGCCGTCGACCTGGCCGATGAACGGCGGATGGATGCTGTAGCCGAGCATCGCGCGGGCGCGCTCGCTGCAGGCGCGCGCCGCGTCGGGCGGCACGATCAGCAGCTGCGACTCCTGCGGGCGCAGCCACGGCTCGCAGTACTGCGGGCTGATCGCGAGCCGGGTCCGGGTCGACGTGTTGCTGCCGCCGCGATGCCACAGCGCGGCGTCGAACACGATCGCCGAGCCGGCAGGCATCACGGCGGGCTCCGCTCGCTCGGCGCGATCGTCGGGGTGCTCCATGCCCCAGCGATGGCTGCCGCGCAGGACCTCGGTCGCGCCGTTGTCGCGCGTGAAGTCCTCGATCGCCCAGATCACGCTGACCGCGAGCGTGCGCTCGCGCGGCCGCGGCACGGCGTAGAACGCGTCGTCGCTGTGCCACGGCTGGGCGCGCTCGCCGGGATGGAGCCGGATCGACTGCATGGTCGACAGCAGGAAGTTCGGCGACAGCACCCGATCGATCAGCGCGAGCACGCGCGGATGCTCGGCCAGGCGCAGGAACGGCTCGCCCTTGCCGGCGAGGCTGTACACGCGCTGGCTGCGCTGGCCCTCGAACGGCGTGCGCCCCATCGGCCGCGCGGCCTCCAGCGGCGCGAGCGCGGCGACCAGCTCGGCGAGCTCCGCGCTCCCCAGCACGCGCTCGAGGATCACGAAGCCGTCGCGGCGCAGGGTGTCGAGGTCGCGGTCCGACATCCCGCGAATCTAGCCGAACGCGAGCTCGGCGCCGAACGTGAAGTACGGACTGACCTGCGTGCCGGTCGCGGCATCCGGCGCGGGCTCGACCGTCTCGTCCGGGAGGTCGAGCTTGTCGGGGATGCCGTAGGCATTCGCGGGCTCGAGGTTGACGCCGAGGCCGAGGTAGAGCCCGAGCTGGGTGTGCGCGGACAGCCAGGCATCGCCGCCGATCTCGAATTCGGCGAAGCCGCCGTGCGTGCCGCTCACCGATTGCACGCCGCCGCGCACGCCGATGTAGTCGGACCGCGGCACCGTGGTGGACGGCCCGCACCGGGAGCCGAGGATCGCGGTGCCCTGGTGGAAGATGTAGCGGGCCTCGCCGCCGAGCCGCAGCGACGTCGTGCCCGCGCTGTCGTTGTCGACCCCCATGTTGTGGAGCAGCGCGAGCTCCGAGGTCGCGCCGACGTACCAGCGATCGGTCAGGCGGTAGCCCAGGCCGATCTGGAAGTCGGACAGGCCGAGCCCGACCCCGGTGTCGGTGATCGCGGTCGGATCGCCGTAGCGCAGCTGGAGCGAGACCGAGCCGGCCGTGGGGTGGGGGCCTGGCGCGACGGTGTCGTCGGCGCGCGCGGCGACCGCGACACACGATGTCACGATCGCCGCGGAGATCGCGAGGAGCTTCATGCGTCCAAGGTGGATCGCGCGTCTCGCCGGCGTGTTGCGGTGATGTGTAGCGATGTTGCGCGACGGGCCGCGGCGCCATCGCCTTGCCGGCGCCGTGCTCTGTACCATGCGCGGCAGCGACGCCACCGCCAGCGTGCCGACCACGCGCCGGCACACCGCGCAATCCGCGACGTGCGCCTCGACGTCGCTCGCGTCCGGCCCGTCGAGCCGGCGGCACACGACGCGAACCTACGTGGCCGCGGCCACGAGCGCCAGGCAAATCTCCGCGACTACGGCAGGTCGACGATCGGCCGGGGCTCGCGCTGCGGCGCCGGCTTCCGGCACGGGCGATTCGCGATCCACAGCGCGCGCCCCGGCATGTTCGGGCTCGGATCCGAGATCGGCGGCTTCTCGCACGGGTCGCGGCCGGTCTGGACCAGCTCGGCCAGCGGCATCGCCGCGGCGTGATCGACATCGACCCGCCCCGGCGCGTGCGCGACCGGCGTCACCGGCGCGATCGGCGCGCGGGGCGCCGCACCCGGCGCATGACAGGCAGCGAGCGTGACGGCCAGCGCGACGAGCCTCATGGCCCGAGCGTATCAGGTCCGGCCCGCGAGCCGCGATCGTCGCCGCGTCGGCGCTGACTCTTGCTGGCATCGCCCGCAGGTCGTGCACGCCGGCACACACCGCGTGCACGACCGGCCAGTTGCGCGCCGGGCGGCATCTTCGCGGCGCGGGCGTTCGCTCCTAGAGTCGAGCGATGCGACGGCTCATCTGCGTGCTCTCGTTCGCGACCGCGTGCGGCTCCGGGGCGCACGCCAGGCCCGACGCGGCCGGCTCGGCATCGAGCGACGCGTCCTCCGACGCCGCCGGCTCGTCGTCGGACCTCGGCGCGCTGATGCCCCGGGAGGTCGCGGGCGACGCGCACGCGGTGATGGCCACGCCGACCGTCGTGGCGATCACGTACGACGCCGACCCGAACCGCGACGACATCGAGGCGCTCTACACGCAGTACGCGGCGTCGCCCGCGTGGACGATGCAGACCGCGGAGTACGGGATCGGAGCGCTCGCGGTCGGCACACCGCGCCACCTCGGCGGCACGGCCGCGACCTCCGATGCCCAGGTCCGCCAGCTGCTCACCGCCAACCTCGGCGGGACCAGCCCGGCGTGGGGCGCGCCGAACGAGGACACGCTGTACTCGGTCACGATCCCGGTCGGCACCGCGTTCACCGATCAGACCGGCGCGAGCTTCTGCGGCGGCTACCACGACGACTTCATGATCGGCACGGTCGACGTCGCGTACGCGATCCAGCTGCCGTGCACGCTGCCGCCGCCGGTCACCGCGCTCCAGTCGCTGACCTTCGCGCTGTCGCACGAGCTCGTCGAGGGCGTGACCGATCCGCGGTTCGAGACCGACTACGCGTGGGGCGACGTCGACCCCGCGCACGAGGTCTGGGCGTACGTCACCGACGGCGAGCTCGCCGACATGTGCGAGTTCGCGTCGACCTGGCTGTGGACCGACGCGCCCGGTATGACCTACGCGATCCAGCGCATCTGGTCGAACGCGGCCGCGCATGCCGGCACCGATCCGTGCGTCGGCGATCCGACCGCGCCGTACGCGCAGAGCGTCCCCGACCAGCCCGACGCCACGACGATCGCGCTGTTCGGCGGCAGCGTCTCGACCAACGCCACCAAGGTCGCGATCGGCGCGACGGGATCGATCACGGTCCACGTCGCCGGCACCGGCCCCGGGCCGTTCACCGTCACCGCGTACGACGTCGCGACGCTGTACTTCGACGCGAGCAAGCCGCTCCTGACGTTCACCCAGCCGACCGGGAGCTATCACGTCGGCGACACCGTCACGATCCCGGTCACCGTCGTCGCGAAGGACGCCAACCTCGGCGGCGCGGGCGCCGAGGCGTTCGAGATCGACACCGCACCGGCGAGCGGGCCGACCACCTACTTCTACGGCCTGGTCTCGCAGTAAGCTCGCGGCCACTCGAGGAATACGTGACACCCGCAGGACGTCCATCCCGGATGAAGCTCGCGACGTCGATCTCGGTCCTGGCGAGCCTGGCGGCGCTGCCGATCGCACGCGCCGACGATCCGCCCGCGCCGCCCGATAGCGTCAAGCCGTTCCTGTCGGCGGACGAGGCCTCGGCGTACCTCGGCACGTTCAGCGGCGCGTTCGGCCCGCCGGGGCAGACGCTGGTCGTGACCTACGGCGACGACCAGCTCCATGGCTTCGCGCTGATCCCGTCGGCGAAGGCGGCCCATGGCTACCAGCGGGTCGCGCTGCCCAAGCTGTCGGGGGCCGATGACGTGATCCCCTCGCTCGGCGTCCACCAGGCGCTCGTCGCCAACCTCGACAAGCAGGCCGGGGACGAGCTCGTGCTCCAGTACACGGTGCTGCACCAGGCAAAGCTCCCGGCCTACGTCGTGCTCCACTGGAACGGGCGCGCGTTCGTGCGGTCGAGCGCGCTCGAGCACAAGCTCGACCGCGCGATCGACGCCAACGGCGAGAAGGTCCTGAGCGACGACCAGCTGCGCGCCGCGCTCGGCGTCGCCAAGGCGAAGCCGTAGCGAGCCGTCACGCGACCCGGCGGGTCGGCGCGTAGTGGTCGGCGCACTCGCGCTCGCGGCCGCGCACGACGCGCTCGCCGCGGGACCGGCCCCGCCATTCGGTCACGATCGTCGCCTGGCCTTCGGGCTCGCCGGGACGGTGGTAGTAGACGATCACCCAGTCGCCGGTCCGGCCGAGCTCGTGCGCGCGCGCCGTGTTCGAGAACAGCGCGGTGAACGCCCAGCCGTCGCGCTCGAGGTGCATCACCGGCAGCCAGGCCGCGTGCTCGGGGTTGAACCGGCGCGGCGCGATCTTGCGCAGCTCGCCGGCCGCGGCGGCGCGGCGGTACTCGCGATCGACCTCGAGCATCACCGCGATCGGCGGTTGCGCGCGGGGCGGCACGGGCGGCCGGGCGCGCGCGAGGCGGGTCGCGAGCACGTCGCGGATCGCGGCGACCCGGCGCTCGCCGAACCCGGGGACGCGGGCCAGCCTGCCGTCGTGGGCGGCCGCCTCGAGCTCCTCGAGGGTCTCGATGCCGAGCTGGTCGTGGACCCGCGCCGCGAGCTCGGGGCCCAGGCCCGGTACGCGCTCGATCACCTTGCCGCCATCGCCGCGCAGGCGATCGAGCGCGCCGCAGTGCCCGGTCCGGATCAGCTCGATCAGCACGCTGGCCAGGCGCGGGCCGACATGGGGCACGGCCTCGAGCCCGACGCGTCCGTGGTCGCGGAACACGTCGGACATCTCGCGGTCGTGTTCGCGAACCGCTTGCGCGGCATCCCGCCAGGCTCGAACGCGGTGCGGTGACGCGGCCTGCTGCTCGAGCATGGCCGCGACGTCCTCGAGCACGTGGGCGATTCTGGTGTTGGTCACGCAATCCTGCGTTGCAGCCGGCATTCCACGCGAGCGGGCGCCTGCCGATCCCTCGTCCCTCGATGCACTCGCCGCCGCGGCACGCGCGATGCACCGTCGTGGGATGTCGACGACTCGAGAGAGCCGCTCGTGACCGATATGCTGGAAGGGAGTAGCCCCGAAGGACGACACGCACGCGGCGCAGCGTACGCCACGCGGAGTCCATCCCGTGTGCGACCACTCGCGCCCTCGGTCGGCCGTACCGGGCGCGCGAGGCTTGCGCCACGCGCGCGAAGCGGTCGCGGGCGGTTCTCTCGATCCGTCGACCCTCACCTGCACGGAGGCTCGCCATGAGCACGGATGATCTGTTCGCCTGGGACGACGCGCGCCGGCTCGCCGACGAGATCCAGGTGCAGCTCCACCTCGCCGGGATGGACGCGCGCGATCGCTGGCACGACCTCGAGCCGCGCCTGGGCAAGCTCGAGCAGGCGATCGCCCGCTCGGGCGGACACCTCGGCGACGCCGTCGCCGACGAGCTCCACGAGGTTCGCGACGCGTTGCGCACGCTGCGCGACGACGTCTGGGCGCACGCCCGCAGCAGCTACGTGAACGGCTGGTGACGCGCTGGGCGTAACGCAAGGAGCGGCAACGAAGCGATCGGCGATGGATCGGCGGCCCCAACCGATCAGATCCTGTGTGGCGAGGTTCTAGAGCCGGATCGGCCACGTGAGGTGGCGGTCGAACATCATCGCGCGGTGTGCGGTCAGTGGATCGGGGACGAGGTCGCCGAACAGCTCGTGCACCGCCGCGAACGCCACGCGCAGCGAACCCGACAGCTGCGGGCACACGCCGTCGTCGATCGGATAGAACGGCGTCAGGAACGTCGCCGCGTAGACATCGACCGCGCACGGGGTCGCGCCGCCGTAGTAGCTCCGCCCGGCGAGCCGGTCGTGCAGCACGTGCAGCTGCTGGCCGATGCGACCGCGCAGCGCCTCGGCGTCGTCGCGCTCGTTGTGGCCATAGCGCTTGGCCAGGTACGACGCGACCGGCAAGGCAAAGCCGCGCGTCCCGTTCGACTCGAGCGACATGCGGATCATCGCGAGTCGCCCGGTCCAGCCGATGCCTTGCTCGCCGGCGAGCAGCTCCAGGAGGCCCATGTCGGCCGCGCGCGCCGCCGGATCCTCCGGAACGATCGCGCTCGGAGCGAGCCGCGCCGCGAGCCCGACGATCGCCGCCCAGCACGTTCGCACCGGCTCGTCGCCATGCAGGACGACCGGCACGTTGTCGATGCCGGTCCACCGGGTCACCTCGCTCGCGTCGCGCGGGCGTCCCACGACCAGCGCCGGCAAGCGCGCGAGCTCGAACAGACCCTTGGCGGCCTCCGACCACGGGCTCGGCACCAGCGCCGACGTGACGATGCGCGTGCCCCGGGCCGCGCGGGCGGTCTCGACATCGACGTACTGGAGCGTCGTCATTGCTGGCAAGGATGCGCCCGCGCGACGCCGATCGCCAGCCGTGATACCACCGCGCCATGAGCGATCGTCCGGCGTTCGGCGCCCACCTGGTCAAGACCATCACCGACCGCGAGCTGCGCCAGGCGCGCGCGATCCTCGCCGTCATCGGCGTGCTCGCGCTGGTCAGCGAGTGGCTGTGGCGCATGAAGATCCACCAGCTCGGCCTCGACGACGCCTTCGTCGGCAAGCTGCGGATCGCGAGCGACATCGGGCTCGCGGTCGGCGCGACCTACCTGGTGTGTGCGCTGCTCGTGTTTCGCAAGCCGGTGTTCGCGACCGTCACCGGGCTCGTCCTGTACAGCGCGAGCATCGCGATCCAGGCGATGGTCGACCCGACCACGCTCTACGCCAGCGTGTTCGCGATCGGCATCCGGCTCGCGATCCTGCTCGGCCTGATCTCGGCCGTGAACTTCGCGCGGCTCTACGTGCGCAACCAGCGCGCGCGCAGCGAGCTGCCCAGCGCCAAGGTGGTCGGCTGACGGTTCGCGCGGCCTTTCGCGACCCTGGTGCGGCACTGCGAACGGCCTGGTTCGCACAGGTCGCGCGACGACGGCAGCGCGCGCGGGACCGGCGGTGTCCTCGGAGGATGGCCCGAGTGCCGGCTACGGCGTGAGCGAGTCGATCTTGTCACCGAGCTGGTTGCGCAGTGTCTCGACCGCCGCGTGGTCGCGGGTCCAGTGGGTCCAGTCGGGCGCGATCGACTTCGACTGCGCGATCGCCCAGTCGCCCTGACCCAGGCCCTTGAGCAGCTCGACGTAGTCGTAGTCGTCGACCCCGTCGCGCAGCCGCTTGAGCCGGATCGACGGTGCCACCCCCGTCGATCCGATGTTGGCTCCCGGATAGACCATCACGCCGTCACCGGGGTAATCGAACCCGAGCGCGGTATTCCACGGATCGCTGTCCCAGTCGTCGATCCGCCAGTACAGGATGCCGGTCAGCGACATCGACTCGCTCAAGAACCCGGGCTGCAGTCGGAAGTTGATCGGATCCCAGTCGATCTCCCATTTCGGCGAGTACGCGTCCTGGACCAGCGTGTTGTACGACCACACCGCGTCGCCCTTCGCGAGCGCGGCGGCGATCGTGGTCTGGGCGCCGTCGTACATGACGGGCAAGACGACCCAGATGTCGACCGCCGACCTGCCGGTGCCGGAGCCGTCGTCCATCAGCGCGGTGGTCGGCGCCATCGTCACCAGGTTCTTCATCCGCGTCTGGTGGATCGCGCGTCCCCATGCCTGCAGCGTCGGGACCAGCCCGGTGCACGAGCCGATCTCGTCGGCGCTGTAGTCGTAGAGCTCGAGGTCGGGCTGATGGGTCGCCGCGTCGGCTTGCAGGCTCGCGACCGAGGGCGCCGGCGACATCGTGCAGTTCCCGACGTCGGCACCGCTCCACGCGCCGGCGCCCCGGATCGTGTAGCCGTAGTTGTCGATCAACGTGCGCTCGTCGCCGGTCGGCGCGTTATCGAGGTCGATCCGGTCGTTCAGGAGCTCCTCGGCCATCTGGAGCGTGGGGGCGAGCGCCAGGAACGACGACCGCAGCGCGGGCTTGCGGGGCAGCGTGAACTTGCGGACGTGGAACACGACCGCCACCTGCGACGAACCCTGGTCGCTCGTCACGGTGAACAGACCATAGTACTCGCCGGGTGTCTGGTCGCGCGGGACCGTGACGTCGACCCAGTAGGGTTGCGCCGTACCAGCGGCGAGGTCGAACGGCTCCGCCTGGAGCGCGCCGTGCAGCGGGGCGCCGGTCGTCGGATCGACGAACGGGATCAAGCCCTCGGGGTAGCTGCCGGCGCCGAGCGGCTGGTTGGTGCCGCCCCAGTTCGGGCTGCCCCCGGTATGGACGTAGTACTCGCGATAGAGCGTAAGCTGGCTCTTCGGGATCATGCCGGGGAAGCCGACACCGATCAGATCGGGAGCGTCGATCGTGACGTTGGTGGCCGGACCCTGCACGACGATCTGGAGCGACTCGGCTTCTCCGCGTGCGGCCCATAGCTCGATCTCGGTCGTCGACGTCGGCGACGCGGTCGCCTGGACGAGCGAGAGGCTCGGTTCCACCCAGACAGGAATCGCCCCCGGGCCGGGCGCGGGCGGCGCGTCGGTCGCGGGTGCATCCGGGCTCGAGCCATCGCCGCCCGGCCCATCGGTGTTGTTCGAGGACGAGCGATGGCCGCATGACATCGTCGCGGCAAACAGGAGCAGCAGTCGAGTGGATGGCATGCGGCGACACTGCGTCCGCTCGATCCGCGGTTCCATGATTCGCTGTTGGCAGGCGGTTGCCAACAACGGTCGATCGATCGGTCAGTGATGATCACTCGAATGTAACCACCGCGCAGGTGCACGACGCGGTTCCGCAGCTCGTCGCTCGACGCCGTGACCCGCGTGCCGCGCGGCTCGCGTCGTCGCCGCGCCGCGCGTCGATCCTGGAGGGTCCGACAACTGAACAGCTCCAGCATGTCGCCAGCCGCGCGAGATCCGGTCGAAAGCGCATCGGCGTCGCCGAGATCGAGCCCGTGACGGATCCGTTTTGTGAAGGCCACACGCACAAGCGCGGCAAGCAGTTCGCACCGGGACAGCTCGCGCATGGCGCTTACAGGAGCGTTGCGCCGTCCTTCAGGCCGGAGACGCGCCACGCGCCGGCCACGGCGGTGCATTGCAGCTCGAGCGTCGCGCGTCCGTGCGGCCCCGCGAGCCATCCGGTCATCGTCGCCATGCCGCGCGACATCGAGCCGCCATCGATGTGGTACGCGACGTCCGAGCCGAACACCGGGTTCTTCGCGATCGCCGCGAACGCGTCCTGGTTAAGCCTGGTCTGCGTCATCGGCGCGAGCCGCGCGTACGCCGCGGCGAGCCGATTCGCGACGACGTCGTCGGCAGCTCGGTGAGCCGAGCCGAGCCGCAGCCGAAGAGCCGAGCCGAGCCGCATACCGGCCGTCGGCTGTTCGTGGGCGCTGCAGGGATTGAACCTGCGACTTATTCCGTGTGAAGGAATCACTCTCCCGCTGAGTTAAGCGCCCGAGAGGAGCCTTCTGTACCGCTGCCCCGGGTGGGGTGTCAACGCCGTCCTGTGATACGACCGCGGCATGCAGCGCAACACCGTGCGAACGGCCGCCGCCCCCGCGGCGATCGGGCCGTACTCCCAGGCCGTGGTGGTCCCGATGGGCGACCGCCAGATGATCTTCTGCTCGGGACAGATCGCGATCGATCCCACGACGGCCGCGCTGGTGGAGGGCGACGTCGCGGCCCAGACCCGGCGCGCGCTCGACAACCTCACGGCGGTGCTCGCGGCCGCGGGCGCGAGCCTGGCCGACGTGGTCAAGACCACGATCTTCTTGCAGAGCATGGACGACTTCGCCGCGGTCAACGCGACGTACGGCGAGCGCTTCACCCACCAGCCGCCGGCGCGCTCGACGGTCGCGGCAGCCAAGCTGCCGCGCGGCGCGCTCGTCGAGATCGAAGCGATCGCGATCATCTAGGAGGCGTCATGTCGTCGCAATCGATCGAGTCGGTGCTGAACGAGACGCGGAGCTTTCCGCCGCCCCCGGCGTTCGCGGCGGCCGCGCACGTCAAGAGCTTCGCGGACTACGAGGCGCTGTACCGGCGCGCCGCGGACGATCCGGAAGGGTTCTGGGCGGATCAGGCGCGCGAGCTGGTGTGGGCCAAGCCGTGGGAGCGCGTGCTCGACTGGAAGCTGCCCGACGCGAAGTGGTTCGTCGGCGGTCGGCTCAACGTCGCGGTCAACTGCCTCGATCGTCACCTCGCGGGACCGCGGCGCGACAAGCCGGCGATCCTGTGGGAGGGCGAGCCGGGCGAGCGCCGCACGATCACGTACGCCGAGCTGCACCGCGAGGTGTGCAAGGCGGCCAACGCGCTCGCCGCGCTCGGCGTGCGCGCGGGCGACTTCGTGGCGATCTACCTGCCGATGGTGCCCGAGGCCGCGGTCGCGATGCTGGCGTGCGCGCGGCTCGGCGCGCCGCACACCGTGGTGTTCGGCGGGTTCTCGGCGGAGGCGCTCGCGGATCGCATCAGGGACTGCCGCGCCAAGCTGGTGATCACGGCGGACGGCGGGTGGCGGCGCGGCCAGATCGTGCCGCTCAAGGAGAACGTCGATCGCGCGATCCCCGGCACGACGGTCGACAAGGTGCTGGTCGTCAAGCGCTGCGCGAACGACGTCGCCTGGACGGGCAAGGACGTGTGGTGGCACGACGCGGTCGGCGCGGCATCGGATCGCCACGAGCCGGCGAGCTTCGACGGCGAGCACCCGCTGTTCTCGCTGTACACCAGCGGCACGACCGGCAAGCCGAAGGGCATCCTGCACACGACCGGCGGCTACCTGACCGGCGTGGCGTACACGACCAGGCTGGTGTTCGACCTGCGCGACGACGACATCTTCTGGTGCACGGCCGACATCGGCTGGGTGACCGGCCACAGCTACGTGGTGTACGGCCCGCTCGCCAACGGCGCGACCGTGCTGATGTACGAGGGCGCTCCGAACCACCCCGAGCCGGATCGGTTCTGGGACATCATCGCGCGCTGGAAGGTGACGGTGTTCTACACCGCGCCGACCGCGATCCGCGCGTTCATGCGGTGGGGCGACGCGTGGCCGGCCAAGCACGACATGGCGTCGCTGCGCCTGCTCGGCTCGGTCGGCGAGCCGATCAACCCCGAGGCGTGGATGTGGTACCGCAAGACGATCGGCGGCGACCGCTGCCCGATCGTCGACACCTGGTGGCAGACCGAGACCGGCGCGATCATGATCTCGCCGCTGCCGGGCGCGACGCCGACCAAGCCGGGCTCGGCGACGCGCCCGCTGCCCGGGATCGCGGCCGACGTCGTGCACAAGGACGGCACGCCGTGCGCGGCGAACGAGGGCGGCTTCCTCGTGATCAAGCAGCCGTGGCCGTCGATGTTGCGCACGATCTTCGGCGACCACGAGCGGTTCGTGAAGACGTACTTCGGCGAGGTCGCCGGCTGCTACTTCGCCGGCGACGGCGCGCGCAAGGACGAGGACGGCTACTTCTGGGTGATGGGGCGCGTCGACGACGTGATCAACGTCGCCGGCCACCGGCTGTCGACGATGGAGGTCGAGAGCGCGCTGGTGTCGCATCCCGAGGTCGCCGAGGCCGCGGTGGTCGGCCGGCCCGACGCGCTCAAGGGCCAGGCGCTGGTCGCGTTCGTCACGCCGCGCCAGGGCGTGGCGGCCGACGATGCGCTCGCCAAGGTCCTGCGCGAGCACGTGGTCGCGCAGATCGGCGCGCTCGCGCGGCCGGAGGAGATCCGGTTCGCCGAGGCGCTGCCCAAGACGCGCTCGGGCAAGATCATGCGGCGGCTGTTGCGCGAGGTCGCGTCGGGCTCGACCGCGCGCGGCGATACCACCACGCTCGAGGATCAGGGCGTGCTCGAGCGGCTCGCGCAGTCGTTCGCGCAGGAAGAATGATCGAGCTCTCGCTCGAACGCCGCGAGCTGCTCGACGTGTTGCGGCAGGTGCGGGCGGCGCTCGCGCGCCCGGGCAACGACTTCACCTGGTCGAGCTGGGAGGACGCGGCGGCGGCGACGATGGAGGTCGACGCGTACATCACGACGCTCGAGGCGGGCTGGCTGCCGCCGCGCATGGAGCTCGCGGTGCTGTTCGCCCCGACCGGCCCGATCCAGGAGGTGTCGCTACAAAGTGGCTGGTCCGAGGAATTCCTAGCGCTGTCGGACCGGTTTGATCGGGCCGAGGAGAAAGTCTATGAAGTTCGTTCTCGCTAGCCTGCTGGTGCTCGCCTGCGCCTGCAAGAAGGACAAGGAAGCGCCGCCGGCCACCACGACCACCGGCTCGGCGACGCCGGGCTCCGGCTCGTCGATGATGGCCACCGGCTCCGGATCGGGTTCGGGTTCGGGTTCGTCGATGGCGGGCTCGGCCGAGCAGCCGCCGCCCGCGCCGTACACGCCCGCGGCAGATGTCCCCGCGCCGATCAAGGACGCGATCGCCGCGCCGGATCGCAGCGAGGCCGATCGCCGGCTCGATGCCGGCCGCAAGCCGGGCGAGACCCTCGCGTTCTTCGGGATCGCGCCGGGCCAGAAGGTCGAGGAGCTGTTCGCCGGCGGCGGGTACACCACCGAGCTGCTCGCGCGGATCGTCGGCGACAAGGGCCACGTGTACGCGGAGAACACCACCGAGGTGCTCGACAAGTTCGCGCGCAAGCCGTGGACCGAGCGCGCCGCCAAGCCGGTGATGAAGAACGTCACGTCGGTCGAGCGACCGATCGACGATCCGTTCCCGGCCGAGGCCAAGAACCTCGACGCGGTGATCATCGTGCTGAACTACCACGACACGGTGTGGATGAAGGCCGACCGCGGCAAGATGAACAAGGCGGTGTGGAAGGCGCTCAAGAAGGGCGGCGTCTACGGCATCATCGACTCGAGCGCGACCAAGGGCAGCGGGACCAAGGACAGCGAGACGCTGCACCGGATCGACGAGGACCTCGTGAAGAAGGAGGTCACCGCGGCCGGGTTCAAGCTGGCGGGCGAGAGCGACGTGCTGCGCAACCCCGACGACAAGCGCGACTGGAACTCGTCGCCCAAGGCGGCCGGCAACAAGCGCGGCACGAGCGATCGCTTCGTGCTGAAGTTCAAGAAGGCGTAGCGATCACTTGTCGCCCGCGGTCTCGGCGTCGAGCTGCGGGTCCGGGGTCTCGGCCTCGTCGAGATCCTCGGGCGCGCGCTCGGCCGGGGTCGTCCTGGTCGGCGCCGGCGCGATCGAGCTCTTCGCGGTCGTGGCGAGGTACTTCGTGATGAGCCCGATCAGCTGCTCGTGCGCCTTGCGCACGTAGCCCTTGGCGAGCGGGCGATCGCCGTTGGTGACGATCGAGAACGCGAGCGGTCGCGCCGGATCGACCTCGAGCACGCCGGACAGCGCGATCACGGTCGACAGCGTGCCGGTCTTGCCGAACAGCCGGCCGCGCACCTCGGGCGCGCGGAACCGGCGGCCGAGCGTGCCATCGGTGCCGCCGATCGACAGCGACCCGAGCCACGCGCGCGCGACCGCGGGGTCCGAGTCGGGCACGTAGCCCGCGGCGCAGCGCACGATCGAGACCAGCTCGTGCGCGGTGATCCGCGTCTGGTACGACAGGCCCGAGCCGGTGTCGACCAGGAGGTCGGCCTTGTCGAGGTGAACGTGGCGCGCGAGCCAGCCGTACATCGCCTCGACGGCGAGCGCCATCGACGGCGGCTGGCGGTGCGCGAGGCCGGCGGCGGTCATCACGATGCGGTCGGCGAGCCAGTTGATGCTCCACTTGTTGACGTGCGCGATGATCTCGGCGAGCGGCGCCGACTCGTGACGGCCGAGCTCGATCGGCAGCGCGCCGGACTGCACCGCATCGCCGATGAAGTCGCCGAGCTCCTCGAGCTTGACGTCGCCGGTGATCGCGATCTGGTGGGCGCGCAGCGCGGCGCGCAGCGCGTGGCCGGCGAACGCGGTGCGCTCGGCGACCTCGAGCGGGTACACGAGCGTCGCGCCCTTGCCGAGCGTGCCGGTGATCGACAGCTGGACGCGCAGGTGGCCGGCGGGGTCGGTGATGGTCTCGGCGGCGTAGCCGAGCGCGGCGCGGCGCACGGTACGCGCGGTGGTCGCCGCGATCTTGAACGTGACGAGATCGAAGCCGGCGGGCGGGGTCGCGATCGGCGGCTCCCCCGGCGCGCCGGCCCGGATCTCGATCGGCAGGGTCGCGCGGTAGATCGCGTCGCGCGTCGGATCGCGGCCGACCACGACGTCGCCGTCGAGTTCGCGTACGCCGCGCGCGGCGAGCTGCGCCGCGATGTCGTCGAGGTCGCTCGCGGCGAGCGTGGGATCCCAGCTGCCGAGCAGGTAGACGTTGCCGCGGATCGTGCCGAGGTCGTCGGGCTCGGGGCCGAGCAGCCGGGTCGGGTAGCGGAAGTCCGGCCCGAGCAGCTCGAGCGCGGTGGCGGTCGAGATCATCTTGACGTTCGACGCCGGGTTCAGCGGGTCGTCGGCGTTGACCGCGAACAGCGGCTCGCCGGTGCGCGCGTCGGCGACGAACACGCCGGTCACGCTGTAGCGCAGCGGGCCGCGCAGCAGGCTCTCGATCTGCTTGGCGGTCGCTTCCTCGGGGGTGAGCGGCTCCTCGCGCCGGCCGACCACCTCGCGCGCCGGGCGCAGCACGCCCGCCTGGCCGAACGCGACGCGCGCGTGCGCGCCGTCGAGCCGTGGCTTGATCTCGCCGGACGCGTCGCCGTGCGGCGCGGGCGCGGCGGCCGGGATCGCCCTGGATCGGGTCGGCGTCTTCGCGGGCACCGCGCCGGTCCCGGCGAGCGCGGGTGCGGCGGCGAGCACGACGGCGAGGGCGAGCCTCACCGGGCCCCCCGCAGCATGACGAACGTCGCGCCGTCGCCGCCGTCGCTCGGCGACGCGGTCGCGAACGCGTGGACCAGGCCCGACAGCGGGCCGAGCAGCTCGCCGACCACCGCCTCGCGCAGCGTGGCGCGGCCGTCGTCGGAGTGCAGGCCGCGGCCGTGCACGATCAGCACGCAGCGCCGGGCCTCGCGGCGGGCGTCGAGCAGGAACTGGCGGAGCTGCGCGGACGCCTGCTCGGTGGTGGCGCCGTGGAGGTCGAGCGTGCGCTCCGCGCGCAGCTTGCCGGCGCGCAGCTCGGCGATCTGGGCGCGCGACACGCCGGGGGCGCGCGCCGCGTAGCGCGCGCCATCGGCCTCGGCCGCGAGGGTGACCTCGGGCGGGAGCTCGTCCACGCGGACCGGCGAGCGCGGCGGCGGCGGGACCGCCACGCGATCCCGGCCGGGCAGGGGCACCGCTCCGCTGGCCGCGGCCGCGAACAGCGCGGCATCCTCGGGCGACACCGCCGCACGCCCAGCGCGCGGTCCGGACGGCTTACCCTTCATCTTTCCATTGTGTACGCGCTTGCAGGCGGGTTGGCCAACAATCTTGTACCTTCCGCCCGATGTCGTCGTGTCCGCGCGTCGCGTACTTCTGCATGGAGTACGGGCTCGATCCGTCGTTTCCGATCTATGCGGGTGGGCTCGGGATCCTCGCGGGCGATCACATGAAGTCGGTCGGCGACCTGCACCTGCCGGTGGTCGGGATCGGGCTGTTCTGGGACGAGGGCTACACCCGGCAGGTGATCGGCGCCCACGGCATCGAGGACCAGTACCCCAAGACGCCGCGCGACGCGCTGCGCCGCGTCGACGCGCGGGTCGAGGTCGTGGTGCGCGGCAAGCGCATGCCGCTGCGCGCGTGGCGGGTCGACCGCTACGTCAGCTCGACGCTCTACCTGCTCGAGCCCGAGCGCGACGACGATCGCTGGATCACCAAGCGGCTGTACGGCGGCGGCGAGGAGGATCGCCTCGCCCAGGAGATCGTGCTCGGGGTCGGCGGCGTGCGGCTGCTCCACGCGCTGCGCGAGAAGCCCGAGGTCTATCACTTCAACGAAGGCCACGCGGTGTTCGCCGGGCTCGAGCTGCTCCGCCACGGCACGTTCGGCGGCAGCACGCTCGCCGAGCGCATGGCCAAGCTGCGCCCGCACGTCGCGTTCACCACGCACACGCCGGTGCCCGCCGGCAACGAGGTCCACGAGCTCGACGTCATGCGCAAGCTCGACGCCGACCTCGGCTTCACCGACGCCGAGCTCGAGAGGATCGGCGGCTCGCCGTTCTCGATGACGGTGGCCGGCCTGCGCCTGGCGCGGATCGCCAACGGCGTGGCCGAGCTGCACGGCGAGACCGCGCGCGAGATGTGGAAGGACGTCGCCGGCGCGGCGCCGATCATCAGCGTGACCAACGGCGTGCACGCGCCGACCTGGCAGGACGCACGGATCCGCGCCGCGCTCGTGCCCGACAAGCCGCGCGATCGCCAGGATGCCGAGCTGTGGCGCGCCCACGCCGCGATGAAGGCCGAGCTGTGCGCCGAGATCGCCGCGCGCAGCAAGGCCAAGCTCCACGCCAACGGGCTGATCATCGGGTTCGCGCGGCGCGCCGCCGCCTACAAGCGCGCGACCTTGATCCTGGGCGACGACAAGGCGCTGCGCCGGCTGTTCGACAAGGGCGTGCAGATCGTCTACGCCGGCAAGGCGCACCCGCGCGACACCGCGGGCAAGGCGCTGGTCGGCAAGCTGGTCGACGCCGCCAAGAAGCACCCGCGCCATATCGTGTTCCTCGAGAGCTACGACATGCGGATCGGCGCGCTGATGACGCGCGGCGCCGACATCTGGCTCAACAACCCGCGCCGGCCGCTCGAGGCCTCCGGCACGAGCGGGATGAAGGCCGCGATGAACGGCGTGCCGAACCTGTCGATCCTCGACGGCTGGTGGCCGGAGGGCTGCGAGCACGGCGTGACCGGCTGGAAGATCGGCGATCCCGATCCCGACGACGATCCGTTCGACGAGAAGGACGAGGCGCGGGTCGACAAGCGCGATCGCGAGCTGCTCTATCACGTGCTCGAGCGCGAGGTCCTGCCGGCCTACGCCGACCGCGTGCGCTGGGTCGCGATCATGCGCGCGTCGATCGCGATGTCGCAGTGGCGGTTCTCGAGCGATCGCATGCTCGAGGACTACGTCGCGAAGGTCTACCGCGCGTAGCCGTCGGCCAGCATGCGCTCGAGCCCGGTGACCAGCTGCGGCGAGACCGCGCCGGTCGCGCGCAACGCGTCGAGCTCGCGGCGGGCGGCCGCGGCGTCTCCGCTGGCGTGGAGCGCCGACACCAGGTTCACCCGGAGCTCGGCGCGCTCGGGGATCGCGGCGATGCACGCGCGATAGTCGTCGATCGCGGCGGCGAAGCGCTCGAGCCGGAGCAGGCAGTTCGCGCGGTTGAAGCGGAGCAGCGGCGAGCCACCCTCGGCGAGCGCCGTGTCGTATGCCGCGATCGCATCGGCGTCGCGGCCGAGCTGCGACAGCACGTGGCCGAGCTCGACGACGTGCTCGTCGGCCGTGCGATCGAGCGCGACCGCGCGCCGGAGCAGCGGCTCGGCCTCGGCGTAGCGCCTGGCGTCGACCAGCGGCTTGGCGGCCTCGGCGGCGGCCGACGCGTGCTCGGGAAAGCGATGGCGCAGGGACGGCGGCGGGTGGTCGATCGTCTCGGCGAACGCGACGCGGACCTCGCGCGGCAGGTGCGCGCCATGCGTGGCGAGGATCGCGTGCGCACCGGCGGGATCGCCGGTCAGCGCGTGGGCGAGGATCGCGCCGCGGATCGCGATCGAGTCGTCGGGGCGTGCGGCGAGCGCTGAACCGGCCAGGGCGCGAGCCCGCGGATCGCCGCGGCGTGCGTAGAGCTGACCCAGGCTGGTGGCCGCCGCGGGATCGTCGGGGTCGTGCTCGAGCGCCGCGATCGCGGCGTCGTCGTCGCCGCGCATCATCGCGACGATCGCGCGCTGGAACCACATCTCGGACGCGCGTTCGCCGCGATCGACCGCGTCCGCGGCGAGCGCGTCCGCGCGATCGAGCTCGCCGGCGATGATCGCGGCGAGGATCTGGTCCATGACCGGCCGGCCGTCGTCGCGATCGCTGACCGGCACGCTGTCGATCGGCACGTAGCCGCGGACCGCCGCGTGATCGCCAGGTCCGGAGGCGGCGCGCGTCGCGATCCGCCCGAGCACGTTCATCGGCGCATCCTCGCGGATCGCGTCGAGCGTGATCGCGTCGCCGACCAGCGCGGTGACGCCGTTGCTCCAGGTCGCCCACACCGCGCCGTCGCCGTGCACGAGCAGCTCGAGCGAGCCACACGCGAGCCGCCGGAGCTGCTCGACCGGGATCGACGCCGCGCTCGGCGCACGTCCCGCCGGCAAGCGATCCACCGCGCGGTTCGACGCGGTCGCGTAGAGCGTCGCGACCCCGGCGGCCCGCGCCACCTGCTGGCCGGCGAGGTAGCCGTGATCGCGGTCGTTGCATGCGATCACGGCCTTGATCGTTCCAGGTGGAAACGTCGGGAGCTGGCGGTACAGGTCCGGATCGGTGACCGGCATCACGACCAGCACCAGCTCCATCGCGCCGCACTCGAGCAGCACGCCGCCCCACGGCGCGGTGCCCATGACCCAGACCTTGCCGGGAGGCACGGCGGGCGGAGGTGGTGGTTGCTTGCCGAACACGCGCGACCAGAGGCCCATGCGGCCGACCCTAGCACCCGGCGTGCCCGGCCAACGCCTCGGATCGTGGTCGCTCGCGGTGGCGTGCACCCCGTGCACCCGCGCACTGCAACCGGCTACGTGCCGGGCGCGGGGTCGGGCCGGTAGAGGATCTCGCGGCGCTTGCCGCGCCACTCCATGACGAAGAACGCGCCGATCTGCTCGGCGGTGGCCTCGTCGAGCGTGCGCCTGGGGGTCGCGCGCAGGCACGGGTGATCGCCGGGCGAGACCGCGCGCTCCCACAGGTGCCAGTGCTCCTCCTCCTTCTGGCCGTCGAGCACGTAGGCGTCGTCGAAGCTCCAGCTCGCGGCGCCGGCGCACGGGATGACCTTGCCGTCCGGGCTGCGCACCGTGACCCGCCGGCGATAGGTCGCGTCGAGCCGGGTGTCGCCGCGCCGCGTGATCTCCCACCACTCGTGCTCGTCGTGGATGTTGCCGTCGGCGTCGTACGAGCTCGCGTCCCACTGCCACGCGCCCTCGGGCGTGTAGCTTTGCGGCCACGGCGCCTCGGGCAGCGGCGCGGCGGCATCGTCGATCTGCCACAGCGTCTGGCTGCCGTCGCCCCACGACAGCGCGAGCTGATCGCCCCTGGGCGTCGCACGGTAGTCGGCCATGTGGCGAAAGCCGTGATCGCACGGCGATGGCTCGGTGGTGTAGCCGGTCTCGCGGATGACGAACTGGTCGCCGTCGAGCTCGGCGGTCACGTCGTAGAGCGCGCGCTGGCGGTACCACGGCCGCTGGTTGCAGTGGAACGGCTCGCGATCGAGCGCGCGAACCTCGACCGAGCGCAGGTAGCGGCCGAGCAGGCGGTTCGCGTTGCCCGGGTCGCGCTCGAACCGCCAGCGCTCGTCCTCGACGCGCGACGTGCCGGCCTCGTCGGCGTGGTACAGCCAGCGCCAGTCGCCGACCAGGTCGCGCAGCGAGAACGCGAGCGGCGCCGGCGCCGGCCGGGTGGTCGGCGTGCTCGCCCCGGGCGGCTGACATGCCGCGAGCGCGACCAGGGCGGCGAACCGGTTCACCAGCTGCTCGGCCGCCGCGCGTAGGTCTCGCCGACGATCTTGGCGATCGCGGCATCGGACAGCGCCTCGGGGCGCTTGTGCGGGCCGCCGTGGCGCGACGACGGATCGAACTCCCACGCGACGCGCGCGACCAGGCGTGCGGTCGCGTCGTCCTGCGAGAACCCGAGCCGGAACAGCGTGGCCGCGCGGTTCGCGAGCTCCTCGGCCGCGACCTTCGCGCGCAGCTTGCTGCCATCGCGCCGCCCGGGCGTGCGCTCCATCCATTCGAACGACATGGCGCGAGTATACTTCCGTCTCGTGAGGGTGCTCTCGATCCGGTGCGCGATCGCGATCGCGATCGCGTGGCCGCAGATCGCGCGGGGCGATGGCACCGGCGTGATCGCGGTGTCGGCGTCGCGCACCGATCGCAGCGCGGTCGCGGCGGCGATGGCCGCGGCGATCGGCGAAGGGCCGCCGCGCCGCGTGGTCGGCGACGCGATCGCCGCGGCGCGCGGCGCGCTCGCCGCGGGCGCGGTGCCGATCGAGACGCTCGCCCGGTTCCGCCACGTGCGGGCGATGATCGACGAGGGCTGGCAGGCCTACCAGCGGGTGGCGTTCGAGCTGGCGCGCGAGCGGCTCGCCGCGGCGCGCACCGACGCCGAGGAGCTGGTCGCGCTGCCCGGCGGCGCGGCGCTCTACGCCGACGCGTCGCTCCGGCTCGGCATCGTGCTCGGCCAGCTCGGCCGCACCGCCGACGCCCAGGCCGCGCTCGAGCTCGCGGTCGCGCTCGATCCGGATCGGCCGATCACCAGCGGCGAGTTCCCGCCCGACGTGGTCGCCGCGGTCGATGCCGCGCGCGCGCTGCCGCGCACGACCCGCACGGTGACGATCGCGAGCGAGCCGGCCGGCGCGATCGCGAGCGTCGACGGCAGCGAGCTCGGCCGCACCCCGCTGCGCGCCGAGCTCGCGGTCGGCCAGCACGTGCTGGTCGCGCGCGCGCTCGGCTACCTGCCGCGCGCCCAGGCGATCGCGGTCGACGATCGCACGACCGCGCTGTCGCTCGCGCTCGACCGCGATCCCGACGCCGACAGCCTCGCGGGCGGCGCGCGGCCCGGCCTGGCCGACGCGCTGGCGCAGGGCGTGGTCGACAGCGCGCTGCGCTTCGCCGATCTCGACGACCTGGTGCTGGTCGCCGACAGCGATCGCCGCGGCGGCGAGGCCGTGCTCGCGCAGCGCTGCGCCGGCGCGCCGGCGCGCTGCACCGCGGTGGTCGAGATCGGCTACGACGACGGCGGCCTGCTCGCCGCGGCGCGCGCGGCGTGGCAGGCGGTGCGCGCGGCCGACCTGCGCTATCCGCCGAGCGTGCTCGCCGACCCGCGGGTCGGCGGATCGATCGTCGTGGTCGAGCATCGCTGCCGCTGGTGCCGCAGCCCGTACCTGTGGGGCGGCGTCGCGGCGGCCGCGGTGATCGCGACCGTCGTGGTGATCGCGGTCGAGACCTCGTCGAGGCCGCAGCCGACCGTCGGCGTCGATCCCGGGCAGTTCTAGTCGGTGCACGGCGCCGGCGCGATGCCGACGCGCTGGTTCGCGCGGTCGATCACGAAGACGTGACCGATCATGAGCACGTCGCCGAGGTCGGCGAAGTCGCCCCAGTTGCGGGCCGCCCCGTCGATGATCGCCTGGCAGTACGCGAACCCGGAATCGTGGGGCGTGTACCACAGGTACGAGCGCGTCGCGTCCAGCACGACGTCGATCGGGTCGCTCGTGCCGAGCCGCAGGGTGAGCGGCGGCAGCTCGGCGTCGAGCTCGGAGGGCGTCTTGCTCGAGATGATGCAGTTCTCGAAGGCGGCAGGGTAGGTGGGGACGAACCACGACGCGCCGAAGTCTTGCTGGAACGCCGGGCTCTGTTCGATCGCGGCGGTGATCGGCGCGAACATCGTGTCCGGAACGATCAGCCCGAGCTGGTCGCTGTCGGTGAACGCCAGCTGCGACGCGTCGGGCACGGCGATCTGCGAGGCCGCGGCGCCGGAGCCGACCAGCGCGGCCGTCCACGTGACGTCGTAGCCCGACGCCTCGGCCATCGGCGTGTACTGGAGCGGGCCTGCGAACGCGGACGGATCGAACGTTCCGAGCCACAGGTTGCCCGTGCTCTGGCACAGCCGCAGCGCGAGCACGTCCGGCATGCCGTTCGCGACCGCATCGTCGACGAAGCACGTCGTGCCCTGGGTCAGCAGGTCGGGCGTGCCCAGGCCGAGCCCGCCGCTGACCTGCAGCGCTTCACCGCATTGCACGTTGCCCCAGCCGCCGGAGACCTGATCGATCCCGGCGAGGCGGACGCTCGCGACGACGCCGCCGATCGCGACGGGCGCCTGGTAGAGCTCCGCGGTCCAGCCGAACGACATGTCGCCGTTGTAGTAGGCCGACGCGCTCTGCTGGAGATCGGTGGTGGCGTGGCCGGGGCTGAACGGCGGCGCCAGGCCTCCGTCGGCGCAGCTCGCGCAGCTCGCGGTCGCGACCGCGAGCGTCGACGAGCCGGTGTCCTGGACCAGCTCGAAGGTCTGGCCGTCGATCGTCACCGGCGCCGCGAGCTGGTAGAGGCATCCCGTGAGGTCGACCGCCCCGGACTGGGCGCCGGCATCGAGCGGCGGCGGCGACGCGCGCCCCGCGCAGCCGCACGCAAGCCACGCTCCGAGCGCCGTCAACGCGTTGGTCCGCATGACCAGGCAATACGGCAACCCGTGCGGCGCGTGCGAGGCAATGTGCGGCTTACGATCGCGTTACGACGCCCGCGCGACACGCACTTGTTACGTGCGCTCAGCGGAAGTCGGCGACGACGTGCGCGGGCTCGCCGACCTTGACGTCGATCGCGAACGTCTGCTTGCGCGGCGGGGACGCGTTGGGATCGACGACCTCGACGGTGTGATGGCCGACCGGCAGCACCAGCTGCTTGGGCGTGTTGCCGAGCTTCTGGCCGTCGACGTAGATGTCGCCGTACGCGACGCCGACCGCACCGATCGCGAGCGTGCCGGTGGCGGCGGGCACGGCCGCGCTCGCGTCGACGTGGACGCGTGCGATCGCCGCGTCGCGCGGGGCGTGGTGGATCGCGGCGTCTGCGGCCGGCTCGGGCGCGTCGGCGGGCGGCGCGCTCGCGTCGATCGGTGGCGCCGGCGCGGCGTCGGGCTGCGGCGCGACGATCGCCGGCGCGTCGCGCTCGATCGCCGCGTCGGGGCGGAGCACCGCGGCGCGGCCGCGAAAGAACACGAACACCGCGGCGGCCGCGAGCGCCAGCCCGCCCAGGCCGATCACGATCAGCACCGCCCGGCTCGGCCCGCCGGCCCCGCCGAACAGCGGCGGCGCGATGATGCCTCGGCGATCTTCGGCGGTCTCGATCGAGCCGCGCCGCCCTTCGGCGGCGCTGCCCCCGGGCGCGAAGCCCCTGGGGTCGATCGGCTCCTCGACCGCCTCCATGCGCGGCTGGGTGCGCCGGGTGATCGGCCGCGCGGGCTCGGGCTCGGGCTCCGGCTCGGGCTCGGGCAGGGCCTCGACCCCGTGGATCGGCGTCGCGCGCTCGAGCAGATGCTCGAGATCGACGTTGGTCGCGAACGTCTGGTGGCGCTTGGGCCGCTTGCCGCGCGCGGCGGCGTCGCGCGGGATCACCGCGGTGCGCGGCCCGGCCGGCGGCGGCTCGGTCTGGCCGCGCTCGCCGGCCGCCTCGACGTGGGTCGGCAGCCGCCGCGTCTCGGGCGGGCAGAACCGCCCGACCAGCGCCGCGACGTCGCGCGGGCCGGGCGTCTCGTCGAGCGCGTACAGGTAGCGGTTGAGCGCGGCGAGCATCTCGGCCGCGCTGGGCCAGCGCGCGTCGCGATCGCGCTCGAGCGCGCGCATCACGACCTCGTCGAGCTTGTGCGGCACCTCGGCGCGCTGGCTCGACGGCGACGGGATCTCCGCGGACAGCACGGCATCGAGCGTGGCCTGCGCGTCGCCGCGCGCGAACAGCCGGCGGCCGACCAGCATCTCCCAGCACAGGACGCCGAGCGAGAACAGGTCGGTCTTGACGTCGAGCGGCTCGCGCCGCACCTGCTCCGGCGACATGTACGGAAACGATCCGGTCGGCACCGCCTCGTCGGCGCCGCGCTCGCCGGGCTCGCCGAGCGTCACCGCGATGCCGAAGTCGACCAGCTTGACCTCGCCGTCGCGCGACAGCATGACATTGCGCGGCGACAGGTCGCGGTGGATCACGCCCTCGCCCTTGCGGTGCGCGTAGTCGAGGCCCTCGAGGATGCGCGCCGCGATCCACGCGGCGACGGCCGGCTCCATCTTCGCGTCGCGCCCGGCCATGGTCTCGGTGAGCCGGTACAGCGTCGGCCCGTCGATGTAGTCCATCGCGATGAAGTAGACATCGTCGACCACGCCGAGCTCGTAGACCGGCACGATGTTGCCGTGCGCCAGCGTCACCAGCGTCTTGGCCTCGGCGACGAACAGGTCGACGAAGTGGCGCTGGCCGGTCAGCTTCGGCAGGATCTGCTTGATGACGAGCGGCTTCTCGAACCCGCCGGGTCCGATCAGCTTCGCGAGATAGATCTCGGCCATGCCACCGGTCGCGAGCTTCTCGGTCAGGTAGTACTTGCCGAACGTCGTCGGCAACTCGGTCATCGCGGTCAGAGTATCATGTGTGTGGTGATCGCCCGGGTCGTGCTCGTGACCGCGCTCGCCGCGGCGTGTGGCGACGCGCCCGCGCACGTCACGCTCGTGCCGGTCGATCTCGGCGGCTGCGGCATGCCGCCGGGAGTCACCCACCTGCGGGTCTACGCGTACACGCCGAGCGATCAGGTCGTGACCGACGTCAGCGCGCCGACCGAGCTCGGGTCGCTGCCGGCCGATACGCTGCAGCTCGGCGTCGAGGCCAGCGTGGCCAACGGCGACGTCCAGGCGATCGGCAAGACCATGCCGCTGGCGTTCGATTCGCTCGCCGATCACGCCGAGATCCGGATCGCGATGCTCGCCCAGGACGGGTTCTGCGCGACCGGCGATCTCGGCGAGCCGCGCATCGACCCGGCGATCGCGCTCGCCGGCGACGGCGCGCTCGTGGTCGGCGGCTACGCGCTCGACGGCGCGATGAACCACGTGCCGCTCGCGACCGCCGACTACTACGATCCGACGACGGCGACGTTCCAGCCGGTCGACGTGCCGGTCGATCTCGGCGCGACCGGGTTCGCCGGCGCGGTCCTCACCGAGCTCGCCGACGGGCGCGTGCTGATCACCGGGCCCGAGCACGTCGCGATGACGTTCGATCCGACCACGCGCGAGCTCACGCCGGGCTCGTTCGGCGAGGAGCGCGCGTTCCACGGTGCGATCCAGCTCGACGCGACGCACGTGTTGATCGCGGGCGGCTGCAACGGCGTCATGGGCGACACCTGCGTCGACTTCCCGCTCAAGAGCGCGTACGACTATCCGATCGCGTCGCTCGCCAACACCGCGACCCGGGTGTCGAGCGCGGCGCTCACCGGCAAGCGCTACGGCGCGCGGCTCTACGACCTCGGCGAGCAGGCCGACGGCAGCGAGCGCTACGTGCTCGCCGGCGGGTTCGGCGATCCCGCGACCGCCGATCGGTTCGCGCTCGCCGACGACACCGCGACCGGGCTGGCCGGCTTTCACGCGCAGGTCGTGCCGCTCGACGGCGGCGCGCTGCTCACCGCGCTCGAGCCCGACGGCAGCGCGCAGACCGGCGCGGCCGGTCAGCTCGCCCCCGACGCCGGGGCGACGACGGCGATCGCCTCGGCGCCGGCGTTCGACGGCAGCCGGCTGGTCGCGCTCGAGGACGGCACAGTGCTCGCGCTCGGCGGCGATGCCAGCGTGTCGAGCTACTCGCCGACCACCGACGCGTGGACGCCGGTCGCGCTCGCGGGCAACCCGCCGCCCGCGCTCGGCTCGCCCGCGGTGATCCGGCTGCGCGACGGCACGGTGCTGGTCGCGGGCGGCGCGATCGCCGGGGTCTCGAGCCCGCACGCATGGCTGTACCGGCCGTCGCTGGTCGGCCCGCAGTCGAAGACCGCCAGCGCGTTCCCGACCTCGTCGGCCAACAGCGCGCTGACCGCGCCGGATCCCGCCGCGGTGAATCGATCGATCGGCTTCACCCTGTCGGCGAGCGACGACTCGCTCGCGGCGCGGGCGCTGGTCGGCGGACCGCGCATGACCACCGGCTCGCTGAGCGCGACGGTCGGCGTCCTCGGCGGTGGCGTCGCGCTGATCGCGCAGCAGCTCGGCCCCGGCCGCGCGCTGGTCGCGCTGCTCGCGCCCGACGAGCCGATCGTGATCGAACGCCTCGACGGCGGCGCCGCGACCACGCTGTGTACCGGCGATGACCCGGTCGTGCTCGGCGGGACCTCGAACCTGACGTTCGCGGTCTCGGGCCACACCGCCAGCGTCGACGCGGGCACCACCCAGCTGACCTGTGATCTATCCGGCGATCCGGATGCCTCCGATCGCGGCGCGTGGGGCATCGCGGCCCTGTCCGGGGCGCAGGTCTCGATCATCACGATCCAGGCGACCCGCGCGCCGTAGCGCCGCGTGTTACCGTCGCCGCGATGCTCCGGTGGTGCGTCGCAGCCGCGGCGACGATCGCGCTTGCGCCCACCGCGCACGCCTACGAGTTCTGGCTTCGCGCCGAATCGATCGGCAACTTCTACCAGCTGCCCGACTACCAGCTCGCCGGGCCCGACGTGCTGCTCGGCCGGCGGATCATCACCGAGACCATCGCGCTGCGGATCTGGGACGTCGGCGATCTCGCGCAGAATCGCCGGATCGCGCACCTTCCCGAGCGCGGGCTGCGGATCAGCTTCCAGACCTACCTCCGGATCGATCACGACTTCGGCGACTACACGATGGGCCGGATCCTGCTGCCCGGCGGCACGGTGCGCGACGCGATCGACGTCGTGCCCGAGCTCGAGGAGTCCGCGGCGCAGCTCCAGCTGCTCTACGGCTACCTCCAGCTCGAGGGCCTGGCCGACGATCGCCTGACCGTGCAGCTCGGCCGCGTCATGATCGACGACGGCTGGTCGTCGAGCGCGTTCGACGGCGCCGCCGCGCGCTACGCCGTACCGCGCGCGCCGATCGAGGTCGACCTCGACGGCGGGCTGCGGGTGCGCGCGAGCTCGCCGCTCGGCGTGTCGGCCTACGAGCTCGACGGCACGAGCGGCGCCGGCTGCCAGGAGTACGTCGAGGGCCCGACGCCGGGCACCGGGTCGTGGCAGCTGATCGATCGCGAGCGCACGATCACCAACAACCGGCTGACCAGCGACTACGAGTACTGCCCGCAGCGCGATGTCGATCAGCCGACCGTGGGGTTTCACGTCGCGACCATCGGCTCCAAGCGGTTCGGCGCCGAGCTCGGCTACCGCCGTACCTGGTCCGACACGGTCGGGCTGATCGGCCCGGTCGATCGCCTGCAGTATCCCGACCTCGGGCTCTACCCGAACGACTACGGCCAGGCGCCGTCCTCCGGCGTGAACGAGGAGCGGATCTACGCCCGCGTCCACGGCACGTTCGAGCTCGGCGACGCGACCCGGCTCGAGCCGTACGCCGACGCGCGCTACTCGCTGCTCGACGCGCTGTTCGATCGCGCCGACGCCGGGCTGCGCCTGGTCCACGGCGCGAGCGTGCTCGAGCCGGCGGTCGAGTACTTCTACCCGACGTTCGACGGCGACTCGATCTTCAACGCGTTCTCGATCGAGCCGACCACCGACGTGCGGCTCGGCTATCAGTACCGCGGCACCGCGTGGCGCGGCACCGCCGACGCGTGGCTGCGCCACTACGGCCACGACGACGGCGAGCCGTCGCTCGCCGGCGGATTCGACGCCGGGCTCGAGCGCGTGCGCGGCGCGTGGAGCGGCAAGCTCGACGCGCTGTGGGACGACGGCTGGGGCGGCCGGCGGGTCGGCGGCACCGCGACCGCGGGCTGGCGCGCCGAGCCCGGGCTGTGGCTGCGCGGCCAGGCGATCGTGCTCGGGGTGCGCGAGGACGATCACTCGCTCGCGCGCGACTACGTGACGAGCTCGACCGTGCTGACCACGACGTACCAGGTCGCCGACTTCGTCGCGCTGCACGGCATCGCCGAGGCCGACTACGACGCGATCCACAACCTCCAGACCCGCGTGGTCGCGGTGCTCGACCTCGCGTTCGCGCCGGAGCCGTGATGCGCCGCGTGCTCGCGATCGCGATCCTGTGCGCCGGCGCCGCGGTGCTCGCCGACGCACCGGTGCCCGACGACTGGTCGCCGGTGGTCTACCCGCTGCAGCGCCTGCCGCTGGTGTTCTCGCACCGCCAGCACCTGGCGCGCGGCGCGCACTGCGAGCAATGCCATCCGTCGGCGGCCACGTCGCGCTCCGCGGTCGACAACCTGATCCCGACCGAGGCCGAGTGTCGGGCGTGCCATCCGATCGATCGCGGCAAGCCCGACAACGACGCCAAGCCGGTGACCGCGTGCGCGGGCTGTCACGTCGGCTACGCGCCGGACCGCCCGGTCGAGCGCGTCTACCTCACGCCGACCCCGCTCAAGTTCCCGCACAGCGATCACGCGAAGATCTCGTGCGCGAGCTGCCACGGCGACATGTCTCGGGTCGATCTCGCGACCGCGCGCCAGCTCCCGACCATGCAGTCGTGCCTGACCTGCCACGACGACGGGATCGAGCAGCGCCACTGCGCTGATTGCCACCTCGCCAAGCTCGGCGGGCTGATCCAGACCCAGTTCGAGTTCGGCACGCTCGCGCCGCAGAGCGATCAGCTCGGCGACGCGCACGGACCCGGCTTCGCGCGCGATCACCGCCAGCAGGCGAGCCAGCCCGGCGCGACCTGCGAGGCCTGCCACGATCGCTCGGAGTGCGTCGCCTGCCACCAGGGCACGGTCAAGCCGATGGACTTCCATCCCGGCGACTACCTCATGACCCACCCGATCGAGGCGCGGCGCGGCCGGCCCGACTGTTCGGCGTGCCATCGCTACGAGAGCTTCTGCGTGGCGTGCCACGAGCGCGAGGGCATCGGTACGCGCGGCAACACCCAGTTCGACGCGAGCGATCCGACCAAGCAGTTCCATCCGGTCGGCTGGGCGTCGGCCGGGCCCGGGCCGAACCTTCACGCGCAGGACGCGCGCCGCAACATCTCGGCGTGCGCGTCGTGCCATCGCGAGGAGGACTGCCTGACCTGCCACAGCGCCGAGCCGAGCAACATGGTGCGGGCGTCGCCGCACCCGAGCGGCTGGAGGGGCAGCGCGCGCTGCCGCGCCGAGGACCGCGGCAACCGCCGGATGTGCCTGCGCTGCCACATCACCAAGACCGAGCTCGGCTGCGACTGGTGATCGAAGCCGGCCTCCAGGCCGCGCTTGCGATCGCGCTCGGAGGCCGCGGCGGTGCGCGATCGGCCACGGCCCGGGAGATGCCTGGGTCATTCCGGGCCAGTCACGCGCGCATCGGACGGCGGTTGCGACCGGATCGGCGTGCACCGCGCCGGGGCTCGGCTATCCTGCCGGGGTCGAGCGGGGAGCAGTGATGGCAGGGAAGCTCATCGATCTCCACAAACGGGCCGAGGAACGGATCTCCGGCGGCGCGCGCTCTCCGCACGAGATCGCCGGTGTCGCGTATCAGCTCGAGCTGCTGCAGGTCGAGCTCGACGTGCAGAGCGAGGACATCGAGCGCCAGCGGGCCGAGGTGGAGGCGCTGCGCCAGACGATCGAGCGTCAGCGGTGCGACGCCGAGGCGGCCCGCGACCGCTACCGGATCCTGTGGGACGGGGCTCCCGTCGGGATCGTCGCGCTCCGCGCGGGGACGTGGATCGTCGAGGGCAACGCCACCGCGTGGCGGATGCTCGGGCAAGCGCCGAAGGATCGCGTCCCGCTCGCGCGCTTCCTCGACGAGGCCGACGCCGACCGCCTGCACATCGCGCTCGGCCGCTCCGAACGAGCCACGATCGAGGTTCGCGTTCGCCCGGCGCATGGCGCGGCGTTCCAGGCGGTGCTCGCGATCGAGCCGGTCGCCGGCGCCGCCACCTTCCGGGTCGCGATCGTCGACACCACGGGCGCGCACGACGGCACCGACGGGCTCCGCCGCGCGCTCGCCGCCGCCGAGGCCGCGAACCTCGCGAAGACCGAGTTCCTGTCGTCGCTCAGCCACGAGCTGCGCACGCCGCTCAACGCGATCCTCGGGTTCGCGCAGCTGCTCGAGTGCGATCACCGGCGCCCGCTCGACGAGCGCCAGCTCGAGCGCGTCCGCCACCTGCTGGCCGGCGGCGAGCACATGCTCGAGCTGGTCAACGACGTGCTCGACTTCGCGCGGATCGAGCAGGGCAAGATCAAGATCAACCTCGAGCCGATCGCGATCGCAGACGTGATCGCCAACGTGGTGACGAACCTGATCCCGATGGCGGATGGCCTGAAGATCGCGATCGCGGTGATCGATCCGGCCCCGGACCTACCGGCCATCGTCGCCGACCGCGTCCGCATCGCGCAGATCCTGATGAACCTCGGCACGAACGCGATCAAGTACGGCCGGCCCGACGGACACGTCACGTTCCGCGCCGCGAGCGAGGGCTCGATGCTGCGGATCGCGGTCAGCGATGATGGCATCGGCATCCCCGAGGACAAGCGCGACCGGATCTTCACGCCGTTCGAGCGGGCGGGGCAGGAGCTCGGCGCGGTCGAGGGCACCGGGATCGGGCTGGCGATCAGCAAGCGCCTCGCCGAGCTGATGCAGGCCCGCATCGGCTTCGCGAGCGAGGTCGGCCGCGGCTCGGAGTTCTGGATCGACTTCCCCGTCGATCGCTGACTACCTGTGGTCGGCGAGCCACTGCGCGGCGCGTCCGACCCGCGCCGGATCGGTGTACGCGGCGCGGGCCTTCTCGGCGAGCGCGCGGGCGCGCGTGCGATCGCGGCCGGCGTCCCACAGCGCGGCGGCGAGCGCCAGCCGCGCATCGGCGAGGTCGTCGGGGTTGGCGTCGGCGGGGCGCGCCTCGGCGAGCGCGACCGCGCGCTCGGCGATCGGGACGGCGAGCGCGGGCTTGCCGCGCGCGGTGTCGATGTCGGCGAGGTCGGCCAGCGCGGCGGGCAGGCGCGGCGCACCGTCGGGGCCGAGCTGCTCGTAGATCGCGACCACCTTGGTCTGCTCGGCGACCGCCTCGTCGCCGCGGCCGGCGAGCGACAGCGTGCGCGCGAGGTCGCCGCGCGCGCCGGCCTGGCCGGCGACGTCGCCGAGCTTCACGAGCACGGCGAGCGCCTTGCGGAACGCGTCGATCGCGGCGTCCCAGTGGGACTGATCGCGCTCGAGCTCGCCGAGGCTGCCGTACACCGCGGCGCGCACCGGGTGATCGTCACCGAACGTGCGCGCGAACACCGCGTCGGCGTGCGCGAGCAGCGGGCGGGCCTCGTCGTCGCGGTGCATCCAGACCAGCGCGGTCGCGAGGTTGAGCTCGGCGCCGGCGACCGTCGGGTGCTCGTCGCCGAGCGCGCGGCGCAGCACGTCGGCGGTGTGCCGGCTGACCTCGAGCGACTCGGCCTGCTTGCCCTCGCCGCGCAGGATCTCGCTGAGCGTGCCGAGCGCGTTGCCGAGCTGCGGGTGATCGTCGCCGTAGGCCTGGGCGAGCTCCTTGGCGGCCTCGCGCAGCGCGGTCTCGGCCTCGCCGAGCCGGTTCTCGTCCATCAGCACCTCGCCCTCGGTGTCGAGCAGGGTCGCGCGGATCGCGACGTTGCCGCCGCCGAGCCGCGCCAGCTTGGCGCGCGCGAGGTCGAGCTGGCGGTGCGCCGCCGCGTGCTGGTGCTGCACCGAGCCGGTGAGGTTGGCGAGCCGGATCAGCGCGACCGCGGCGTCGAGATCGCGTCCGGACGCCTCGGCGAGCTCGAGCGCGCGCTCGTAGATCGGCGCGATCTGCTCGGGCGGCGCCACCTCCTCGTCGAGCTGGCCGAGCACGAGCGAGAGATCGAGCTCGGCGTCGCGGTCGCCGCGCGCGCGGGCCGCGTCGAGCTGCGGCTTTGCGAGCGCGATGCCGTCCTGGTAACGGCCGGCGTCGTCGAACGCGCGCAGCTTGCCGAGGAACGCCGCCTGCTCCGGCGTGCGCGGCACGGCCGGCGCCTCGAGCAGGACGTGCGCGTCGTTGCACGGCGCGGGATCGAAGATCGCCCATGCCGCGTTGGGCGCGCGCTGCACGACGCCGGCGTCCGCGTGCGACAGCACGTCGACCAGGCCGACCAGCTCGGCCGCGCGCTCGGCCAGGCACGCGCGGCGCGCCGCCGCGATCCGCGGGGAGTCGTCACCGCCGTGACAGGCCGCGACGGTCTGGACCGCGAGCTGCTCGCTGTAGCGGTCGAGCACGGCGCTGGCGTGGGCGAACGCGCTCTGCGCGAACGGCGCGCCGGTCGCGGCGAACGCGCGCTGGATCGCGTTGCGTGCGAACGCGCCGAAGTCGCCGCGCACCGTGTCGCCCTGCGCGGTGCACGCGGCCTCGCGCGCGCGGCTCGACA
>DATJAE010000222.1:0-3525 GCA_035516595.1 Kofleriaceae bacterium | reverse complement strand
CCGGTCGCGCGGCGCTCGCGCTACCTCGCGTTCACCGGCGCCGGCGTGCTCGCCGCCGCCGCGGTCGCCGGCTTCGTGCTGCTCCGCAGCTCCAGGTCGGACGACGTCGCGCGCGAGAACGCGAAGGCCGGCTCGGCCGCGCCGATCGTCGCGCTCGGCCAGCCGATCCAGCCGCCGGCCGCGGCCGCGCCCGCCGCGGCCCCGCCGCCCGCGCCGCCGCCGACCCCGACGGTCGAGCCGATCCAGCCCGAGGCGCCCCGGGACGAGGTCACCGCCACGCCGCCGACCCGCGCGCTCATGCCCGAGCACAAGGGCGCGCCTGGGCACCGCGCCGTGATCACGACGCGGCCCAAGACGGTCATCACCAAGGTCGCCAGCGGCGAGCCGGCCGCGGTCGCCACCGATCGGCCCGCGGCCCCGGCCAAGCCGGCCGCCAAGCAGGGCAAGGACGACACCAGCGATCCATCGTTCGACGCGCTGCTCAAGGAAGCCGGCGTCGACGAGCCGAAGAAGCCGGCCAGGCCCAAGCTCGACAAGAAGGAGCTCTCGGGCGATGACTTCAAGCGCGGGATGGACGCCGTCGCGGCACGCGCGCAGGCCTGCTACAAGGGCACGACCGGCACCGCGGCGATCAAGCTCAAGATCGACCCATCCGGAAAGATCACGAGCGTGAAGGTCACCGGCGCGTTCGCCGGCAAGCCCGAGGGCGATTGCGTGAGCGCGGCGGTCAAGGGCGCGTCGTTCCCGCCGTGGGACGGCAGCCCGGAGTCGTTCAGCTACTCGTACCTGCTGACCGAGTAGGGAGTTCGCGGTATAGCCCCGGCGCGATGAAGGTCTCGACCGGCCGCTTCTTCGAGGATTTCGGCATCGGCCAGCAGCTGGTGCACGCGGTCCCGCGCACCCTGCACGGCGGCGACATCTCGACCTACATCGCGCTGACCGGCGATCGCCACCCGCTCGCGGCGTCGACCGACCTGGCGCGCTCGCTCGGCTTCGTCCGCGAGGTCATTCCCGACCTCCTCGTGTTCCACGTGGTGTTCGGCAAGTCGGTCGCGGATGTCTCGCACAACGCGACCGCCAACCTGGGCTACGCCGACGTGCGCTTCCTGCGCGCGGTCTACCCCGGCGACACGCTGATCGCGACCAGCGAGGTGATCGGGCTGCGCGAGGTGTCGAGCGGCGAGGCCGGTGTGGTCTACGTCCGCACGCGCGGCACCAACCAGAAGGGCCAGGAGGTGCTGAGCTTCGTGCGCTGGGTGATGGTGCCCAAGCACGACAAGGAGGCGGCCCGCGGCGTGAACCAGGTGCCGGCGCTGCCGCCGGTCGTGACGCCGGATCGCCTGCCGGTGCCCGAGGCCCTGAACCTCCAGCGCTACCCCGACCTCGCGTGGGCGATGCCGCCGGGCGCGCTGTGGGACGACTACGCGATCGGCGAGCGGCTCGATCACCCCGACGCGATGACGATCGAGGAGGCCGATCACGTCCAGGCGACCCGGCTCTATCACAACACCGCGCAGGTCCACTTCGATCAGCAGACCATGGCGCACAGCCGGTTCGGCAAGCGGCTGGTCTACGGCGGCCACGTGATCAGCGTGGCGATCGCGCTGTCGCAGAACGGCCTGGGCAGCGCGCTGCGCATCGCGGCGTGGAACGGCGGCGCGCACGTCGCGCCGACCTTCGCGGGCGACACGCTGCGCGCGTTCACCGAGGTGGTCGAGCGGGCCGAGCTGCCGGGACGGCGCGACGTCGCGGCGCTGCGCCTGCGGCTGTGCGCGGTCAAGAACGTGTCGGCCGCCGAGCTCGCGACCGTGCCGCCGCTGCTGTCGGGCACCAAGGAGCCGCGGATCGTGCTCGAGCTCGATTACTGGGCGCTGCTGCCGCGCCGGATCTGAGCGCGCTCGCGCCACGCGATGAACCCGGCGAGCGCCGCGATCAGCGCGAGCGCCGCCGCGAGCGTCGCGGCGAGCGGCCGGCGCGACCCGGCGTCGACCGTGAACGGGCCGACCCGCGCGAGCTCGGGCCGCACCGCGCCGAGCTCGATCGCGATCGCGGGCTCGGGGATCTCGGGCGCCGCGCCGCGGACCAGCCGCCACGCCGCGGCGGAGACCGCGCGGCGATCCGCGCGATCGTCGACCACGATCACGATCGCGGCGCTCGGCCGCGACGCGCGCAACGTGAACGGATCGACCACCGGGCGGTGCAGCTCGGCGGTCGCGCGCACCGCGCCGGGCAGCGCCGCGAGCTCGGCGGCCAGGCGATCGGCGTCGGCGCGATCGATCGCGCGCTGGCGCTCGGCCGGCGTATCGACCTGCGGTGCGCACGCCGCGATCGCGACCGCGATGGCCAGCGCCCTCACGCGATCACGGTAGCCGATCCCGCGCGCGTTTGTCGCGAGCCGGCGCGCGCCCGCGATCCCGATCCCGTACGCTGGGACGGTGAACGCGGTCGAGCACTTCGCGGCGCAGCTCCCGCCCGAAGCGGTCCGCCGGCTCGCCGCGGCCCGGCGCTCGCGGTTCGATCCGCCCGCGGCCTCGCCGCGCGATCTCGACGTCGAGACCGCGCGCGACCACGTCGCCGTGCGCTGGGGCCACGACCTGTGCGGGCTGCTCAACGCGCTGGTCCGCGCCGAGCTGGCCGCGCTGGCGCGGGCCATGCGCGCGCCGATCGCCGAGGCGGCGCGCTCGCCCGAGCTGCGCGCCGCGCTGTGGGATCGCGGCGCGGCGCTCGAGCGCGGCGACCTGCCGGCCGACCCCGCGCTGCAGCCGCGCCCGGTGCTGCTCGGCGGGCACCTCGTGGTGCAGGCGCCGCCGCGCGGCGCGTACCCGCCGGCGCCGGCCTGGCCGCGCCCGCTGCCGGCGCCGCGCGCGTCGCGCCCGCCCGACGCCGAGCCCGACACGCTCGACGATCTGCTCGCGGCCGCCGATCGCGCGATCGGAGTGCGGCTCGGCCCGCGCGGCCGCGACAAGGGCGCGTGGGGGCTGCGCGCCGCGGCGCTGCTCGGGGTCGTCGAGCGCGGCGACGCCGAGCCCGACTGGCGCGGCGACGTCGAGCTCAAGACCGTGCCGGTCGCCCGCGAGGCGAGCGGCCTGTGGCGCGTGGTCGAGGACCCCGCGATCGCGATGCTCGATCACGCCGGCGGCATGGCCAAGCTCCAGCGCACGCTGTGGCTGGCGCGCGCCGGGGCCGGCGACGCCGACGCGACGCTCGTGTCGTGGTACCTGCTCGAGTGGGACGCGACGGTCGCGCGCCTGGCGCGGCGCTACCTCCACGATCGGCCGAAGGGGCCGCGCGGCAGCGACGCGCGCGGCCTGTACCTTCACAAGCGGTTCTTCGCCGACGCCGGCCTGCTCGCGACCCTGAACGGCCCGCGATGATCGTCGACGAGCTGCGCGTGATCGGGTCGACCCAGACCAACGTCGTGATGGCGGCGGAGCTGGTGCGGATCGCGCGGCGCGCGCTCGGCACGCGGCCGCCCGAGCCGCGCAAGGAGGGGCTCGGCCAGCTCGTGTACCCGTTCGATCGCGA
>DATJAE010000221.1:0-12558 GCA_035516595.1 Kofleriaceae bacterium | reverse complement strand
CGCCGTCGAGCCGGGTCGCGAGCTCGCGGATCGTCGCGATCGCGTCCCTGGCGTCCGCGATCGCCGCGGCGAGCCGGGGTGCGAGCGGCCTCGCGCCCGCGACCGCACCGCGCACCTCGTCGAGCGCAGCGACCAGGTGCTCGATCACGCGCTGCCGGCTGGCATCGTCGAGCACGACATCGAGGTGATGCAGCGTCGCGCGCGCGTCGTCGAGCACGGCCGGCAGCGAATCGCCGAGCTGCTCGGTCTGATCCTCGAGGCGCCTGGCGAGCGAGTGCCGCGACGCGAGGTAGCCGGGCCGCGTCGGTGCGGCGCGGGCACCATCGACGAGATCGAGGTCGACGAACTTCACGCCGGTCAGGCCCTGACTGGCGAGCTGCGCGCGCAGCGCCGGCGGCGGCGATGCGAGGTCGAGGCGACGATCCGCACGGGCGTCGATCGCGAGCGTGACGTCGATCAGGCGGCGATCGTTGGCGACCTCGATGCGGGCGACGTCGCCGATCGTGACGCCGCGGTACTTGACCGGCGCGCCGATGTCGAGCCCCTGGACCGACTCGTCGAACAGCGTGTGGTACTCGCTCGACGGCGCGCGCCGCGTGTGCAGCCCGAGCGCCAGGGCCGCGACCACGAAGCTCGCGAGCGCGGCGAGCGCGAACAGCCCGAGCTTGAAGTTGGTGACCGGCTTCACGCGGCCTCCGCGACGCGCCGGAAGAAGTGCTGGACGCGCAGATCGGAGCTGGCCGCGAGCTCGGCCGGCGCGCCGTACGCGAGGATGCTGCGCGACTCGCGATCGAGCAGGATGCAGCGATCGACGATCGTGGTGATGCTGCCGAGCTCGTGCGTGACCAGCACGACGGTCAGCCCGAGCGTGTGCGCCAGCGTCGCGATCAGCCGATCGATCTCGGCCGACGTGATCGGGTCGAGGCCCGACGACGGCTCGTCGAGGAACACCAGCGATGGCTCGAGCGCGAGCGCGCGCGCGATCGCCGCGCGCTTGCGCATGCCGCCCGACAGCTCGCCCGGCGGCGTGTGCTCCGCGCCGGCCAGTTCGACCAGCCCGAGCTTGGCGCGCACCACCGCGTCGATCGCGTCGCGCGGCAGATCGGTCCAGCGCTCGAGCGGGAGCGCGACGTTCTCGCCGAGCGTCATCGAGCCGAACAGCGCGCCCTGCTGGAACATCACGCCGTAGGCCGGGCGCGCGAAGCCGAGCCGCGGCGCACCGACGCCGGCGATCGAGATCTCGCCCGCGATCACGCGCTCGAGCCCGACCAGCGCGCGCAGCAGCGTCGACTTGCCGCACGCGCTTCGCCCGAGGATCCCGAAGATCTCGCCGGGCCGGACGTCGAAGCTGGCGTGCTCGAGCAGCAGCTCGTCGCGCGTCCAGCCGATCGCGACGTCGCGCGCCTCGATGATCGGCGCGGTCATACGCCGACCCCGCGGAACAGCATGGTCATCCCGGTATCGATCGCGACCAGCGCGAACAGGCACGCGACCACCGTGGTGGTGGTGCTGCGGCCGACGCCCGACGCCGCGCCGCGCGTGCCCAGGCCCTGCTGGCAGCCGATCACCGCGATCGCGAGGCCGAACACGATGCTCTTCACCAGGCCGGTCCACACGTCGGAAGCCACGACCACGGCGCGCAGCTCGGTGACGTACGCGCGCGGATGCACGCCGAGGCTGGTCGCGCCGACCACGAGCCCGCCGAACACGCCGGCGATGTCGCCGGCGAGCGCCAGCACCGGCGCGACGATCGCGAGCGTGACGACGCGCGGCACGACGAGATACGGGATCGGCGCCATCCCCATCGTGCGCAGCGCGTCGACCTCCTCGCCGACGCGCATCGTGCCGAGCTCGGCCGCGAACCCGGCTCCCGAACGCCCGGTGACGATGATCGCGGTGATCAGCGGGGCGAGCTCGCGCGTCATCGAGATCCCGACGATGTCCGCGACGTAGAGGTTGGCGCCGTAGTTCTGGAGCTGGCGCGTCGACTGGTAGGCCATGACGAAGCCGACCAGGAAGTCGAGCACCAGCACGATCGGGATCCCGTCGGCGCCGGCGCGCGCGACCAGCGGGCCGAGCTCGCGCCAGCCGCCGAGCGACGGCCGCCGCACCGTCGCGGCGATCCCCGCGGCCAGCTCGCCGCAGAACTCGATCGAGCGGCGCGCCTGTCGGCCGACGCCGGCGAGCGCCACGCCGAGCCGGGCGACGATCCGCGTCCGGGCCGCGCCGCGCGCGACGACCGGCGGGCGATCACCGCCGTAGAGGTGAACGACGCCGGCGAGCTGCCGGCTCGCGCCCGCGAGGTGGAGATCGATGCCGCGCCCGGCCAGCCGGGCGCGCAGGTCGACGAGCAGCGCCATCACGGTGCCGTCGATCGCGGTGGCTCCGGCGAGATCGAGCTCGACCCGGCGGCCGCGTTCCAGCTCGCCGGCCGCGCCCTGCAGCGCGCGCCACACCGCGGTGGCGTGGTCCGTCCGCAGCTCGCCGCCGAGCGCGATGCGGTCCGGGCTGCGCTCGATCGTCCACGTCACGGCCCGGAGCCGTGCAACTGCAGGGCCTGGCTCGCCCCGGGCGTTCGCGCAATCCGCGCGCCCGGGCGGCACAGCGCGCAGCTAGGTACCTCGCCACACCGGAGATGAGGTACTTAGTTCGTCGGCGCGGTGCTCGCGGGGAGCGTCACGGTGTTCGCGGGCGCGATGACCGGCACGGTGAACAGATCGGTCATCGCCGGGACGCTATCGGCCTTCGCCGAGCACGGTAGCGCCGCGAGCCCGAGGACGTCCTCGACCGTCTTGAGGTACGAGCTGGTGTCGTACGCGGTCTTCGACACCATGCCCTGCTGCGCGTTCGGCGAGATCGCGATGAACGGCGGATCGTCGCCCGCCGGCGTGCCGCCGCCCTCGTCCCACAGCAGGAATAGCACGCCGCCCTTGGAGAACGACTCGTCGCCGAGGATCTTCGGGACCTCGTTCTCGAGCCAGGCGTCGCCCTGCGAGATGCTGCCGTCGTGCATGTCGTCGTCGAGGTTCGGCGTGATGAACACGTAGCGCGGCAGCGCGTGCGCCGCGAGATCGACGTCGAACTGCGAGTAGTCGACGACGTGCTCGTTGCAGCGCTGCTCGGGATGGTACGCGCTGCCGTCCCAGCCGTTGATGTCGTTGAAGTAGACGAACGGGTCGTGCTTGGCCGCGTAGCGGCCGTGCGAGGTCAGGCCGCACGGCGCGCCCATGCCCTCCTCGTACGCCTTCCAGGTCAGGCCGGCGTCCTCGATCTGGTCGGCGATGTGCGACGCCGAGGTCAGGTGATGCGACCCCGGATCGTCGTCGTCGAGAATGCCGAAGTTCTCGCCGGCCACCATCCACAGGTAGTTCGGCTCGCTCGGGTGAACGTACGAGTCGTGATAGCCCGCGGCGACCGCATTCTGGTTGGCGAGCATGTTGATGAATGGAGCGCTCTTGTTTCCGAGAATCTCACTGCGGCTGTGATTCTCCATCACGATGGTGAACACCGTGCCCGACCATTGCGGCGGAGCCGCCGCGGGTGCAGCGGTCACCGGATCGCACGCGACGTCGGTATTACCGGAGGTGTTGGCGCAGCCGACCAGAGCGACCATGACGAGCAACAAATGGCGCATGCTCGCAAACATGGTTTTGCGGCAGCAAAAAACAAGTGAATTGATTGCGTAGAATCGCGCAGCGTTTGCGCGCTACCACTCGTCGCACGGATTCGGGATCGCGCGGTCGTCATCGCTCTCGACCGCGCCGGAGATCGTCGCGGAGCGCGGCGGCTGCACGGTGATCACGCCGTCCTGATGGCGGAACGTCGTCCAGCCGTACGTGGGCGCGAACCACCAGCGCTGGCCGGCCAGACTCGACGCCGGAGCGGCGAGATCGAGCGGCAGCGCGGCGCGCACCGCCACGACCCCGTGCGGGGTCGAGACCGACCACGCGAACACGCCCGGACCTGCCCGATCGGCGGGCAACGGAAAGAACAGATCGAGGGTCGTAGGAGTCGACGGATCGATCAGCGCGACCGGGAGCGTCGCGATCGGCGCGTTCACCGCGATCGGGTGCGCGGTCGCGTATCCGGGGATCACGAGCGCCGCGGTGCTGGCGTCGCCACTCACCGTGCCCGCGCGCGAGGTCAGCGCGACGCGAACATGCAGCACGTCGATCGCCGCGCCGCGATCCGGAACCAGCGAGACCTTGCCCGGCGCCGACAGCTCGACGCCGTCGTGAGGCGTCGCCCAGTGGATCCCTGTGGTCTCCGGTTGCTCGGCGCTGGAGCCGATCGATCCCACGTTCGACAGCTGATCGCAGCCGGCGGTGCAAACCACCGCGAGCAAGCACAACGTCCGCATGCCCGTGGCTACTGCACCTCCCGGGCCGGCCGCGGCGACCGATCCGGGTCGGGTATCCGCGCAGCTTGCGTCGCCGCCACCGTCGGGCGCACGACCTGCGCGCTTGCACGCCGCGCGCCGGGTACGTGCCGTGCAGAGCTACCTGCCATGACGACCTCATCTCGCCGCACCACGATGACCGCGATCGACGCGATCTACACGCGTCACGCGACCCGCGCGTTCACCCCCGAGGTGATCGACGAGCCCACGATCCGCGAGTTGCTCGCAGCGGCGGTCCACGCGCCGACCGCGATGCACCTCGAGCCGTGGGCGTTCGTGATCGTGCAGGACCGCGATCTGCTCCAGCGGATCTCCGACCGCGCGAAGCAGCTGGCGCTGCATCCGTCCGGCGAATCGCATCGCGAGCTCGCGCGCTCGCCGTCCGCGCCGCGCCGGCCCGCGCAGCTCGCCGATCCTGCGTTCAACATCTTCTACAACGCCGGCACGCTGATCGTGATCTGCGGCAGGCCGCTCGGCGCGTTCGTCGCGGCCGACTGCTGGCTCGCCGCCGAGAACCTCATGCTCGCGGCGACCGCGATGGGGCTCGCGACCTGCCCGATCGGCTTCGCGCTGACCGCGCTCGGCGATCCGGAGATCAAGGCCGAGCTCGGCATCCCCGCCGGCACCACGACGTTCGCGCCGATCATCGTCGGCGTCCCGGCCGCGCCGGCCGTCGCGGTGACGCGCCGCGAACCGCTGATCTGGACGTGGAAACGCTAGGGCACACCCATTGCTACGGAGCACGCCATGGCACACAAGCAACTGCTGTTTCGCACCGAGGCGCGTACCAGACTGCTGCGCGGCGCGACCACGCTCGCCGACGCGGTCCGCATCACGCTCGGACCGCGATCGAAGTCGGTCCTGATCGCCAGGAAGTGGGGCGCACCGCTGGTCTGCAACGACGGCGTCACGATCGCGAAGGAGCTCGAGCTCGAGAATCCCGAGGAGGATCTCGGCGCGCGCGCGATCCGGCAGGCCGCCGAGCGCACCGGCGACGCGGTCGGCGACGGCACGAGCACCGCCACCATCCTCGCGCACGCGCTGTACGCCGAGGGCGTGCGCAACGTCGAGGCCGGCGCGAGCGCGATCGATCTCAAGCGCGGGCTCGATCGCGGGCTGCGCGCGGCGGTCGCCGCGATCCAGCGGATCTCGCGGCCGGTGACCGGCCGGCGCGAGAAGGCGCAGATCGCCACGATCTCGGCGCACAACGACGAGACCATGGGCAAGCTGGTCGCCGACGCGGTCGAGAAGGTCGGCGCCGACGGCGTGGTCTCGCTCGAGGATGCCAAGGGCACCGAGACCGCGCTCGAGGTGGTCGAGGGCATGTCGTTCGATCGCGGCTTCCTGTCGCCGTACTTCGTGACCGATCCGGCTCGCATGGAGTGCGTGCTCGAGCGGCCGCTGGTGCTCGTCCACGAGGCCAAGATCTCCGCGATGCAGACCCTGCTGCCGGTGCTCGAGCACGTCGCGCAGGTCGGCCGCCCGCTGCTGATCATCGCCGAGGACGTCGAGGCCGAGGCGCTCGCCACGCTGGTCGTCAACAAGATGCGCGGCACGCTCACCTCGGTCGCCGTCAAGGCGCCCGGGTTCGGCGACCGCCGCAAGGACCTGCTCGCCGACATCGCGACGCTCACCGGCGCGCGCGTGATCGCGTCCGAGCTCGGCCAGAAGCTCGAGAACGTCAAGGTCGAGGACCTCGGCTCGGCGTCGCGCGCGGTCGTCGACAAGGACTCGACCGCGATCATCGGCGGCTCCGGCGACAAGCGCGCGATCGCGGATCGCATCGAGCGGCTGCGCCGCGAGATCCGCGAGGCGAAGAGCGACTACGACAAGGACAAGCTCCAGGAGCGGCTCGCCAAGCTGACCGGCGGCGTCGCGGTGATCCGGGTCGGCGCGTCGTCGGAAGCCGAGGCCAAGAGCCGCAAGGAGGCGTTCGAGGACGCGGTGAACGCGACCAAGGCCGCGGTCGCCGAGGGCATCGTGCCCGGCGGCGGGCTCGCGCTGCTGCGCGCGATCGACGCGGTGCGGCTCGAGGAGGGCACGTGCGAGGGCGACGAGCGCACCGGGCTCAAGATCCTCGAGCGCGCGCTCGAGGCGCCGACCCGCGCGATCGCCGACAACTCGGGCTTCGACGACGGCGTCGTGATCGACAAGATGCGCGCCGGCACCGGCAACACCGGCTTCGACGCCGCGCGCGGCGTGTACTGCGACCTGGTCGAGGCCGGCATCATCGACCCGACCAAGGTGGTGCGCATGGCGCTCGAGAACGCGGTGTCCGCCGCCGGCGTGCTGCTGCTCAGCGAGGCGACGATGACCGAGCCGCCCGAGCCGCCGGCCAAGGCCGCCGCCGGAGGGCTGGAGCCATGAGGGCGCTGATCGCGCTCGCGCTGGTCTCGGCGTGCGCCACCGACCCGCGGGCCCAGGCGGCCGATCCGGACGACTGGGCCGTGCCGCATGCACCGTGGTACGAGCCGCAACCGGAGCCGCCGATCCCGGCGCGACTCAAGGACCCGGCCGCGGCGCGCTATCACATGCGCCGCCACTTCGACGATCTGCGCATGATCGAGCAGCTGCTCGTCGCCGGCCGCCTCGACGAGGGGCTCGCGCTGTCCTATCTGCTCGCGCGCAAGACCGAGGACGCCGGCCTCGCGCCGTGGGACGATCATGCCGACCGCGTCATCACGTCGGCCTCCGAGCTGATGAAGGCCCCGGGGCTCGACGAGGCGCTGCGCCGCGAGGCGCGAGTCGGCGTCGAGTGCGCGAAGTGCCACGTCGCCGCGCAGAGCCTGCCGGTGTTCGGCGCGGTCCCGCCGCTGCCTCCGGATCGCCAGACCGCGCAGTCGCGGATGGCCCGTCACGTGTGGGCCGTCGATCGCCTGTGGGAGGGCCTGATCGGCGCCGACGACAGCCGGTGGAGCCGCGGCCTCGCCGTGCTGGCGGACAATCCGATCCCGCTGCCGCCGCGCAGCGACGCGCCCGCGATCGCGGCACAGCTGCAGCAACGCGCGCGCGCCCAGCTCGCCGCGCGGCCCACGACCTCGCTCGACGATCGCGGCGCGGCCTACGGCGAGATGCTCGTGCAGTGCGCCGCGTGCCACGCGTCGCTCCACGTCAACGTGCCGTGACGCCGCGCGACGGGCTCGCGCGCCTCCACGGCTCGCTCGCGCTGCTCGCGACCCGCAGGTTCGGCACGTTCTGGTTCGCGACGCTGACCTCGAACCTCGGGTTCTGGGCGCAGCAGGTCGCCGAGCCGTGGCTGCTGCTCGACCTCGGCGCGTCGCCGTTCGTCGTCGGGCTCGACGCGTTCATGCTCGACGCGCCGCAGTGGCTGTTCACGCTGATCGGCGGGATGCTCGCCGATCACGCCGATCGCCGGCGCGTGATCGCAGGCTTCCAGGCGCTCCAGGGGCTGTGCCCGCTCGCGCTGGTCGTGCTCGTCGCGACCGGTCACGTCGCGCCGTGGATGGTGATCGCGCTCGCACTCGTGGTCGGCGTGACCGACGCGCTGTCGATGCCGTCGTACCAGTCGATCACCCCGTCGATCGTCGAGCACGACCAGATCCCGACCGGGCTCGCGCTCGGCTCGATCCAGTTCAACCTGTCGCGCATCCTCGGCCCCGCGCTGGCCGGCGCGCTGCTCGCCACGATCGGCGTGGTCGGCTGCTTCGCGGCCAACGCTGCATCGTACGTCCCGTTCATCGCGGTCGCGATCTGGATCCTGCCGCGCGGCCGCAGCGCGCGCACGTTCGATCGCCGCCACCCGTTCGCCGGGATCGCTGGCGTGCTGCGCGATCGCCGGCTGCGCCGTCCGCTCGCCACCGTGCTCGCGACCGGGCTGTTCGCGAATCCGCTGATGACGTTCTCGCCGGTGCTGGTCCGGCACGCGTTCGGCGGCACCTCGACCGCATTCAGCGTGACGATCGCGGCGTTCGGCGTCGGCGGTCTGATCGGCGCGAGCGCGCTGCTCGCATCCGACCCGGAGGGCGACCATCGCGCGCGCAGCTCGCACCTGGCGATCGCGTTCGGCGTGCTGGTGATCGCCGGCGCGCTCGATCCGTGGCTGTGGGCGCTGCCCGCGATCACCTGCGCGGCCGGCATCGCGATGACCTGCAGCAACACGCTCGCCAACACGCTGGTCCAGCAGACCGCGAGCTCCGAGCAACGCGGCCAGGCGGTCAGCATGTACATGCTCGCGATGCGCGGCGGCGCGGCGCTCGGGAGCCTCGCGACCGGCGTGCTGGCCCACGCGATCGGCGTGCGCGGCGCGCTCGCGGTCGACGGCTGCCTCGCGGTGGCGTGCCAGCTGATCGTCGCGCGCGGCGTGTGATCAGGCGATCGACGGCCGGGGCTTGCCCCCGCCGTCGGCATCGCCGGAGGGCGGTGCGGACTCGATCGACCGCGCCGGCGTCTCGTCGGCGATCTGCCGCGCGAACGCGTGCACCCCGGGGCGCTGCAGCGGCTCGGCATCGGCGAACGTCGTGCTCGCGGTCGGCCGCCAGCCGGTGCGGCGCGTCATCCGCCGCGCGTAGGTCTCGCGATCGTAGACGCCATGGCCGCCCACCGTGTAGAAGAACGCCGGCAGCATCACGAGCGTGTCGCGCTGCTCGCGGATGTAGCGCAGCACCGAGCGATCGATGCGATGAAGCCGCACGTTCGCGCCGATCACGACGGCGTCGTAGTCCGCGAGCGGCGGAACGGCCCCCCCGCCGAGCTCGGCGAGCTCGGCCACCAGGCCGTCGACCGCGAGCTCCACGACCAGCACCTCGGCGATGCGCGCGGCCTGGCCGCGCAGGTCCGGTACGACCAGCAAGATGCGATCGCGGGTATCGCCGTTCATCCGCTCGCGGCGGTCCATGCGGCGCGCGCACTCGCGCGGGCAGCCGAGCGCGCGGTCGGGGAAGCGGCTGCAGCCGATCACGACGAGCCCGAGCGGCGTGTGCTCGAGCTCGACCTCTTCGAGATGCCCGGTCTCGGGACAGGTGAGGCGCTTGCGCTCGGTCATCACTGCCTTGCCAAGCATCGTTCGTGCCGCGTGTCCGCCCGGCGCTCACCGCACCCGGTGCGAACCGACATCGAGACCGCGCACGCGTTGCGCGATCTCGCGCGCGCCGCCTGGCACGTCCCGCGCACCGGTCCGCGGCATGAAAATCCTTGTCCTCGACGCCGGCGCGACCTCGGTCAAGTACGACCTCTACGAGATGGAGACCGAGCAGCGGCTCGCGCACGGCCGCGTGCAGGGCGCCGACGTCGAGGCCGCCGTGGCGTCGATCGGGAGCCGGCTGGGCGCGCACGCCGACGGCCTCGCCGCGATCGGACATCGCGTCGTGCACGGCGGCGAGCGGCTGATCCACCCGGCGCGGATCGACCCCTCCGTCGAGCGCACGATCGCCGAGTGCGCCAGGCTCGCGCCGCTCCACAACCCGATGAACCTGCGCGGCATCCGGGCGGCGCGCACCGCGTTCCCGGGCGTGCCTCAGGTCGCGGTGTTCGACACCGCGTTCCACGCCGCCATGCCGGAGCGCTCGTTCCTCTACGGCCTGCCCTACGAGGTCTACCTCGAGCGCGGCGTGCGCCGCTTCGGGTTCCACGGACCGAGCCACCAGTACATGGCGGCGTGCGCCGCCGAGGAGCTCGGCGCCGATCCGGCACGGTTGCGCCTCGTCACCTGCCACCTCGGCGGCGGCTCGAGCGTCGCGGCGATCGACGGCGGCGTCTCGGTGGACACCTCGATGGGCATGACGCCGCTCGAAGGCCTCGTCATGGCCACGCGCCCCGGCGATCTCGATCCCGCGATCCCGCTGCTGCTCGCGCGCTGGGGCGCCTCGTTCGACGAGCTCGACGACATGCTGAACCACAAGTCAGGGCTCGCCGGGATCTCCGGCCTCGGCGATGACTTCCGCGCGATCGAGCACGCGGCCAACCTCGGTCATCCGCGGGCGCGCCTCGCGATCGACGTCTACGTCCAGCGCGTCCAGCGCTACATCGGCGGGTATGCCGCCGAGCTCGGAGGCGTGGACGCGCTGGTGTTCACCGGCGGGATCGGCGAGGGCTCCGCGAGCGTGCGCGAGCGCGTGTGCGCGAGCCTCGGCTTCATGGGCATCGCGCTCGATCCGGCGCGTAACGCCGGCGCGCGCATCGCCGAGGCCGGCGGCGTGATCGACGTCTCCGAGCCGCACGCGCGCACTCGCGTGCTGGTCGTTCACACCGAAGAGGAGCGCATGATCGCGCGCGAGGTCGTGCGCTGCCTCGCCGGATCGACCGCCGCGCTGCACAGCGTGCACGCGCGCGCGATCCCGGTCGGCGTGTCGGTCCGCCACGTCCACCTCAGCCGTAGCGACTGCGACGTGCTGTTCGGCGCGGGCTACGAGCTCAGCAAGCGCCGCGACGTCTCGCAGCCCGGTCAGTACGTCACGCGCGAGACGGTCGACGTGATCGGGCCGGCCGGCGAGCTGCGCGGCGTCGCGATCATCAACCCGCTGCGCGTCGAGACCCAGGTCGAGCTCGCACGCACCGACGCGATCCACCTCGGCGTCGAGCCACCGTTGCGGCTCTCGGGCGACCTCGCAGGTACGCCGGGCGTGACCCTGCGCGGGCCGCGCGGCCAGGTCGCGCTCGCGCGCGGCGCGATCGTGGCGCAGCGCCACGTTCACATGGCGCCGGACGACGCGCGGCGGTTCGGCGTCGCCGATCGCGACGTGATCCGCGTCGAGACCCGCGGCGCGCGCGAAGGCATGCTCGGCGACGTGGTCGTGCGGGTCAGCCCGCAGTTCGCGCTCGACCTCCACCTCGACACCGACGAGGCGAACGGCCTGGGCCTCGACAACGCCAGCGTGGTCGCGTTCGCCGGCGTCGAGCGGCGTCACTGAGCCGCGTGGCGGTGCTGCGCGGCCTCGAGATCGTGCGCGGCTCGGCGGCGGAGCTCGTCGACCAGCCTGGGATCCTGGATCGTGATCGTGAGCTCGATCGTGCTGGCATCGCCGCGAGCCTCGACGTGAAGGCCCGGCAGATCGAGCGGGCAGTCGTCCATCTGGGTGCGGCCGAGCATCATCCACGCGCGGTGACAGCGCATCTCGGACAGCAGGCGGTCCGGCGGGCCGGCGTCGGCCGACAGCAGCACGAGCGTGCCGCCCGGCACCGGGCTGCCGCCCACGCCGTAGCGCTGGAGCGGCGACACCGTGACGATCGCGAGCGGCGTGTCGCCGCACGCCTGCTCGTACTCGGCTTCGAGCTGCGCCGCCGCGTCGCGATGGAGCTGCGCGAGCCGGCGATGCTCGGCGACGGTGTCCCAGCTACCGTACCAGCCGCCGGTGATGAGCTGGTCGGCCGGATTGCCGCCCTGCGGTACGCGCGTCTCGGGCCAGTGCTGGAGCTGGTCGGCGCGGTCCTGTTCGCGCGCGGCGATCGCGAGATGCTCGTCGGCGCGATAGCCGCGCGGGCCGGAAGGCTGCTCGACGGTGGGACCGCCGCAGGCCACGAGGAGGCAGAGGGCGAGAGCTCGGGACATACCGATTCTTGGAGCAAGCGGCGGGCCGACGGCGGCGCCGCGGTTCGCGCACGGCGCGCGTGTGGCACGAGCGCAGCGCACGCGTTGCGCGCGCCGGTGCGTCTGCCCCGGGCATGCGGTGTGCTCCAGCTCGAGACATGGAGCCCGAGCCCGGATGCATTCGCCGCTCGTTGCACCGCGTGGTCGGTCGCGCCACGCATCGCCTCGACGCGTGGTCCGCCAGCGCCGACCGCCTGATCGACGTCCATCCGTCGGCGCTGCTCGGTGTCGCGGTCGGCTTCGTACGGCTGATCATCGGTTTGCTCACGGAGGCCGCGGCTGGCGAGCAGGAGCAGGCGTCGTCGAGCGCGAACCCGCCGCGCCAGTAGCGTCACGCCGGCGGCAGCGTGCCCGACGCGAACCGCCTCGCGACCACGACCGGGGCCGTCGCGAGCGCGAGCGCGCGGCCGAACGCCGCCGCGCTGGGGAATCGCATCCGCGGCGTCTTCTCGAGCGCGCGCTGCAGGACGTCCTCGAGCGCGCGCGGGATGTCGCCGGGACGGCGCAGGCTCGCCGGGACGACGAGATCGTCGAGGTGACGGCACAGCACCTCGATCGAGCTGCCGCCCGCGAACGGAGTCTCGCCGGTGAGCAGCTCGTACAGCAGGATGCCGAC
>DATJAE010000220.1:0-4538 GCA_035516595.1 Kofleriaceae bacterium | reverse complement strand
TGCCGTCGAGCGCGAGCGCGACCGAGCTCGCGGCGCCGGCGCCGAGCGGATCGCCGAGCGCACGCCACCGGCCGCGATCGAGCTCGGCGACCACGACGCGCTGCGCGGCCGGCCACGCGGCGATCACGCCGCCGTCGGGCGCCACCGCGATCGCCGGCGTGGCCTCGGCGGGTCCGGTGTCGAGCGCGACCGCCGGCGCGCTCCACGCCGGCGCGTCGCCTTCGAGGTCCACCGCGATCGCGCCGGTGTGCCCATCCGCATCGGCAACTTGCCCCGCGACGTGCACGGCGAGCGCGCCGAGCGCGCGCGCCGCGGGATCGAGCGTGACCACGATCGCGGCCGGATCGTCGCGATCGGGCGCGACGCTCGCCGCGACCGGTGCACCAGCGCACGTCGCGCTCGCGGTCACGCCCTCGATCGTCACCGCGCGATCGAGCTCGATCCGGATCGCCTCGTGCAACCAGCCGTCGAACGGCGTCACCGCGACCACGTGCGGAACGCCTGGATCGGCATCGCCTCCCGCATCGGGCGAGCTCGGCCCGGCGTGGCCGCTGCAAGCGACCAGGCACAGCAGCGCGGCGCGGTGCATGCGCCGAGCCTTCGCAAACCGCGTGCCGGCTACTGCGCGAGCACGCCGATCGCGAGATCGCGCTCGGCCTGCGACAGCTCGTGGAAGCGCACCGGCGGCATCTGATGGACGTCGCCGTCCGGCAGCTGGAGCCGCTGGATCGCGAGGTCCTTCTCGGCGCGCGACATGGTCGCGAGGTGGTCGATGTCGAAGTTGGCGCGCGAGATGGTCTGGTCGAGCGTCGGGTTGTGGCACATCCGGCACATGTGGACGAGGATGCCCTGGCCGTCGAGCCCGGCCGCGGGCTGCACCGACATGAACGGCAGCGCCGCCGCGGGGTACGCCTGGCTGAAGTCGGGCAGCTGATCCGGCGGCAGCGTGCCCGCCATGACCTGGTTGTACGCCGCGATGTCGGCCTGCACGATCGTCTCGTCGGTCGCGGGCGTCGCGTAGTACGGCGTGGGGATCGCGGTGCCGGCGACCGACGCCGCGTAGAGCGCGTTCCAGGTCGCGCTCTGACCGCTGGCCGCGATCTCGTTCTCGATGGTGAGCGTGTTGTACACGTTCGGCTGGGTGGAGAAGCCGTTGTTCTGGACCAGCTGCATCAGCACGAACGGCCGCGACGGCGTGACCAGCGCGGCGGGGATGCCGGCGTAGCTCTCGTTGCCATGCGCTGCCATGAAGTCGTTGACCAGGGTCGCGGTCTGCGGCCGCTCCGGGTAGAACCAGTGGCCCCACGGGTTCTGGAGCTCCTGCATGCGCAGGATCTTCGGCGTGCCCGGGCCGCCGGGCTGGTGGCACGCCAGGCAGTCGAGCGTGGTGTCCTTGATCGTCGCGTCGTCGTAGATCGTGTAACCGGTCCAGCCCGACTCGATCGCGGGCGTGTAGCGATCCGCGTTCGTGCAGCTCGGCTCGCACGCCGGGTAGAACCGCACGAGGAAGAACCGCAGCGTCTTGGCGACCGGATCGTTGGCGACCAGCTCGACCATCGGCTCGCCGCGCGCGAACGACAGCACCTCGTAGCTCTGGTTCGGCCCGCCGCCGGACAGCGGCGCGGTCATGATGAACGCGCGCGGGTTGAGCTGGGTGACCGAGCGCATGCCGATGCCGGTCGACTCGCCGTTGAGCGTGAACTTCACGTTGGTGTTGGTGGCCGACGGCTGCAGCCCGAGCAGCTGCTCGAGATCGGCCAGCGAGGTCAGCGCCGGCGGCGCGCTGCCCGCGCAGAACTTCGCCGAGATCATGTCGCCGTAGTGCTGCGCGCACACCGCGGCCCACTCGGCGGTGCCGCTCGGCAGGCCCTGCAGCGGATCGCCTTGCACCGCGGAGCCGGCGGCGTCGGGCAGCGTGGTGTCGTCGTCGCCGGCCGACTTCGGGTCGTGGCCGCACGCGACAAGGTAGACAAGGAGCGACAGGCAAACGATGCGCATGGTGCTGGCGCGACTGCAACGCCGTGGCCAGCCGCTAACGTCGCGATCGGGCACGCGCGGCGCGGATCGCCCGCGCCAACCGCGTTGGCGCGCGGCGGATCGCGTTGTCTGTACGCGACTTGCTCACTCCGGCATGCGCAGGCCGAAGCTCTTCGCGAGCGCGATCAGCTGCGCGAACGCCGCCGGCACCGCGCCGAGCGGCCCCTGCGACGCGTCGCCGCCGAGCTGGGTGTACGTGATCGATCCGACGTCGTGGCGGAGCGCCTGCGCGATCTGCGGCAGGCCGTGGCTGACCAGCTCGTGCAGCGCGCGGCTCTGGGCGAGCATCTGCTCGATCTCGGCGAGCCGGCGCTGGTGCACGGCCTCGAGCGCGCCATCGCGATCGCGCGCCTCGGCCTCGGCGGCCCGCAGCACCAGCGCGAGCTCGGCCTGCCGGCGCGATCGCGCGTGCTCGGCGTCCTGCTTGGCCTGCTCGAGCGCGCGCTCGTGCTCGGCCTCGAGCAGCGCGCTCAGCTGCGCGGCCTCGGCGCGCGTGCGCTCCGCCGCGAGCGCCGCGACCTCGGCGGCGGCCTTGGCGCGGCGCTGCTCCTCCGCGATCTGGATCTGGTGCAGCATGCGATCGCGCTCGAGCGCGGCCGCCTCGGCCTCGGTGCGCGCCACGAGCGCGCGGGTCGCGCGCTGATTCTCGAGCTGCGCCTCCTGGCTCGCGCGCTCGGTCTCGGCGCGGCGCTCGGCGACCTGGCGCGATCGCTCGAGCTCGGCGAGCTCGGCGCGCGCCGCGATCTCGGCGCGATACGGCGCCTGGAGGTGCGCGAACACGTGCTGGCTCTGGATCCGCACCTGCTGGATCTCGATCGTGTCGATCACCACGCCCCAGCCCTTGGTCGTGGTGTCGTCGAGCGCGCCTTCGCCGCCGACCACCGGCGCGATCTCGTCCATCAGGAAGCCGGCGATCGTCTCCTTGCGCCGGGTCAGGCACTCGTCGAGCGTGAGGTTCGCGATCAGCCGGCGCGCGGCGCCGACGAACATCTCGCGCATGGTGTCGGCGAGCTTCTCCGACGCGGCCTCGCCGTACGAGAAGTTGAGCACGCGGAACGCGAGCAGCGGCTCGGCGATGCGGAACACCGCGATGCCGGTGACCTCGACCCCGATCCGCTCGCGCGTGATCTGATCGGCGGTGAACTCGACGCGCTGGATCGTGGTCGGCACGATCGCGATCGAGTGCCACGGCCACTTGAACACCCGCGCGCCCTGCCCCGAGCGCTTGCGATCGACCACGCCGTTGCGCGTGCACACCAGGTACTCGCTCGGCTTGGCGCCGATGAAGCCCCAGCGCTTGAGCTTCTCCGGGTCCTCGACCGGCTTGCCGCTGCGCCAGCCGTCCTGGTAGCGCTCGACCGGCTGCGGTGTGGTGCGAGGTGCGGCGTGGTCGGCGCGAACGATCTCGATCCTGGGAGCTGCCATGCAGCTCACGAATTGCAGCGCACGTGCCGCGGCAAGCTCGCGATCGTGCACGACGCGCGGTGCGCCGCGCTGGAGCAGCTGCGCCGGATCGGAGCAAGCGCGAAACCACATGGCGCGCCCGCCGGTCCGGAATCATCATGATCGCCATGCCGGCACCATTCACCGTCGAGGCGCGCTGCGAGCGCGCGAGCATCTCCACCGGAAAGACCACGCTGTGGGGCGCGATCCGGATCGCGTCGCGCGGCAAGGGCCTCGAGACCGAGCGCGCGCCGCTCGCGATCGCGCTCGTGATCGACGTGTCCGGATCGATGAAGGGCGAGCCGATCGCCCACGTCCTGACCAGCTGCGAGATCGTGGCGCACCTGCTCGACGCGCGCGACCGGCTCGCGATCGTGACGTTCGCGGATCACGCCGGCGTGCGCTGCGGGCTGACCGCGATGGACGACGCCGGCCGCGCGCAGCTCGTCGCGACCTTGCGCGACGTTCACGCCGACGGCGCGACCAACATGCACGCCGGGATCGAGGCCGGCGCCGGCCTGCTCGCGAGCGCGCCGGCCGGGCTGCGCCGCGCGATCGTCGTGCTCAGCGATGGCCAGCCCAACCGCGGGCTCGCCGCCGCCGACCAGCTCGCCGACTACGTCCAGACGCTGCGCCCGATCGGCGTATCGACGCTCGGCTTCGGGCTGCACCACGACGAGAACGTGCTCGGCGCGATCGCGACGGCCGGCTCGGGGCGCTATGCCTACGTTCAGGACCCGGCGGCCGCGCGGATCGATCTCGCGCGCGCCGCGCTCGCGCACGGCGGCATCGTCGCGGATAGCCTCGAGCTGCGCATGAAGCCCGCCGAGGGCGTCGAGCTGCTCCAGCTGCTCCCGGCGGCGAAGCTACGCCACGGCGGCAGCGGGATCGCCGCCGCGATCGGCGACGTGTTCGTCGACGAGGGCCGCGTGCTCGCGTTCGAGCTCGCGATCGAGCTGCCGCCGTCGTCGCGCGGCGCGCTCGCCGAGCTGACGATCGCCGGGCGCTCGCCCGACGGCGCGATCCACGAGGACCGGCTCGCGCTCCAGGTCGACGTC
>DATJAE010000219.1:0-24252 GCA_035516595.1 Kofleriaceae bacterium | reverse complement strand
CGCTCGGTGGCATCGGCACGGCGATTCAGCACGAGATCCTCGACGGCCTCGCGCAGCGCCGGATCGAGCTGCTCGTAGACCGCGAGCTGGCCGGCGTTGACGATCGCCATGTCGAGCCCGGCCGCGATCGCGTGATACAGGAACACCGAGTGGATCGCCTCGCGCACGCGCGGCGAGGTGCGGAACGAGAACGACAGGTTCGACACGCCGCCCGACACCTTCACGCCCGGCAGCGCCGCCTTGATCTGCCGCGTCGCCTCGATGAAGTGGACCGCGTACGGGTCGTGCTCCTCGATCCCGGTGCCGATCGTCAGGATGTTCGGATCGAAGAAGATGTCCTCGGGCGGGAACCCGACCTGCTCGGTGAGGATCCGGTGGGCGCGCCTGGCGATCGCGACGCGGTGCTCGACCGAGGTCGCCTGGCCGGTCTCGTCGAACGCCATCACCACGACCGCCGCGCCGAACCGCCGCACGATCCGCGCCTGGCGCACCAGCTCGGCCTCGCCCTCCTTGAGCGAGATCGAGTTGACGACGCCCTTGCCCTGCAGGCACTGCAGGCCCGCCTCGATCACCGCGAACTTCGAGGAGTCGATCATCACCGGGATGCGCGCGATGTCGGGCTCGGCCGCGATCAGGTTGAGGAACCGGCGCATCGCGGCGACGCCGTCGAGCATGCCCTCGTCCATGCAGACGTCGAGGATGTTGGCGCCGCCCTCGACCTGCTGGCGCGCGACCGCGACCGCCTCGTCGAGCTTGTCGTCCTTGATCAGCCGGCGGAACGCCGCCGAGCCGGTGACGTTGGTGCGCTCGCCGATCATCGTGAAGTTGCTGTCGGGCGTGAGCGTGAGCGGCTCGAGCCCGGCCAGCCGGGTGTAGCGCGGCGGCTGCACCACGCGGCGCGGCGGCACGCCGTCGACCGCGGCGCGAATCGCCGCGATGTGCTCGGGCCGCGTGCCGCAGCAGCCGCCGACGAGGTTGAGCATGCCCTCGCGCGCGAACGCGCCGAGCACGCCGGCCATGTGGGCCGGCGTGTCGTCGTAGCCGCCGAACTCGTTGGGCAGGCCGGCGTTCGGGTAACACGCGACGCGCGTACCGGCGATCCGCGCGAGCTCGGCGACGTGCGGCCGCATGTCGTCGGCGCCGAGCGCGCAGTTGATGCTGACTGCGAGCAGCGGGCTATGCGCGATCGAGTTGTAGAATGCCTCGACCGTCTGGCCCGACAGCGTGCGGCCCGAGCGATCCGGGATCGTGACCGACGCGATCACCGGCACGCGCCGCGCGCCGCGCTCGAACAGCTCGGCGATCGCGAACAGCGAGGCCTTGCAGTTGAGCGTGTCGATGTGGGTCTCGGTGATCAGCAGATCGACGCCGCCCTCGAGCAGCGCCTCGGCCTGCGCGGCGTAGCCGTCGGCGAGCTCGCGGAACGTCACCGAGCGCGCGCCCGGATCGTTGACGTCGGGCGACAGCGAGGCCGAGCGCGTGGTCGGGCCGATCGAGCCCGCGACCCAGCGCGGCCGGCGATCCTCGCGCTCGGCCCGATCGGCGGCGCGCCTGGCGACCCGCGCCGCCGCCACGTTGATGTCGCGGACGTGGGCCTCGAGCCCGAAGTCGGCGAGCGCGATCGGCGTGGCGGTGAACGTGTCGGTCTCGATGACGTCGGCGCCGGCGCGCAGGAACGCGGCGTGGATGCCCTCGATCGCCTCGGGCCGGGTCCACGCCAGCAGGTCGAGGCAGCCCTTGACCGCGTGGGGATGGTCGCGTAGCGCCTGGCCGCGATACGCCGCTTCGTCCAGGCCGAGCGCCTGGACCATCGTGCCCATCGCGCCGTCGAGCACGACGATCCGCCGCTCCAGCAGGTCGCGTAGCTCGTCGGCAGAGGCCATCGACCGTGATTACCATCGCCCCGTCGGGGACGCCAATCCCGTCACGGCGCGGGCCCCGCCGGCGGCGCCCGGCGGGGCGATCGGCGCGCGGATCACGGCGCACAGTCGAGGAAGCTCGTGAACGTCGCCGCCGAGCCGACCGCGACGAGCTGGACCGTGTGCGCGCCCGACGGGTCGTTCGGCGTCATGTCCGCGCTCGCGATCTCGATCGCGGCCGCGTCCGAGCCGGAGCCCGCGGACACGACCGAACCGGCGATCCGCAGGTTCAGCCACACGTTGCCGCCGGTGCCGTCGAACGGGTCCGAGCTCCCGCTGCCGCCCGTGTCGCTGGTCACCACGACCGAGTACTCCGTGGTCTCGCCCTTCTGCAGCGTCACCTGGATGAAGTGGCCGCCGACGTACAGCGCGAGCGACGGCGAGCCGCCGAAGAACTGGTCCACCTCGACGATCAAGTCGTGCTCGACATCGGGCATGTAGGTGCACTGCGTCGGGTACGGCGGCGACTTGATCGGCGTGATGGTGAGGATGCCGTCGCTGGCGGTGGCGCTGCCAGCCATCCCGCCGATCACACCGCCGGTGCCGCACGAGCCCGTGCTGAGATCGCTGACCGCGTGCTCGGTGCACGCCAGGCCATCGATCGTGCTCGGCGCGTCGATGCCAGGCCCGCTGTCGCCCCGCGTGCCGCCGTCGCCGGTCGTGCCCGGCGGCGCGGGCTTGATGAAGCAGCCGGCCGCGACCGCAGCCGCGCCGACCACCGCGATCGCGGCCACCCGGCGGATCACGGCACGCATGCCTGGAACTGGTTGAACTGGCTGCGCGCCGTCGACTGGTCGGCGCGCAGGTGCAGCTCGACCGCGCCGGCCAGATCGTCGCCGCCGACATCGGCCGCGGCGAGCGGGTTCCACGACGTGCTGCCGTCGGTGTTGTAGCCGACCTTCAGCTTCGTGCCGTCCACGCCGAAGTGCAGCCAGACCTTCAGGCCCAGCTCGAAGAACGGCGTGGTGACACCGACCGCGTGGCCGTCGAGCGTGGGCTGGAAGTACACCTGTGTGCCGCTGCCTGCGCTCAGCACCGCGACCGTGTGGTTGGCGGTCTCGATCTCGAGGCCCGAGAAGCCGAAGATGTCCATCGGCGTGACCACGACTTCGACGCCACCGCCGAGCGCGTGGCTCCAGAAGCACCACGCCTTGCCCCCCGCCGACTGTACGCTCAGCGTGCCGTTGGACGCGTTCGCATAGCCGGCGCCGCCGAACGTCCCGACGCCGCACATCCCGCCGAGGAACGGGTCGATCGTGACCGGCGCCTCGCAGTCGATCGCGTTGTCGCCGTCCGCCACCTTGGCATCCTCGGGGATCGCGCCATCCCGCGTCGAGCCGTCATCGCCGATCGCGCCCGGCGGCGGCGCTGGCTTGAAGAAGCAGCCGGCGCCGATCGCGATGCAGGCGACGACCGTCGTGGAGGCCACCCGGCGCACACGACCATCATACGCGATCAGGGCGCCGCGGTGCCGTCGGCGTTGATCCGGAACTGCTGGTGGACCGCGTTGGTCTGGTAGTCGTAGGCCGTCACCTGGATCACGGCGCTGTCGAGCCGCTCGACGATGACGTAGCCGTAGTTGGTGCCGGAGGTCAGCGGCGCGCCGCCGTTGCCGACGATGATCTCGTGGTTGGCCGCGTCGTGCTCGTAGGTGTGTGTGTGTCCGACGATCTTCAGGGTGAACGGATACTTCGCGATGAGGGTCTCGGACGGCGCCACGCCCGGCGTCTCGGTGGTGTCGTCGCTCTCGTGCCGGATCACGAACGTGTAGGTGGTCGGCTGGGCGAGCGCGCCGTCGAGCCAGGCCGACTGCGTGGGGTTCCACGCATTGGCCGCGACGAACACCAGCTTCGCGGTCCAGCTGCCGTCGCTGGCCGCGAACGGGATCGTGAAGTACGGCAGCGTGATGCCGAGCGGCGCGAGCATGCGCTTCTGGTACTCGGCCATGTTGAACGTCACGCCGTCGGCGCTGCCCGGGCCGCAGTTCGACGCGGTCGCGCCGGTGCACTCGTGGTTGCCCATCGCGGCGAACACCGCGTTGGTGTACTGCGCGCGCGCGCCGAGGTAGAGGTCGAGCTGCTTGTCGACGGTCGAGCTCGTCGGCGGCGTGCTCGACGTCGCGAACATGTAGTCGCCGGTCGAGATCGCGAAGTCGGGGTGCACGGCCTGGACGTCGCCCCAGATCGCCGTGATCACGCCGGTCGGATAGCCGTTGACGTCGTCCATGTTCGGCGGCCGGGTGTCGCCGACCACCGCGAACCGGAAGTCGACCGGCAGGGTCGCGCTCGCGTCGGGCTGCATCGCCACGACCAGCTCGCCGCCGGCGGTCGCGCCGTCGCTCGGCGCCTTGCTGCCACCCCGACATGCCGCGGCGACCAGCACGAGCGTGATCGCACGGCGCATCGCTCGAGCTTACTCGATCACGACGAGCGAGTTGACACCGGCGCCGGCGAACGAGATCGGCTGGTTGGAGCTCGGATCCATGAACGTCGCGAAGATCGAGGCCGCGCCGGTGGTCGGATCGATCGATACGACGTGGCCGGTCTGGTCGTGTGTGAAGCCGATCACGGCGTCCTGGGCGAACGACACGCCGAACAGCTTGGGAAAGCCGGTCGCGCCGACCTGGGTGACCGCGCCGGTCGACATGTCGATCTTGACCAGCACGTTGGAGGCCTGGGTCCCCATCCCGCTGCCGTCCGACAGCTTGTAGGCGGTGCCGTAGACCGTGCCGTCGCCGATCGCGACGAGGTCGCCCGACAGCGCCATGCCGCTGCCCATCGTGATCGGCGGCTTGACGGTCGGCGGCGTGGTCGTGATGTCGATCTGGCACAGCGCTCCGCTGAAGTCGCCTTCCCAGATCTGGCCGTTCGGCAGCGTGGTCAGCGCGACGCCCTTGGTGCCGCACGCGGCGAGCGTGCCGACCTGCGTGACGTGGCCGTCGGTCGCGCTCGCGGTATAGAGCGCGGTCTCGCTGATCACGTAGATCGTGTTGTCGGGCGCGACCGCGAGATCGGTGATCGTGTCGTTCTTCGGCGCGTTGAACTTGCCGACCGTGGTCAAGGTCTTCGCCATCAGGTCGACGACGTACAGCGTGTCGTCGGAGTGCGCGTAGACCGAGTAGCAGTTGGCGAGCCCCTCGCAGCCCTGCTGCTGCGAGCCGCTGCCGTCGCCGTTGCCGCTGCCGTGACCGTCGACCGTGCCGTTGCCGTGCGAGCTCGGACCGCAGGCCGCGAGCGCGAGTGCGATGATCGCCAGCTTCCCCATGTGCGGCGGACGATACGGAGCGCGCGTCGTCGCACGCAAGCAGATTCCACTCACATCCTCGACGGTGCGTCTGTACGAACGTTGCGCAGTGGTAGGATGCGCCGCGATGACGGCACGCGGCGAAATCCTCGACTCGATCCTCGACACCACCGGCGGCACGCCGATGATCCGGCTCTCGCGAATCGGCCACGATCTGCCGTGCGAGCTGCTCGGCAAGTGCGAGTTCATGAACCCGGGCGGCTCGGTGAAGGACCGCATCGGCGTGCGGATGCTGCTCGACGCCGAGAAGGCGGGGCGGATCAAGCCGGGCGACACCCTGATCGAACCGACCTCGGGCAACACCGGCATCGGGCTCGCGATGGCCGCCGCGGTGCGCGGCTACCGCGTGATCATCACCATGCCGGAGAAGATGTCCCAGGAGAAACAGGTGGTGCTCGAGGCGCTCGGCGCCGAGATCATCCGCACACCGACCGAGGCAGCGTGGGACTCGCCGGAAAGCCACATCGGCGTCGCCCGCCGGCTGCGCGAGATCATCCCCAACGCCCACATCCTCGACCAGTACTCCAACCCGTCGAACCCGAACGCGCACGAGGAGGGCACCGGCCGCGAGATCATCGATCAGTGCGGCGGCAAGCTCGACGCGGTGGTGATGACCGCGGGCACCGGCGGCACGATCACGGGCGTCGCCAGGGCGATCAAGCGCGAGGTCCCCGGCTGCAAGATCGTCGGCGTCGATCCGGAGGGCTCGATCCTCGCGGGGCCGGGCGAGATCAAGACCTACAAGGTCGAGGGCATCGGCTACGACTTCATCCCCGACGTGCTCGATCGCCGGCTGGTCGACCGCTGGATCAAGTCGAACGACCGCGACTCGTTCCTGGTCGCGCGCCAGCTGATCCGGCAGGAGGGCCTGCTGATCGGCGGCAGCTCCGGCGCGGCGGTGTGGGCGGCGATGCAGGTCTGCCGCGATCTGGGGCCGGGCAAGCGCGTGGTCGTGATCCTGCCCGATTCGATCCGCAACTACCTGACCAAGTTCGCCGACGACAAGTGGATGCGCCAGCAGGGCTTCTTCAAGGCCGACTGGGAGGTCGGCACGGTCGGCGACGTGATGCGCGTGCTCGGCCGGCGCGAGGTGATCGCGCTCGATCTCAACGATCGCGTGCACCGCGCGACCGATCTGTTCAAGCAGCACGGGATCTCGCAGATGCCGGTGCTCGATCACGGCAAGCTCGCCGGCATCCTCACCGAGAGCGACCTGTTGCACCAGCTGATGACCGGCCGCGCGACCAAGGACACGCTCGTCGCCGAGGTGATGGAGCGCCGGGTGTCGACCGTCAGCACCCACGCGTCGTCGGGCGAGCTCCCGCGGATCTTCGAGCGCGGCGAGGTCGCGATCGTGGTCGACGAGAACCGCACCGTGCTCGGGCTGCTCACCAAGATGGATCTGATCGAGATGCTCGCGGCGAGAAAGACGCTGTGACCCGCGCGCTCGCGATCGCGCTGGCGGCCGCCGCGCTGTTCGGCTGCAAGAAGAAGGGCGGCGGCCGTCACATCGAGCTGGTGTATTCGCTCGATCTCGACCAGGCGGTCGATGACCGGCTGGTCGAGCTGCGGCGCAGCCTCCAGGCCGCGCTCGCCGCCGACCAGCTCGCGGCGACCGTCGCGACCTCGCCGAGCGCGCAGCTCGTGGTGCGCGGGCTCGACGCGGCGGGCACGCAGAGGCTCGCGCAGCACCTCGCGCACGACTACGCCGACCAGCTGATCGCGGTGCCGTGCCACGACGCCGACGCGGCGTGCGTCGCGCTCGCCCCGCCATACGCGGCCTCGGTCAAGGCCGCCGCGCTGACGAGCGCGGCCAGCATCGTGCGCGCGCGCTTCGAGTCGGCCGGCTTCGACGAACCGGAGGTCGCGACGCGCGACGGCAAGATCGTGATCGACGTGGCCGCGCAATCGGCCGACCAAATGGAGACCGCGGAGGACCTCGTGCCGCGCCGAGTCGAGCTCGCGTTCGACGTGGTCGACGACGGCGCGCCGTTCATGCATCGGCTGTGCGATCGCGCCGCCGCGACGGCCGGCAGCGACCAGGCCGTGCGCTGCGAGGTCGACCAGTGGCAAGACGCGGCGGGCACCGAGCACCGCGATGGCTACCTGCACGGGCGCGATCGCAACAGCCTCGAGCAGGCCGTGCGCGAGCTCGCGGCGAGCGAGCCGGTTCCGCCCGACCGCCGGGTCGCGTTCGGTCCGATCGACCGGGGCTGGCGCAGCTACTACGTGGAGGCGCCGCCCGCGCTCACCGGCAACGCGATCAGCAACGCCGTCGTGTCCTACGACGCGAACGGCGACCGCCCGGTCGTGCTGCTCGACTTCAACCCCGCCGGCGGGCAGGAGCTCGGCGAGCTGACCACGCGGATCGTCGGCAAGAAGCTCGCGATCGAGCTCGATGGCACGATCCAGAGCGCGGCGGTCATCACCGGCCCGATCCGCGGCGGCCGCGCGTCGATCGCGATGGGCAACGGGCCGCCCGACGCGATGGAGCGCGATGCCCGGACCCTCGTCCAGGTGCTGCACACCGGCTCGCTGCCCGCGCCGCTCGTGCTCGACTCGATCAACGAGCGCTAGCCTCGCGCACCGCCTGCGCCTGGGTGCGCGGCGAGCCGTCGGTGTTGCGGCCGATCACGACCGCATCGGTCCACTGCGCGATGTGGTTCGAGCTGGTCAGCAGCTGGAACGGCATGTGGAACGCCGGGCCCGACGGATCCATCCCGGCCGCGGCGCGATCGGGGAAGAACGGGGCCATCCAGATCTGCGTCCCGCCGGTCGCGCGCACGCCGAACGGCCGCGTGGTCGAGAACGTGAAGTAATAGAGCGTCTCGTCCTGTGCGCCGAACGTCTGCATGAACGGTGTCCAGCGCGCCCACGAGTCGGTCAGGTTCGGCCCGAGGTCGGCGTTCACCAGCTGGATCGGCGGCATCGAGCCGTCGGCCTTGACCACCCACACCTGCGCGGAGGCGTCGTTGTAGGAGTTGCCGCTGGTGCGCGTGAACAGGATCCACTGGCCGTCGGGCGACCACGACGGATAGTAGTTCGACGCGCCGGCCGCGTTGGCCACGAGCTGCTTGATCGGACCGAACGTGCCGGTCGCGTCGTCGTAGCTGCGCGTGACGATCGTGCCGTCGCTGACCTGGAAGTCGTAGTAGTCGCTCGTGGTCTCGACGTTCGCGAGCATCGTGCCGTCGGGCGAGAGCTCGGGGTGGGTGGCCAGGTAGCCCGGGTCCGACGGGATGCTCGCGAGGATCGCGCCGCCCATCGTCGCGCGCAGCGACATCTGGCCCTGGAACACCGTGACCACCTTGGTCGCGTCGGCGTTGAACGTCGCGAAGTTCCAGTACTGCGGGTTGGTGGCGAACGGCACCAGCACGGTCTGGCTGCCGACGTCGTAGATCGTGCCGCGGCCGTTGCCCTGATCGAGCGTGAGCGCCATCTTCGTGCCGTCGTGCGACAGGCCGTGGCAGCCGATGCACGACGTCGGCTGCTGGGAGGCCGTGAAGTACGGCGACGGCGGGATGCTCGGCGTGCTCATGTCGTAGCGGTACACGCCCTGGGTCGGCTCGGTCGTCCAGTAGTAGCAACCGCCCGCGACCTGCTCGTTCGTGGTCTCGACGTCCTGCGGCGCGGTCGTGCCCTTGATCGCGGGGTCCGCGGTGGCGAGCCCGGCCACGGTCAACGACAGCGGCTCGGCCGGGCTCGCGAGCGCGAACCACTCGGCCGGCGTGTAGGTCGTGTACGCCGGTGCGGCGGTCTGCTTGTAGATCGTGAGGTCGACGTACTGGTTCTTGAGCTCGATCTGGAACAGGTCGTTGCCGGCGCTGTCGGTCCAGTGCACGTCGAACTCGCCGAGGTTGGGCGGCACGGTGATGCCGGCCGCGGGATAGACGATGTTCGGCGCGTGCCCGACGGTCTCCGTCGCGCCGGCGAACAGCGCGCCGGCGTCGGGCGGCACGGTGCCGTCGTCGCGCTCGCCTTGCACGTAGACCGTGAGGCCGGTCGAGCCGGTGACCTGGCCGTCGCTCGCCATCACCATCGTCGGCCCGGCGGCGGCGCCGGTGACGGTGAGCGACGGTCCGCTCCACGCGCCGAAGTCGAGATCGGCGAGCGAGAACGTCGCGGTCTGGGTCACGTCGGTGCGGTGGCCGTGCGCGTCGACCAGCGTCGCGGTGTACGCCTGCACGACCGCGACGCCGTCCATCACGGTGACCGACGCGTCGGGCGGATCGATCTCGAGGTGCGTGGTCGGTGACTGATCGTCGCCGCTGCGGCTGCCGGGGCCGCATGCAGCAAGCGCGAGCACGAGCCCGGCGGCCCGCGGGATCCTCATCATGCGCGGACGGTACCGCCGCTGCGCCCGTCCGTGTGCAACAAACCGGATGACCTCAGAGATCGGGCAGAAGGCTACACAGCTCGTCGAGCCGGGCCTCGGTCGCGCCGGCGCCGCACAGCGTCAGCCCGGCGCGTGCGCCATCGTCGATCGCGGTCACCACCCAGCCGGCGTGCTGGGCCGGCGACGACACCGCGCACAGCGCCGGGACCGCCCGATCGAGCCGGATGCGCGAGACGCAGGCGCGGCCGCCGAGCACCTCGGCGATCCGCTCGAGCCAGCGCGGGCGATCGGCGGCGACCGCGCGCCGCTTCCACGCCAGCGGCGCGGGGGCCGCGCTCGCCACGGCGAGCAGGCTCGACACCAGGCCGGTGCCGTCGGCCTCGCGCACGAGCGCCTCGCGGGCGCGGGCGGCGAACAGCTCGAAGGGCTCGGGCGCGCCGGCCTCGAACCGGACGCTCGCGAGCGCCGGCACGGTGCGGCGCAGCCGGCGCAGGGGATCGTCGAACGCGCCGGGCGCGATCGGGATCTGGAACGTCGGCGAGCAGCGCGCCTCGGGCCGGTCGGCCGCGCGGTGGAGCAGGCGGCCGAGCGCGTAGGCCAGGGGCAGCACCCGCGGTGCGGGGCCGGCGAGCGCGCGCCACGCGACCGGCATCGGCGAGGCGGTGACCGGCGCGGGCAGCGGGACCTGCACGCCGATCGTCGCGGGGCTCGCGGCGGTCAGCTCGGCGATCCGCGCGGTGAGCAGCGCGTGGCCGTGGCCGTCGAGCGCGAGATGGCAGGTCGACACGATCGCGAGCCCGCCGGCGCGCGACAGCCCGAGCCACGGCCCGCGCTCGCGCGACCACGCGCGGCGGTGGCCGTGGCGCGCGGTCTCGATCGGCTCGTCGCCGAGCGTCACCGTGACGAACGGCGCGCTCGCGGGGCGCGGCCGCGGCTCGGCGCCGGCGGCGAGCGCGGCGAGCTCGCCGGCCAGCGCGTCGGGGTCGTCGAGCGGCGCGACCCACACGCGATCGCCGATCGCGAACGCCGCGGCATCGAGCGCGCTCGGCACGAGGATCGCACCGGCCGCGGTACGCCGGACCGTGGTCGCGAGCGGCTGATCGGGCAACACGCCGTCGAGCTCGATCAGCGCGCGGCGGGCGGCGCGGGCGCGCGCGATGGCGTCCGCGATCGGATCGCGCGGCGGCGGCGCGGCGTGGCCGATGAACGTGTCGGACGACGGCTCGGCATCGGAGCGCACGTAGAGCGCGCGGCGCTCCCAGCCGAGCGCGGCCCCGCCGGCGACCAGCCACCACCGCGGATCGCGGAGGTCGACGTCGGCGAGCGACACCAGCTCGCCGTGCAGCGCGACGGCGCGTCTCGCCCAGCTCCTCACCGTAGCTCCAGCACGTAGACCGGCTGCTCGGGATCGTCGCGGCGCCCGGCGAGCTGCCAGCCGGCGCGGCGCGCGAGCGCGGTGATCGCAGCGGCGGGCGGCGCGGTGCGCACGACCAGCGGGCCGAACGCGCGGCGGAGCAGCGGCGAGCCGAGCCGCGACGCGTGCGCGGCGATCCGCGCCGGCTCCGCCTCGGGATCGAGCTCCACGATCACCAGCGTCCCGCGCACCACGCGGCGCAGCTCGCGGAGCGTCGCAGCGCGATCGCGCACGTGGCGGATCGACGACACGCAGATCGCGACGTCGATCGCGGCGTCGCCGAGCGGCAGCGCCTCGCCGGCGGCGCGCACCGCCGCCACGCCCGCGCGCGCGCGCGCGAAGTCGCGGCTGGGATCGAGCGCGATCACGGCGAGCGCGGGGAAGCGCGCCGCGGCCCGCGCGGCCAGGGTCTGCGGCCCGGCGCCGAGATCGAGCAGGCGGCGCGCACCGGCGAGCGCGCCGGCGAGCCCGTCGAGCAGCCGGTCGTCGAGCCCGCCGAACGCGGGGCGCTCCGCCGTGGCATATCGCCGCGCGCTCGCGCCCTCGAACGGGTGGCGATAGAGGAACCGGTCCAGCCACGCGGCGACCACCGGTCGAGGATCCCCGATGCGCGTGATGTTCGCCACCCGTGACGCCGGTTCCCGATGATACGGTCTGTCCGTGCGGTCTCCCCGGTTCGTCCTCGTCGCGTTGCTGCTGTGCGCCTGCGGCGGCGGTGACAACTCCTCCGGCATCCCCGACGACTGCAATCCGCTGGGCGGTCAGGGCTGCCTGTTGCCATGGCCGTCGTCGACCTACCTGGTCGAGGACGGGACGACCGCGACCGGCTACCGGATCTCGATTCCGGAAGACGCGATGCCGCAGAACATCGACGCGGTCGCGATCGATCCGTCGCTGATCGGCCGGTGGGACGGGTTCTCGCCGGTCGGCCCGCTGCTCGTCGAGTTCCCGGCGGGCGTGTCGGGCGCGAACCTGCCGTCGTTCAAGGATCCGTCGCAGTCGCTCGCGGCCGACTCGCCGATCGTGCTGGTCGACATCGACACCGGCGAGCGCGCGCCGTTCTTCGCCGAGATCGATCAGAACATCCCGGCCCCGCACGCCAACCTGATCATCCGCCCGCTCGCGCGCCTGCACACCGGCGCGCACTACGCGGTCGGGCTGCTGAACACGCTGACCGGCGCCGACGGCAGCCCGCTCGAGCCGCCGGCCGCGTTCGTCGCGGCGCGCGACAACAAGGGGTTCTCGCACCCGCGGTTCGCCAAGATGAAGGCCGGGATCCAGGACGCGATCAGCGCGCTCGAGACCGCCGGCGTCGACCGGTCCGAGCTCGTGCTCGCGTGGGACTACCGGACGGCCTCCGATCAGTTCCTGACCGGCGATCTCACGGCGATGGTGAAGGCGGCGATCCCGGCGATGGGGGTCAACGGCTCGAACCTGACGTTCACCGCGACCCAGCAGGCCGCCGCCACCGGCTACGCGAGCTACCTCGGCACGTTCAAGTCGCCGAACTTTCTCACCGACGGCGAGAACGATGACTCGGTGCTCGCGCGCGACGCCAGCGGCGTGCCGGTGATGTCGGGCTTGCGCGACGCCAACCTCGCCGCGGTGATCCCGGACTGCGTGACCACGATGCCGCTGCCGCGGCCGACCGTGATCTTCGGCCATGGCCTGTTCGGCTCGGGCGCGAGCTACATCGACAACCAGTTCCTGCAGAACCTCGCGCAGCAGTACTGCATGATCATTTTGGCCGGCGACTTCATCGGCCTGACCGACCGCCAGATCGCGCTCGCGCCGCTCGCGGTCAACGACCTCAACCGCGCGCCGGAGATCAGCGAGAAGCTCGCGCAATCGATCATCGACTTCATGGCGCTCGAGACCATCGCGCGCGGCCCGATGGGCAAGTCGCCGCCGTTCAACGTCAACGGCACCTCGATCATCGATCCGGCCAACACGTTCTACATCGGCGGCTCGCTCGGCGGGATCATGGGCAACACGTTCATGGCCTACGATCCGAACCTCACGCGTGCGATCCTCGCCGTGCCGGGCGGTAACTGGTCGCTGCTGTTCGAGCGCTCGAACGCGTGGAGCCTGTTGATGGGCGCGACCATGGGCGCGTACCCCGATCCCGACTACTACCAGCTCAACCTCGCGTTCTTCGGCATGGGCATGGAGCCCTACGATCCGATCACGACCGCGGCGCACGTCATCCAGGACCCGCTGCCCGGCAACACCGCGAAGAACGTCCTGATGTGGTACGCGATCGGCGACTGCCTGGTCACCAACATCGCGACCGAGATGGTGGCGCGCACGATGGGGATCACGATGCTCGCGCCGTCGGTGAAGTCGCCGTGGGGCCTCACGCCGGTCGACGGCCCGCTGAGCGACGGCATCGTCGTGCTCGACGATCACCCGACGCCGCTGCCGCCCGACACCAACGTGCCGCCCGCGACCGACAACGGCGTCCACGAGCACATCAACTACCTGCCGGCGCCGCTGCGCTTCGCCAACGACTTCATGTTCGACGACACGATCAAGCAGGAGTGCCTGGTCGACGGCCAGCCCGCCGCGTGCGACTGCGCGACCGGGGCGTGTAACTGACCAGCGAGCGCCGTGCCTCGCAACCATGGCCGGCCGCCGGTCGTCGGGCCCGCCGCGGCTCACGCGAGCAGCTGCGCGGCCTGCTCGAGCGCGTCGGCCATCGCGGCGGCGTCGGCGTGGCGATCGCCCGGCTGCTTGGCGAGCGCGCGCGCGATCACGTCGTCGAGCTCGCGTGGCAGCGACGGGTCGAGCTCGCGCAGGTGCGGCGGCTCGGCGTTGATCTGCAGGTCGATCAGCTCGAGGTCGTCGGCGCCGGAAAACGGCGGTTCGCCGGCGAGCATCTCGAACAGGATCACGCCCATCGCGTAGAGGTCGGCGCGGCTGTCGGCGGCGTCGCCGCGCAGCCGCTCGGGCGCGATGTACGCCAGGCTGCCCACCACGGTGCCCTGGAGCGTGAGCTTGGCGCTGCCCTCGAACGTCGCGAAGCCGAAGTCGATCAGCACGACCCGATCGACCGGGCCGGGCGACGCCTCGAGCATGATGTTGGCGGGCTTGAGATCGCGGTGGAGCACGCCGGCCTCGTGCACCGCCGCCAGTCCCGACAGCGCCTGCCACGCGTAGCTCGCGGCGCGCCGCGGCTCGACCCGGCGCTCGCTCTTGATCACGCCGCGCAGCGTCTTGCCGCGGAGCAGCTCGACCGCGAGGTAGGGCTCCTGGCGCGCGGTCACACCGGTCGCGAGCAGCGCGGCGACGTTGCGATGGCGCAGCCGGGCCTGGACCTCGCCCTCGCGCGCGAACCGCGCGAGCGAGGTGGCGTCGGCGACGTGGGTGTGGCGCAAGATCTTGAGCGCGACGAACGACTGGGTCGCGAGGTCGAGCGCGCGGAACACCTCGGCGGCCGCGCCCCGACCGATCAGCTCGTCGACCCGGAAGCGATCCCCGATGACGTCTCCGATCCGGCGCTCTCCGGACACCGCGCCACGATAGCAGAACTCTGCTATACGACGGGCGTGCCGCGCCATCTGGTCAGCATCGCCGACCTCGACGCCGCGGAGATCGTCCGCATCCTCGATCACGGCGATCGCTACTGGTCGCTCGCCGACGAGCCGATCAAGAAGCTGACCAGCCTGCGCGGCCGCACCGTGATCAACCTGTTCTACGAGAGCTCGACGCGCACGCGCACGTCGTTCGAGCTCGCCGCCAAGCGGCTGTCGGCCGAGGCGATCAACATCGCCGCGTCGTCGTCGTCGACCACCAAGGGCGAGACCCTGCTCGACACCGGGCGCAACCTCCAGGCGATGCATCCCGACGCGATCGTGGTGCGCCACTCGTTCGGCGGCGCCGCGGCGCTGCTCGCGCAGACGGCGCGCTGCGCGGTGGTCAACGCCGGCGACGGCCAGCACGAGCATCCGACCCAGGCGCTGCTCGACGCGGCGACGATCCGCCGCCATCGCGGGCGGGTCGACGGCCTCGAGGTCGCGATCGTCGGCGACATCTCGCACTCGCGGGTCGCGCGCTCGAACGTGTTGTGCCTGACCAAGCTCGGCGCGCGGGTCCGGCTGGTCGCGCCGTGGACGCTCGTGCCGCGCGGCATCGAGCTGATCGGCGGCGAGCTCACCCGCGAGCGCGTGCGGGTGTGCGCGCGGCTCGAGGACGGGCTCGACGGCGCGGACGTCGTGATGATGCTGCGCGTCCAGCACGAACGGTTCGACGGCGAGGCGCCGCGCTTCCCCAACACGCGCGAGCTGTCGCGCACGTTCGGGCTGTCGGAACGCACGCTCGCGTACGCCAGGCCCGACGCGATCGTGATGCACCCCGGGCCGATCAACCGCGGCGTCGAGGTGTCGCCCCAGGTCGCCGATGGCCCGCGCGCGGTGATCCTCCAGCAGGTCAGCTGGGGCGTCGCGATCCGCATGGCCGTGCTCGAGCGCTCGATCCTCGGAGACGCGGCATGACGGCGCCGGCGCTCGCCGTTCACGAGATCGTCAAGCGGTTCGGCAACCACGTCGCGGTCGATCGCATCTCGTTCGAGGTGCCGCGCGGGGTCATCTACGGGATCCTCGGCCCCAACGGCGCCGGCAAGTCCACCACGCTGCGCATGATCAACGACATCATCGCGCCCGACGCCGGCGAGATCGCGATCCTCGACGGGCTCGAGCCGGGCGGCGCCGCCGCACCTCACATCGGCTACCTGCCCGAGGAGCGCGGCCTCTACCCCAAGATGCGCGTGCTCGACATGATCGCGTTCATGGGCGAGCTGCGCGGGCTCACCGGCGGCGAGGCGCGCGCGCGGGCGGGTCGGTGGCTCGACCGGCTCGGCCTCGCGCAGTGGGCGAAGAACCGAGTCCAGGACCTGTCCAAGGGCATGCAGCAGAAGGTGCAGTTCGCGACCGCGCTGATCCACGAGCCCGAGCTGGTGATCCTCGACGAGCCGTGGAGCGGGCTCGATCCGATCAACGCCGACGTGCTCGCGCAGGTGGTCGACGAGATCCGCGCCGCCGGCCGCACCGTGCTGTTCTCGACCCATCAGATGGAGCAGGCCGAGAAGGTGTGCGATCAGGTCTGCATCATCGCGCGCGGCAAGAAGGTGCTCGACGGCAACCTGCGCGACATCAAGCGCGCGTCGGCCGGCGAGGGCGTGATCGCGCTGGGCTTTGCCGACGACGCGTCGCGCGAGCGCGCCGAGCCCGCGCTCGCCGATCGCGGGCTGGTCGCCGATCGCCGCGCGCCGCGCGCCGGCGAGGTCGCCGACTGCGAGGTCCGACTGGCCGACGGCGTCGCGCCGCAGCGGCTGCTCGCCGCGCTGGTCGCGGCCGAGGCATCGCTGCGCAAGTTCGAGGTCGTGGTGCCGACGCTTCATCAGATCTTCGTCGCGCGGGTCGGCGCCGATGCCGCGGTCGCGCAGCGCCAGGAGGACGTCCGTGCGTGAGGCGCTGGTGATCGCCAAGCGCGAGCTGCTCGAGCGCGTGCGGACCAAGTGGTTCGTCGCGATCACCGTGCTCGGCCCGGTGCTGATGGTCGGCCTGATCGTCGTGCCGGCGCTGCTGGTCGGGCGCGGCAGCGCGGGCGCCAAGGTGGCGATCATCGATCAGACCGGCAAGGTCGCCGACGCGCTCGCCGCGGCGCTCGCCGCCGACGACCAGCACTGGAAGGTCACGGTCGAGCCGCGGGACACGACCGACGAGGCGATGCGCGCGCAGCTGCGCAGCAAGCAGCTCAACGGCTTCATCCGCATCCCGGCGGACGGGCTCGGCGCCGGCCACATCATCTACAGCGGCGACAACGCGACCAACCAGGCCGTCGCGATCACCTTGCAGCGCAGCATCACCGCGGCGGTGCTCCAGGCGCGCGGCGTGCCGCTCGACAAGCTCTCGCCGCCGACCATCGACAAGCTGCTGTCCAACGGCGAGACCCAGGGCCAGTCCGGCGAGGGCACGTTCCTGCTCGGCTACATCATCGCGTTCATCCTCTACATGGTGATCACGCTGTACGGGATCAACGTCATGCGCAGCGTGGTCACCGAGAAGTCGAGCCGCGTGGTCGAGCTCCTGGTCGCGGCGACCAAGCCGCGCGCGATGATGGTCGGCAAGATCCTCGGGGTCGGCGGCGCCGGGCTCGCGCAGATCTCGCTGTGGTTCATCGTCGGCGGGGTCGCGCTCGCGTTCCGCAGCGAGATCCTGGGATGGCTCGGCGCCGGCAACACCGGCAGCATGCTGCCGTCGCTGTCGTTCGCGCAGATCATGGTGATCGTCGCGTTCTTCGTGCTCGGCTACCTGTTCTACTCCACGCTGTTCGCCGCGCTCGGCGCGACGGTGTCGAGCGAGCAGGACTCGCAGCAGGCCGCGATGCCGATCACCATGCTGCTGGTGATCGGCATGGTCTCGATGACCGCGATCACCGGGGATCCGCGCGGCAGCACCTCCGCGGCGATGACGCAGATCCCGTTCTGGTCGCCGATGCTGATGCCGCTGCGCTTCCTGCTCGGCGGCGCGTCGCCGACCGAGGTCGGGCTGTCGCTCGCGATCCTCGCGGGCTCGACGGTGCTGATCGCGCGTGCAGCTGCGAAGATCTACCGGGTCGGTATTCTGATGTATGGAAAGCGGCCAGGCTTCGCCGAGCTGCTGCGCTGGCTCAGGTATTGAGCTTATCGAAGTGGAGTTCGCGGCGACCCGACTGGATCTGACCGGCATCGCACCGTTACACTTCGGGTAATGCGGGGACTCGTGGCCGCGGTCTGCCTCGTGCTCGCCCCGGTCGCCGCGTGGGCCCAGGCCGACGTCTCGGCCAGCGCGGAGCCTGGTCCGAGCGACGAGGCGCCGGCGCAGGGCGTGGTGTACGGCGCGATGCCGGGCGGCATCCACGCGCCGAGCGCCGAGGTCCTGCCCCGGGGCGTGATCGAGGTGTCGATGCTGTCGGGCTACGGCTACCGCAAGGGCCTGCTCGGACCCGACGAGCACTTCGATCGCGCGCTCGGCGACATCGCGTTCGCGTATGCGCCGACGGATCTACTGACGCTCGCGCTGTCGTTCGACGGCCGTTACGACGTGCACTACGGCATCCCGGTGTCCGGCGACGACGGCCTGGTCGGCGATCCGCACCTGTTCGCGCGGCTCGCCAAGGCGGTCGGCGCCGCGCGCATCGGCGCGCAGCTCGATATCTGGTTCCCCGGCGCGAAGGCGCCCTCGATCACCGGCTCGGCGACCTCGGTCGACGCGCGCCTGCTCGGCGGGTTCGCGGTCGGGCCGGGCACGCTGTCGCTCGACGTCGGGTTCCGGCTCGACAACAGCATCAAGAGCGCGGGCGAGTACGGCAAGCTGTCGCTGCAGGATCGCGTCTCGCTCGGGGTGTCGGACTACGACGAGGTGATGGCCGGTGCGCTGCTCGCGTTTCCCGCCGGCAAGGCGTGGCTCGGCGTCGAGGGTACGCTCGAGGCGTTCGTCGGCAGCCCGACCAACGCGGGCGACGCGACCCTGCGCGAGGGCTCGCTGCTGGTGCGCGGCGGCGTGACCGCGGGCTTCCACGTCACGCCGGTGTGGTCGCTCGCCGCGTACGTCGAGGTCGCCAAGGTCCCGGGCATCGAGCTCGCGCAGATCATGGCCAACTCGATCCCGATCATCCCCTACGAGCCGGTGGTGACCGCCGGGCTGGGCCTCGAGGCGCGGTTCGGCGGCCCGCATCGCGCGAGCCCGATCGCCGAGAAGGACTGCCACAAGCACGTGCCGCCGGACTGCCCGGCGGTGAAGGTGCCGCTGACCGCCGACATCACCGGCAGCGTGGTCGACGACGCGGGCAAGCCGGTGGTCGCCGCGAAGGTCGCGGTCACGCTGAAGAACTCGTCGGTCGCGCCGGTCACCACCGACGACAAGGGCAACTACGCGTTCAAGGGCGTGCCGATCGGGACGTCGATCGACGGCCGGCCGAGCCTCGAGGAGACCGGCGTCGAGCTCGCGGTGACGGTCGATGGCAAGAAGCCGGGCTCGGCGTCGATCGCGCAGGTCGCGCCGGGCGACAACGTCGTGCCGCCGATCAAGCTCGAGCCGCTGGTCCAGCCGGCCAAGCTCAAGGGCATCGTGCGCGCGCGCGCGACCGGCAAGCCGGTGCCGGCCGCCACGATCACGCTCGACCCCGGCGACAAGAAGCTCGAGCCCGACAGGGACGGCAGCTTCGCGATCGAGCTGCCGCCCGGTCAGTACAAGATCACGGTCACCGCCAAAGGCTTTGCCACCCAGGAGCTGGAGATCTCGCTCGCGCCGAACGATGTCGCGATCAAGAACATCGACCTGTCGAAGTGACGCGCTCGCGGCGCTCGCCATCGCGGCGGCGATCGTCGCGTGCCACGGCAAGCCGAAGGCGCTCGCCGAGCTGACCAAGGCCGATGGCCCGGTCGATCGCCAGCCGGCGGGCACGACCGACTGGCGGGGCGCGCCGCTCGGCACCGAGTTCTTCCTCGGCGAGGCCGCGCGCACCGGCGACGGCGCGGCGCAGCTGAGGCTGCTCGGCACCGCGCAGATCGCGATGCAGCCGCACACCGTGCTGCGTTTCGGCGGCGGGGCCGATGCCGCCAAGATCTCGGTCGAGGTCGGCGAGATCTCGCTGTCGGGCGCCGGCAGCTACGGCCTGGACCTCGGCAACGTCACGCTCGATAGCGCCGGCGCGGTCCGGATCACCGCGAAGGGCAACGGCCAGAGCGCGCTCAGGCTGCTGGTCGGTCAGGCCCAGGTGGCGTCGGCCGACGGCAAGGTGACGACGCTGTCGCCCGGCCAGGAGATCGAGCTCGGGCTCGGCAACGTCGTGGTCGCCGACGTGCGCGATGCCGGCGTCGACGCCGCGCCTCCGCCCGCCGACGCCGCGGTCGACGCCGCGGTCGACACCGAGGCGACCGTGCAGATCGCCGTGACCGGCCGGCGCGCCGAGGTCCAGCTGCCGGGCGAGCCGCGCTGGACGCCGCTGCCCGCCGGCGCGGGGACGATCGCGAAGGGCGCCAAGCTCCGGCTCGGCGCCGGCACGAGCGCGAAGCTGACCGCGCACGACACCACGCTCGACCTCGCGGCCGGATCGCGCGCGGTGGTCGGCGACGACCTGATGATGGGGCTCGAGCTCGGCAGCGCGCGGGCGAGCGTGCCGGCCGACACCCAGGGCAAGGTCGGCGTGCCCGGCGGCGAGGTCGCGCTCGCCGGCAGCAAGGATGGGCCGGCCGAGGCCAAGCTCGACGTCAACGCGCGCGGCGAGGCCAAGGTCACGATCCTGCGCGGCGATGGCAAGCTCGACGTCGGCGGCGCGCCGGTGCTCGACATGCCGCGCGGCGAGAGCGCGACGCTGGCCCGGACCGGCACGGTCCATGTGCTCGAGGCGATCCCGAATTACTTCGATCTGTCGGTGCCGGCGGGCGAGAGCTTCACGATCCACGATCCGAAGGGCACGACCGCGCTGCAGCTCGCGTTCGACGGCAAGTGCCCGGGCGGCGGCGTGATCGAGATGGATCGCGACGCGCGGTTTCGCGCCGCCAAGATCTCGGGCGGCAAGGACGGCGCGAACCTCCAGGTCGGGCCCGGCGCGTGGGCGTATCGCCTGCGCTGCACGGTGGGCGGCGAGGAAGGCGCGGCGGTGGCGTCGGGCCGGGTGGTCGAGCTGCGCGACGACGGCCGCCGCCCGCTGCCGCCCAGGCCGGGCAAGAACTCGATCGACGCCGACGGCCACAACTACCACATCTCGTATCAGAGCCAGATCCCGATCATCGAGGTGCACTACGCCGGAGCCGGCTCGGCGTTCACGCTCCACCTCGCGACCGGCGGCGCCGACGAGACGTTCGACAGCGCGACCCCGGTGTTCGCGATCCCGGGCACCAAGCTGCGCGAGGCGACCTACACGTTCTGGGTCGACCACGACGGCACGCGCCAGGACAAGACCTCGACCTTGAAGATCGACTTCGACCAGACCGCGCCGCAGGTCTACATCGAGTCGCCGCCGAACGCGGTGGCGTTCCCGCCGGAGATCGACGTGCGCGGCGCGGTGCTGCCGGGGTGGACCGCGAAGGTCGAGGGCAACGAGCTCCCGATCGATCCCGCGACCCGGCGGTTTGCGGCAAAAGTCTCGCCGCCCGGCACGGCGCAGGCGCTCGCGATCCGGCTCTCGCACCCGAGCCACGGCGTGCACTACTACTTGCGTCGACCCAAGTAGGCTACGATGGCCCCGTGCGCTGGCTGTCGCGCGCGATCTCGATCGCGGTCATCCTCGTCGTGCTCGGCGCCGCGTACGTGCTGCTGCGCTCGCGCATGCCGGCGACCCAGATCGGCCAGAGCTTCCGCGCGTGGGCGCTGTTTCACGACGCCTCGCGGCTCGCGGTCGGCTCGCCGGTCCGGATCGCGGGCGTGCGGGTCGGCGAGGTCGACCGGCTCACCGTGGTCGGCGACTTCGCGCGGGTCGACATGCGGCTGCTCGACAACACCGACATCCCGGTGGACTCGTGGGTGACCAAGCGCGCCGAGTCGGCGTTCGGCGACAGCTACATCGAGATCATCCCGACCTCGGCCGAGGAGGGCGCGCCGACCGCGCGCCGGCTGCGCTCCGGCGAGCAGATCGTCCACGTCCAGGAGGGCGCGTCGACCGACACGGTGCTGCGCGCGATCGCGCGCGCGATGCCGCGGGTCGACAACGGGCTCCAGCGCATCCACGACTTCGCGCTCGACGCCCGCAAGTGGGCGAGCGGCGGCCTAAAGGAGCGGATCGTCGACGCCGATCACTGGCTCGCCGCCGGCAACCTCGACCAGCCGATCGAGGCGGTCGATCGCGGGATGGCGCGGTTCGAGTCGGGCACGACGCGCGCGGCCGATGCGGTCGCGAGCGCCAAGCCGCAGATCGTGTCGTTCCTCGACCGGCTCGATCGCGGTGTGAGCTCGGCGCGCAGCCGGATGCGCGATCTCGACACCAGCATCGCGGATGGCCTGAAGAGCGCGCGCGACGGCATGGATCGCATCGATCCCACCGTGCAGCAGATGACCGACGTCGTGGTCGCGATCAACGAGGGCAGCGGCGAGGACTGGAAGGGCACGTTCGGCCGGCTGGTCAACAGCCCCAAGCTCGCCGACGATATCGAGGACGTCACCGAGTCGATCAGCGACGCGGTCGCCGGCCTCAACAAGTTCAAGTCGTGGCTCGGCCTGCGCGCCGAGTGGGACTGGTTCTCGAAGTCGCCTGGGTTCTACGTCACCGCGGAGATCCGCGCGCGCAACGACAAGTTCTACCTGATCGAGCTCGAGAAGGGGCCGATCGGCGGCGTACCGGCCGATCAGCTGTACGACGTCGAGCACGCCACGTCGCTCGTGCGCGTGCAGACCATCCACGACTCGCTGCGCTACACGTTCCAGTTCGGCAAGACGATGTGGGGCCACCTCCAGCTGCGCGCCGGGCTCAAGGAGTCGACGCCCGGGCTCGGCGTGGACCTGTTGCTCAACCACGGCCGGCTGCGCTTCGAGAGTGACCTGTACGGCTCGTTCACCCACACGCCGCGGCTCAAGCTCACCGCGCAGGTCGCGGTCTACCGCTCGATCTTCCTGATGGCCGGCGTCGACGACCTGCTCGACTCGCCGGGCTATCTGCCGATCGTGCTCGGCAACACCGACGTGCCGACCCAGTTCAACTACCTGCGCTACGGCCGCGATTACTTCTTCGGCGCGACGCTGCACTTCGACGAGGCCGACCTCGCCACGCTGATCCGCACGTACGGCGCGCTGATCGTGGGGCTGCTCAAGTAACGTGGACAGCGCGCTGCTCGAGCTATGTGACCGGGTGCGGCGCAACTATCAGGCCGCGTACGAGGACGATCTGCTCTCGATCGTGGCCGCGCTCGTGGACGCGACCCCGCTGCGCGCGGAATGGCAGGACGCGCTGGCGCGTCGCGGCGAGCTCGCGAGCTGGCTGGTCGGGATCGACGAGCCCGAGACGTGGACCGGCGCGCCGCTCCGCGAGCTGCTCGAGGCCTCGCCGTTCCCCACGCTCCACAAGATCGGATTCTGGCGGTCGCATGACGAGCCGTGGTGGCCGATGCCGAGCTCGGGGGAGCTCGATCGCGGCACCGCCAAGCGCGTCGCCGCGTACCTCCGACGCGGGTATCCCAGCACGCGATACCTGGGCTTCTCGTGGTGCCGGGTGTGCAAGCGAGACGACGGCGAGATGGGCGACAGCGACGTCACGGACGGCGTCCACCTGTGGCCGGAGGGACTCGTCCACTACGTCGTCGAACATCGGGTCGCGCTGCCGCCGGCGTTCGTCGCGTTGTGCGTCGATGGCCCGCGGTGGTCCGACGAACGCTGCCGGCTGCTCGACGCGCTGGACGGCCACGGCGTGATCACGCTCGACGGCACGGCATGGTGCCGGTGGGCGGGGATGCCGCTGCCCCGCAGGCCTCACGGCGTTCGCGGCTGGTTCGTCGAGGGGCCGGTCGGTGGTCGGCGCGGTCCGTACGACGACGACGAGCTGCGCGCGCGCATCCGCGCGGGCGAGGTCCAGCGCTATCACCGCCTGTGGAAGCTCGGCATCGGCCGCGAGCGCAAGGCGTGCGACGTCCCCGGGTTCGGCGAGCTGTGCCCGCCGCCCAGGCCGCTATGACTATCCGCCGGCGAGCGGCGCGAGCAGGTAGATCTCGTCGCCGTCGGCGAGCACGCGCTCGGCGTTCTCGGCGAACGGACAGCGCTCGCCGTTGAGCATCATGGTGTCGACCAGGTGCGGCGAGTGATCGAGCGCGTCGCGCAGCGGGATGTGGGCGGCGTCGGTGACCTCGACCAGCCGGCCCAGCGTCGTGCCGGCGGGCAGCCGGAGGTGCTCGTCGACGTCGCGCCACGCGTCGCCGATCCGCCCGCGGATCAGGATGTGGATCCGGATCGTGTTGCCGCGCAGCTTGTCGAAGATGCCCATCTACTCGAGGTACCCGGCGAGCAGGTCGGCCATCCCGAGCTCGGCGGCGCGCGCCTTCGACAGGTGCCCGGTGGTCGTGCTCCAGTGCATCGCGCCGTAGTAGTCGTCGCGCAGGACCGGCAGCGGCACGCGGATGCCCTTGAGCGGACCGGCCGCGAGGTTGCCGTCGCCCTCGCCGAGCATGCGCGGGTGCGGCTTGAAGTCGGCGGGGCCGAGCCCCTCGCGCCGGTTGAACGCGGCGCGCAGGTTCTGGATGCGCTCGCCGCAGGTCATGAGATCGGCGTCGCTGACGTCCCAGCCGGTGGTCGCGTTGATCAGCTCGGCGAACGGCA
>DATJAE010000218.1:0-7281 GCA_035516595.1 Kofleriaceae bacterium | reverse complement strand
CGAGGCACGAGGTACGACCGTGACCTGCATCGTCCCGTTTGCTGGAGCCGACGCGTGACCAAGACACGGGTGCTGCTGGTCGACGATCACGCGATCGTCCGGTACGGGTTCGCGCAGCTGCTCGCGGCGACGACCGACCTCGAGGTCTGCGGCCAGGCCGCGGACGCGCACCAGGCACTCGAAGCGCTCGCCTCCGCGCCCGACGTGGTGATCGTCGACGTCTCGCTCGGCGCGACCAATGGCATCGACCTGATCCGCGAGATCAAGCTGCGCGCGCCCGGTGCCGCGGTGCTCGTGGTGTCGATGCACGACGAGCAGCTCTACGCCGATCGCGCGCTGCGCGCCGGCGCCACCGGTTACGTCATGAAGCACGAGGCGACCGACGCGATCGTCCGCGCGATCCGCATCGTCGCGGCCGGTGGGATCTTCGTGAGCGAGGCGGTGTCGATGCGGCTGGTCCAGCGCGTGGTCGCGGGCGGCGCGCCGGCCTCGGGTTCGCCGGTCCAGGCGCTGTCCGATCGCGAGCTCCACGTGCTCGAGCTGATGGGCCGCGGGCTCGGTACGCGCGCGATCGCCGAACAGCTGCACATCAGCGTGAAGACCGTCGAGTCCTATCGCGCGCGGCTCAAGGAGAAGATGAACCTGCGCACCGGCACCGAGCTCGTGCGCTTCGCGGTGCAGTGGGCCGAGCAGCAGGCTAGTTCGCGACGGTGATCGGAAAGAACAGCGGCTGGTCGTCGTACGTGCCCTTGCCGAACGTCGCGATCCACGCCTGGGTCGCGGGGTCGCGCAGGAAATCGAGGATCTCGTGCTGGTTCTCGCCGTTGAACAGCAGGGTCTGCGCGGCGGGCAGCTCGAGGTGGTTGTCCTCCAGCAGGTCGTGCAGGACGCCGTCGGCGCCCATGCTGGCGTGGATCAACACCGGCGCCTTCGCCGCGATGATCTCGCGGAGCGCGACCACCGCGTCGCGCTCGCCGTGCACGTGCGCCGGATCGTCGGCCGGCCCCACGATCACGAGGTCGTTGCGCAGCCACGGCTGCGGATCGACCGCGAGCCCGTCGGCGACCAGGTTGACGAACGCGTCGCTCGCGTGGAACGTGACGAGATCGATCCCGCCCTTGCGGAACGCGGCGGCGACGATCGGCTTGTTGCCGGTCGCGGCCAGCTCGACCTTGTTCCCGGTGAGCTGCTCGTAGCGAGTCGACAGCTCCTGCCACAGCCGGGTCTCGACCATCCCGCCGATCACGGCGCAGCGGATGGTCTGCGGCGCAGCCCGCGCCGGCGCGTCGCCGCCGTGGCACGCCGCGAGCGCGGCCAGCGCGAGCGCCTTCATTGCCACTGCGCCTGGAACACCGCGGTGATCGTGCGGCCCGCGCTGTGGTAGCCGGCGCGGGTCTCCGGCCGCGCATCGAGCAGGTCGTCGCCGCGCAGCACGAGCAGGTACTTCGGCGAGATCTGCCAGGTGACGGTCGCGAGCAGCAGGGTGTAGCCGGGGACGTGCACCAGCTGGTTGATGCTCTCGCCGAAGTACGTGACGCGCACGAGCGCCGAGACGTCGCGGTACGGCGTCGCCTGCGCCCACGCCTCCCAGCGGTTGTGCGGCAGGCGGTCGAGCGGATCGTCGACCGCCGGCGTGGTGCCCTGCGCTTCCTGGCGCACGACGATGTAGTCGTACGCGCCGCCGAGCTCGACCAGCGGATGGACGCGCACGCGGCCGAGCAGGTCGCCGCCCCAGTAGTCGAGCTTGCCGAGGTTGACGAGGCGCATGTCGTCGGCCGGATCGGTCGAGGTGCGGATCGTGCCGGTGGTGTGGCGATAGAACGGCGCGAGCTCGACGTGCAGCCGGTCGTTGATGTGCTCGACCGCGCGGATCTCGGCGAAGTACGCCTGCTCGGGGCCGAGCGCGGGGTTGCCGGTCGCCAGATCGAAGCGCTCGCGCAGGCTCGGCACCCGGCCCTTGCGCGCGGCGGTCGCGGTGAGCTCGAGCGGGCCGTAGTGCGGCCGCCACTTGCCGACCAGCTTGGCCTCGGGCCACGGATCGGCCCCGACGCCGATCGGGATCGCGGCGCCGACCGATGCATCGAAGCGCAGCGTCTTGTGCTCGTACTGGCCGTCGACCGCGCCCTCCATGACCGTGACGTCGCCGTGCGACGGCGGCCCGGCGAGCGCGCCGACATCGGCCGAGTCGTGATCGAGGTTGAACGACGCGGCCCAGCGCGCCTCCTTGCCGATCGGGCGGGTGACCAGCGCCATCCCGCCGACCCGGGTCGCGCGCAGGTCCTCGAGCGCGTTCTCGTTGTTGAGCTCGGGATCGGTGAAGTAGCGCGACAGCGTGTAGCCGTGCTGATACCAGGCCTCGCCCTGGACCTGGGTCTTGCCGATCTTGTCGTCGGCCTTGAGCGAGAACCGCTCGGTGGTCTCGCGATCGATCTCGAGGTAGCCGAGCGCCGGATCCTCGTCGCTCGGCTCGGCGACGTAGTGGCGGTCGTCGACGAAGCCGTCGAGCGCGACCCGCGCGTTGCCGTCGCGATACTCGAGCCGCGACGCGAAGTCGGCGGCGTGGCGATCCTCGTTGAGCACGGCGTTGGTGCCGGCCGGCAGGTCGAACTGGCGGCCGCCGATCACGTCGGACGCCGAGAACCGCAGCGCGGTGTGGTCCGACAGCGGCGCCCGCGCCGTCCCGGTGACGCCGAACGTCGGCAGGGTGTCGCCGGTGAGCCGCGCGATCACCAGCTGCGGGCCGATCGCGTCGCGGGTCAGCACCTCGATCACGCCGCCCGGGCCGCCCGGGCCATCGATCGGCGACAGCGGCGTGGTCGACATCCGGATCTGGACGATGTCGGTGATCGGGATGGTCGAGACATCGAACGTGCCGTACCACGGGTCGGTGACCAGCACCCCGTCGATCAGGATCGAGACCTCGCCCTTGCGCTGGCCGCGGATGTCGACGTTGAACCCGCCGCGGCCGGCGTCGCGCACCGCGACATCGGGCAGCAGCGCGAGCGCGCTCGCGAGATCGGTCGCGCCGCGCGCCGCGAGCTGCTCGCCGGTCAGCCGGATCTCGGTGTCGCGATCGAACGGCTTGTCGGGGCGCTCGTCGTAGATCTGGATGGTCTCGCCCTGCGACATCCGCAGCAGGTCCTCGTCGCTCAGCGCCGCGGGCGCCGACGGCTCGGCGTTCGGCGCGGTCGGCGGCTGATCCGCCGGCGGATCGGCCGAAACCACGCCTGCGCTCCACACCACGAGCGCCCCCCAGCGTGCAGCTCGGGCGCTCACCGCGTGCAGGGGTTGGCGGCGGCGGGCTTGCAGTTGCCCATGGTGTTGCAGAGGCCGTTGGATCCGGTCGAGTCGACCGGGCAGGTCGAGTTGTCACCGGCGGTGCAGGCCTGCGTGCACACCTGCAGGTTCGACGCGTTGTAGAAGTGGCAGTTCATCGACATGCACTGGTCGTTGCTGGTGCATGGATCGTAGACCGCGCCGGTGCATGCCGACCCGACCGGGCCATCGACGGTCGTGCCGTTGTGCTTGTTGGTACAAGCGACGAGCATGCAGACGACGATCAGGACTCGCATGGTGCCTCCGGTCAGTGCGGTGACAGGGCGACCCCCCTGTACACGGTGTTGGTCCCGGCGGTGACGATGGTGATGGGGCTCGGCGTGGTGGTGCCGTCGTCGACGTACTCGACCACCGCGTTGGCGCTGGTCGCCGTGGTGGTCGCGAGCAGCACGACGTTGCCGCCGTCGAGGTAGCCGGTGACGGTGCGCAACGCCGAGGTGCCCGGCGCGGCGAACGTGTCGGCGAGCGTCCAGGTCGTGCCGTCGAACGTCCACTTCTGCAGCCCGGTCGCGGTGTCGTCGGCGACGTACAGCGTGTCGAGGCCGGGCACGCTCGCGCTGAGATCGAACATCACGAACGCGTAGGGGCTGGCGGTGCTGGTCGGCATGCCCGGCAGCGACGTGACGGTCTGCGGGCCGGTGGTCGGCAGGCCGCTGCCGATCGTGAACACGTTGTGGAACGTTCCCGAGCCCGCGCTGCCGTAGAGCTGGCCGCCGTAGATCGCGATCGCGCGGATGTTGCCGGGCATCGACTCGATCTGCGTGCCGCCCGCGGTCTGGCCGAGCGTCGCGTACCACGTGCCGCCGTTCGCCCCGGACGAGGCCGTGCCCGAGGCCCAGAACGCCGTGCCGTCGAGCGACGCCGCGCCGCGGATGTTCGAGCCGGCGAACGCGGTCGCGTCGAACGTGGTGGACGTGTCGATCGCGCGGCTGGCGTCGAGCCGGCCGACCACGCGCGTCGTCCCGGTGGTCGCGGCGCCGGCCGCTGCGGCGTAGCCGGCGAGCACGAGGTAGCCCTCGTCGACCGAGCGGGTCATCAGGCCCTCCGAGGTCGCGGTGCCGCTCAGCAGCAGCGGCTGGTTGGCGCCGCTGGCCGCGACCGGCAGCGCGCTCTGCGAGACCACCGTGCCGTCGAGGTAGACCTCGTCGACGAACACCGGCGTCGCCGTGCTCGCGAGCGCGGCGGTGCCGTCGCCGACCCGCACGATCGAGAGCGTCGGCACGCAGACCGCGCTGCGGCAGCGCGTGCCCGCCGTGCCGCTCTGGCGGCACACCGTCGCGTCGGGCAGCGCCGGGTTCGACGGCACGCCCGCGGTGCACACGTCGCCGGTGCACGCGTTGCCGTCGACCGGGATGTCGGCGTCGTTCTCGACCGAGATCGTGTTGCCGGCGCCGTCGCACTCGAGCGACTGGCAGTCGCCCGGGGTCTGATCGGCGAGCAGCGTGCCCGAGCTCGCGAACGTCGCGCTGCACGTCTGGGCCGCGCACGCGTAGCTCACGCACTCGGTGGCGGTGCCGCAATCGGCGGCGATCAGGCACGGCACGCAGCTGCCGTTGCCGTCGCACACCTCGTCGCCGTTGCACGAGGTCTCCGCCGCCGACGGCGGGTTCGACGGCACGCCCGCGCTGCACAGGTCGTCGGTGCACGGGTTGCCATCGACCGGCACGTCGCTGTTGTCGATCGCGCTGATCGTGTTGCCGGCGCCGTCGCACTGGTTCTGCTGGCAGTCGCCCGCGGTCTGCTGGCTGGTCGGCGTGCCGGCGGCGGCGAACGAGAGCCCGCACACGCCGGCGGTGCACGTCCGGGTCTCGCAGTCGTCGTCGCTGCCGGGGCAGTCGCTCGCCACCGTGCAGCCGACGCAGTTGCCGTTGCCGTCGCAGACCGTGGTCGGGCCACAGCTCGTGCCCGACGCGGCCGGCGGGTTCGACGGCACGCCGGCGGTGCACACGTCGTCGGTGCACGGGTTGCCGTCGACCGGCAGGTCGGTGTCGTCGGCGATCGACGTGATGTTGCCGGCGCCGTCGCACACGTTCTGCTGGCAGTCGCGCGGGGTCTGCTCGCTCACCGGCGTGTCGGCCGCGGTGAAGTCGATCCCGCACACGTGACCGGTGCAGGTGTGGGTCTCGCACTCGGTGTCGGCGCCGCAGTCGGCGGGCACGTTGCACTGGCCGCAGTTGCCGGCGCCGTCGCACACCATCCCGGTGCCGCAGCTCGTGCCGGCCGGCTGTGCCGGGTTCGACGGCACGCCGTCGCTGCACACGTCCTGCGTGCACGGGTTACCGTCGACCGGCAGGTCGGTGTTGTCGACCACCTGCTCGATCGCGCCGTTGCCATCGCACTCGGCGACCTCGCAGTCGCCTTTGACCTGCGTGGCCAGCTTGGTCCCGGCGTCGACGTTGGAATAGCCGCAGGTCTCGTTGAGGCAGACCGACAGCTGGCACGCGTTGGGTGGCGCGGGGCACTGCGAGGCGCCCAGGCAGCCGACGCACGCGCCGGCGTCGTCGCAGTAGAGCTCGGTGCCGCACGCCGTGCCGGCCTGGACCGGGCCGGCGTACGGGACGCCGTCGGTGCACTGCGCGACCAGGCAGGCGCCGGTCGCGCCTGCGGGGATGTCGTTGTCGTCGACCTGCGTGCGCTCGCCACCCGAGCCGTCGCACACCGCGAGCTTGCAGTCGCCGTCGATCTGGATCGCGGATGGGGCACCGGCGGGGAAGCTCGAGACGACGCAGCTGCCGCCGAGGCAGGTTCGGGTGGTGCAACCCGGGTCACCCGGGCAATCCGCATCGGAACGACATTGCGGTGCAACGTTGTCGCCGCAACCGACCCCACTCACGGCCAGCGCGACGATCAGGATCCGTCTCACCTCGCGATCCTAAAGGTTTCCCGCGTGCAATGTTGATTGCAGAGACGTAACAGCAATATTTCAGTGGCCGTGCCCGTGGTGGATATCGGGCGCGTGATCGTGATCGTGGTCGACCGCGTCGTGGTGGTGGGGATGCGCGTGCGCACCGGCGACCGCCGGCTCGTGGTGGTGGAGGTGATGCCCGTCATCGTGGCGATGGACGTGATCGTGATCGAGCGCGGGGTGGCGGTGGGCGTGGGCATGGCGCTCGGTGGCATGGAGCGCGACGCCCGCGGCCAGCAGCACGCCGGCGCCGAGCGCCCAGCCGCCCGCCGCGCGATCGCCGGTCGCGTAGGCGATCGCCGCGCCGACGAACGGGGCGAGCGCGAACACCGAGCCGGTGCGACCTGCCCCGATCTTCCGCTGCGCGAGCAGGTACAGCCGCAGGCTCAGCCCGTAGCCGGTGGCGCCGCACGCGACCAGCGCGGCGATCGCCGCCGGGTGCGGGGCGGGCTCGCCGAACGCGAGCGCGAGCCCGCCGGTGAGCGCGGCGCCGGCCAGGCCCTTGGCGGCGACCACGTCGAGCGGGTCGCGCTCGGCGAGCGGCCGGGTGAGCGTGTTATCGGCCGCCCACGCCAGCGTCGCGCCGGCCACCGCGGCCGCGCCGAGCGCGGTGAAGCGCGATGCCCGCCAGGCATCGAGCGCGAGCGCGGCACCGCCGGCCGTCATCGCGGCGAGCGCGAGCGCGACGCGGCCGCCGACCGGCTCGCGGTACACCGCGCGCGCGAGCACCACGGTGAACACCGCCTCGAGGTTGAGCAGCAGCGCGCCGAGCGTGGCGCCCGCGTGCTGCAGGCCCCACACCAGCAGGGCGGGCGCGATCGCGCCGCCGGCGAGCGCGATCGCGGCGACCCGAGGTGCGTCGCTCCGGCGCAGCGGCGCGTCGCGTCGTGCCGCCAGGCGCAGCGCGAGCGCGCTCGCGCCGGCGCCGAGGTAGAGCAGCGCGGCGGTCGCCAGCGCGCCGGCGCCGCGGGCCGCCCATGCCACGACCGGCGTGGTCGCGCCGAACGCGAGCGCGGCGAGCGCGGCGAGCGCGACTCCGG
>DATJAE010000217.1:0-5789 GCA_035516595.1 Kofleriaceae bacterium | reverse complement strand
CGCGGTGACGCTCACCGCCGAGACGCTCGGCGCCGAGCAGCGCGAGCTGCGCGAGCGGATCGAGGCCGCCGAGGCCGAGGCGCGGCGCAACGCGCTCGACCGCCTGCGCTTCGTCGCCTACCTCGAGGAGGGCCTGGCGATGCTCGGCGCCCTGCCGCCCAAGCCCGACGACAAGGACGGCGGCTGAGCGAACTGTTCAAGCTTCGCGCAACGCCGCGGCAAGCCCGCGGATCGCCTCGCGGCCGGGCCTGGAGCGCCGCTTGCTGAGCCTCCGCCGCGAGGAGGCCTCGATGAACCTTGCGAAGTGGCTGCTCGTCCTGCTGCTCGTTCCTGCCTGCTTTCACCATCGCGCGCACGACGTGACCGCGCGCCTGCCGGTGCCCGTGGCACGCAGCGGATCGATCGACGTCGTGCTGAACGCGCCGACCCGCGAGCTCACGATCGCGGTCGACGGCGCGCTCGCGGTCGATCGTGCGCACTCGCGGCACGCCCGCATCGCCAACGTGCCGGCCGGCCCGGCGCACGTCCAGATCGCGGTCGGCGGGCGCTGCGAGCGCGGCGGAGCCGTCGACGAGCAGGTCGTCGTGCCGGCCGGCGGGATCGCGACCGTCGTGCTACCCGGCCCGGAGCACGATCACCTCTGCGCGATCGCGACCGGCGTGGTCCACGTCGCGCTCGCCGCGCTGCTGATCCGGCCGGCGATCCACCTCGTGAAGGCGGTGCACGGCCACTTCGCGCCGTGATCGTTCCCGCGGCAGCTATCGGCGCGCCTCGATCGGATAGCCCGCCGTGGTCCAGGCCTCGTAACCGCCGTCGAGCGCGACCGCGCGGGTGTAGCCCATCGCGCGCAGCGTCGCGGCGGCGAGCGTCGAGATCTTGCCGAGCTGGCAGTAGGTCAGGATCCGCGCGGTCGGATCCGGCAGCTCCTTGTCGACGCGCAGCTCGAGCTGGCCGCGCGGCAGGTGGCGCGCGCCCGGCAGGTGGCCGGCGTCGAACGCTTCCCGCTCGCGGACGTCGAGCAGCACGAACTCGCCCTTGCCGAGCCGCGCCGCGACCTCGTCCATCGCGACGAACGCGATCTCGCGGGAGGCCTCGGCGAGCAGCTGGGTGACGGTCTTGCCGCCCGAGCGGTTGGTGCGCAGCGCCTCCGACAGGTGATCGGGCATCTTGAGATCGAGCCCCTTCATCAGCGCGACGAAGTCGGCGCGCTTGTCCTTCTGCAGGCGCGGGTTACTCGCCTTCTCGGCGCCGATCGTGGTCGACGCGCGATCCTTGTAGTCGTGCGCCGGGTAGACCTTGAGCGCGTCGTCGAGCCGGAGCAGCTTGCCGAACAGGCTGTCGTAGAGGCGATCGGGATCGCCGGTCGGCAGATCGGTGCGCCCGGTGCCGCCGATCAGCAGCGTGTCGCCGGTCAGCACGCGATCGGCGAACACCAGGCAGGTCGAGTCCTCGGTGTGGCCGGGCGTGTGGAGCACGCGCACGCGCAGCTTGCCGACCACCAGCGACTCGCCGTCGTCGACCCGCACGTCGACGAACGGCGCGGCCGACAGCCGGTGCATCACGACGCGCGCGCCGAGCTGGCGGGCGAGCTCGCGCGCCGCCGAGAAGTGATCCGCGTGGGTGTGGGTCTCGGCGACGTAGTGGATGCGCATGCCGCGCTCGGCCGCGAGCGCCGCGTAGCGATCGAGCTGGTCGAGGTGCGGATCGACCACCATGCCGGCGCAGGTCTCGTCGTCGCCGATCAGGTAGGACAGGCATCCGCCCGAACGGATCTGCTCGAACAGCATGCGCCACTCTACCCCGGCCGGCGCGCCAGCGTGACGAGGTCATTGCCGTCGGGCTGGGTGCGCACGACCAGGCTCGCGATCGCGAAGCCGGCCGCGACCAGCTCGCGCTCGAGCACGGCGCGGCGGATCCAGATCCGGCCGCCGTTGCGCGCGATGCCGGTGACCGGATCGACGTCGTAGCGCGCGGCATCGAACGGCGGCTCGGCCGACATGGTCTCGGACCACAGCCGCCCGCCCGGAACGAGCACGCGGAACACCTCGGCGAGCACGCGCGCGCGATCGCCGGGCAACACGATGCAGTGCAGCAGGTGATTGTCGACCACGAGCTCGAAGCTCGCGTCGGGCGCGGCGAGCGCGAGCGCGTCGCCGACCGCGAAGCTCGCGTCGAGCCCGGCGTCCCGCGCGTTCCCGCGCGCGAGCTCGATCGCGGTCGGGCTGAAGTCGACGCCGGTCACGCGGTAGCCGCGGCGCGCGAGCTCGAGCCCGGCCTGGCCGCCGCCGCAGCCGAGATCGAGCGCGCGCGCGCCGGGCGGCGGCGCGCCGTCGCGATCGAGGAACGCGCGCAGCGAGTCGTACGAGCCCTGCTCGACGCCGGGGGTACGGTCATCCCAGCCGCGCCCGCCGGCCGCGGCGATCTCGCGATACGACTTCTCGTGATCGTAGTAGGGCACGCCCCCAGCGTATCAGCGCACCGGGTGCATGACGTGGGTGTGGCCGGCCTCGCGCTCGCGGGCGCAGCGCGGCGAGTCCGCGGCGCACGAGATCCGCAGCTCGGCGGAGTTGTCCGGCGAGCGGAACCGATCGTACGCGGCGAGCGCCGCGTCGGCCTCGGGGCGATGCAACGCGGCGAGCGCGGTGGCCTGGCTGCGCAGCAGATCCGGATCGCGCGGCGCGAGCGCGAGGCCGGCCGCGGCGGCCGCGAGCGCGTCGCGATCGTCGGCGATCGAGCCGTAGCAGCGCGCGAGCATGACCCACGCCGCCTGGTTCTGCGGCGCGTGCTGTGCGGCGGCGAGCGCCGGCGCGACCGCGTCCTGCCAGCGCCACACCCGCATCAGCGCGTCGGCCTCGACCGCGTCGAGCACCGGCGGCGACGCCGGCGCGAGCAGCGCGCGAGCCCGCGCGATCAGCGCGAGCGCGTCGTCCGCCCTGCCCTGCTTGGCGGCGACGGTCGCGAGCTGGACGATCACCATCGCCTGCGGCGTGCCCTCGGGCGCGTCGGCGAGCGCGCGCTCGAGCACGGTGCGCGCCTCGTCGAGCCGCTCGCTGACCGTCGCGGTCAGCGCCATGCCGTGGTCGTACTCGCGCTGCCACGCCGGCCGCGTCGACCTCGTCGCGCCGGCGCCGAGCTGCACCGAGGTCTCGGCGATCAGCGTGATCGGCTGCGGCCTGCACGGATCGAGCACGACCTCGCGCGCGCCCTTGGCGCCGGCGAGGAACGCCTTGCCCTCGGGCGTCATCGCGTCCTTGCACACCGCGGCCTGGAGCGCGAGCGTGCGGCTGCGATGGCGCAGCCGCGCCGTCACCGTGATCGGCTCGGCGACGCCCGGCGGCACCGCGAGCTCGTAGCGGATGACCTGCGCCTCGCGCGGGCCGATCGTCTGGGTCGCGATCTGGGTGCGGAACTTCGCCATCTCGTGCTGCTCGAGCACCTCGCCGCGCTCGTCGACCACCAGCGTGCGCAGCACGTGGGTGTCGTCGTCGGCCGGATCGCGCTCGTGGCGCAACCCCGACTCGGCGAACCGCTTGCCGTCGCGATCGAGCGCCTCGACCTCGACCCAGGTGTCCTGGACGTCGAGCACGCCGCCCGGGAAGCGATGGCCGACCAGCAGATTGCGCACGACGACGTCGAGATCGAGCGTCGCTGCGACCGGCGCGCCGTCGGCCGGCAGGAACCACGTCCTGCCCTCGCGCACGCCGGCGATGTCGATCGACGCCACGCCGGCGAGCGAGGCCTGGAGCCGGCGCAGCTGGTCGTCGTCGCCGCGCATCGCCGCCATCCAGGTGTGACCGCCGAGGAAGCGGTGCGACGCGAACGTGCCGAGCTTGCCGCCGTACTCGCCGGGCGCCGCCGGCTCGCGCGCCATGTGGCAGTCGATGCAGGTCTTCCGGTCGACCGCGTCGACCCGGGCGATGCCGCTGCCGTTCCACGCGCTCGAGCGCCACGCGCCGGGCTCCTCGAGCCCCGACAGGTGGACCGGCATGCCGTCGCCCATGTCGGGCGACAGGAAGCCGCGATGGCAGCCGACGCACAGCTCGGTGCCGAGCTTGACCGCGACCTGCGCGCGGTGGCGCGCGATCGATGCCGCATCGCCGAGCACCGGCGCGTCGAGCGGCGTGCGCGACCACACGTAGCTGCCGTTGCCGTCCTTGTCGACCCGCTCGACGCCGTGGCACAGCCGGCAGGTCACGCCGGAGTGCGCGCGCAGATCGCCCGCCGGCACGTCGCCCGCCATCAGGCCGTCGACCAGGAGCGGCAGGTCGTGACAGCCGCCGCAATGATTGCTCGTCCGCTTGCCCAGCTCGCCGCGCACGAGCTCGACGTCGAACCGATAGATCGGGTTGCCGAACGACGCGAACGAGTGCGGGCTCTGCCCCCACTGCGCGGCGGCCTGCGGGTGGCAGGTCGCGCAGCTGTCGACGTCCGACAACATCGTGCCGTCGCTGACGTCGCCCCCGGGCGCGCTGCGATCGATCGCGACCATGCTCGGCGCGAACTCGCCCGGCGGCCGCGGCAGCCGCGGCTCGGCGGCCGGCCGCACCGTCGGCTCGCTCGCGCCGCACGCGGCCAGCGCGACGATCGCGAGCGCCGCTCTCATCGCCGCTTCCGGCCGACCAGGCTCGCCGCGCCGATCCCGGCGAGCGCGAGCAGCGCGCCCACGCCGAAGCCCATCGCGCGCGGACCGCTCGGCGGCCGCGCGAAGCCCGGGCTCGACGGCGGCGCGCCCGCGCGATCCTTCTTGAAGCCGATCTCCCACAGGTCGCGGCCGATCACCGAGCCGAGCGCCAGGTGGCCGCGCGGCGCGAATGCCAGGTTCTCGGCGGCGATCACCTGCTGCGGGTTGCCGTCGGGCGGGCCGCCCCAGATCCCGCGCTGCGGATGCGCGCACGTGATCGGGCCGGTCCACCAGTGGCGCACCGCGTAGCGCGCCTGGAAGAAGTTCTGCGCCGACGGCACCGCGCCGTACTCGATGCCGCTCCGGGTGTAGGTCTCGCGGCCGCCGGTCACCGCCGGCGCGGCGCGGAACACCAGGTCGTCGCGGATGTCGCGCGTGCCGTAGCGCGCGTGCAGCCGGGTGAGCACGAAGTTGTTGTCGATGTCGTTGCCGATCACGTCGCCGCCGAGCGTCATGATGTCGGCGTTCGTGACGTCGAGCTCGGGGCACGGATCGCAGTGGTAGCCGCGGCTCGCGGTCCACGCGTACTCGGTGACCACCGCGCCGGGGTTGGCCGCGAGCGTCTGGTCGAACAGCGCGGCGTAGAACTCGGCGAACCGGGTCTTCACGCTGTTCTTGACGTCGAAGTTGGTCGGGATGAACACGTTCTTGTAGTTCGCGACCTCGTAGCGCTTGTCCTTCGCGATGATGTTGACGATCAGGTCCTGCTTGCCCGACGAGTTGGCCATGCCGAGCCGGATCGGCAGCGCGAACTCGTCGCTGTCGTAGTGGAAGCGCAGCGGCGACAGCGCGGCGTGGCCGCCGACCATCGTCACCTTCTTGGGATCGACCTTGGCGACGAAGAACTTCGAGCCCGCCTCGACGTACGGCCGCAGCAGCGGCTCGGCGCCCGGCGGGATCGTGTAGTGGTTCGCGCGCAGCCAGTCCTCGAGCCCGGCCGAGTCGGTCGCCGACAGGATCAGGATCTTGTACTCGGCGACGTCGAACTTCGCCTCGATCTTGACCGAGTCCTTCTTCGCATCGTACGCGCCGCCGCCGGCGCCGGCGCGGGCCAGGTGCATCGCGCGCGGCGCCTTGGCCTCTTCCTCGAGATCCATCGGCGACGGAC
>DATJAE010000216.1:0-4668 GCA_035516595.1 Kofleriaceae bacterium | reverse complement strand
GCCGGCCGTTGATCGCGGTCGACAGCGCGCGATCGTGGTCGTCGAAGCCGCGCGCGAGCTCGGGGCCGAGCGGGCAGAACCCGTCGAGGCTCTTGGAGCGCGCGAGGTGCCAGTCGCGACCGAGCACGTTCTGCGCCGTGATGTCGTTGCCGATCGTCACGCCGAACACGGCGTCGCGCGCGGCGGCGGCATCGCGCAGGTCGCGCGCGCGCCGGCCGAGCACCGCCGCGATCTCGACCTCGACCCAGACCTCGGCGAGCTCGCCGAGCGCGATCGCGGCGCCCGGCGCGGCGAGGCTGTTCGGGCCTTTCAGGAACAGGACGGGCTCGAAGCCGGTGTCCGTGTAGTGCGGCTCGCGCGCGCTGGTCCGCGCTGCGGGGTCGGCGAACAGGTCCTTGTAGTTGTAGCCGAGCGCGAGGATCTTGGTCGGCTGCGCGGGCGCGAGCAGCGACAGCTCGTCGGGATCGAGCGTGCGACCGGTTCGCGCGACGTGCGGCGACCACGGCTCGGCCGACAGCTCGTCGACGCGATCGCCGCGGCGCACGCCCCAGCGGGGCGCGCCGTCGAGCTCGAACCGGAGGTAGCGCTCGTCGGTCATGAGCCGTACGGCGTCCTGTCCTCGGTGAAGCCGACCCGGCGCAGGAAGTATTCGACCACCGGGAACTGCCACTCGAAGTCGATGTCGAAGCCGCCCTCCTGGTGCATCGGGTGCACGGTGCGGCCGATCCAGCGGAACGGGATCTCGCCGCGGCTGTAGTCGAAGCAGCGCGGACGCAGCACGAACACCGAGCAGTCGACGAAGTAGGTGTCGCCCTGGCTATCGCGATCGCAGCTCGCGTCGCCGAACAGCTTCGGGTCGACGAACGGGAGCACCTTGCCGTCCTCGATCCGGCGGGCGCGCAGCGCGCTGAACATGTTGTACTTGCTGACCGTCACTGCCGAGTCGAAGTCGGGGTGCTCGCGCAGGAACTTGATGCCGTCGTCGATGATCCCCGGCGTGATCGTCGCGCCGTTGGCGAACAACAGCACGATGTATTCGATCTCCTCCTTGGCCTGCGCGCGAATCGCCTCGTAGCCGTGCTTGAACGCGTCCTCGGCGAGCGCCTCGTTGGTCGCGAGGAACGCCGGGCGCTCGATGTAGGTGGCGCCCTGCTGGAGCGCGAGCGCCTGGATCTTCTCGCAGTCGGTCGACACGAACGTGTGGGTGACGCCGCGCGCGTGCTTGGCGGCGAGCATCGGATACAGCACGAGCGGCCGTCCGAGGATCGGACGAACGTTCTTGTCCTTCACCCGGCTGCCCTTGCGGCCGATGATGAGCGCGGGAATCATGGCGTCTCCTCGTGTGCGCGCAGCGCGCGGTCCAGATCGTCGAGCTGAAGGCACGGCAGCCCGGCTGTCAAGGCGTCGTCGCGGTCGCGCGGGCCGAGGTAGCCCCACAGCGCGAGCTGCGCGGCGATGCCGTGCGCGCGCGCGGGCAAGGCGTGCGGCAGGTAGTCGTCGACGAAGAACACCCGGCCCGGCGCGAGGCCGGCGCGCGCGGCGAGCTCGACCAGCCCGTGCCACTTCTCGCGACCGTCGTACGCGACGAAGTCGTCGGGGCCGAGCTCGAGGTGCAGGTAGTGCTTGCACAGCGCGGCGATCGAGCGCGGATCGCGGGTCGACAGGATCGCGGTGGCTCCGCGCGCGCGGCGCTCGACGTACGCGGCGGCGGCGGGATATGGCCGCGACAGCTCGAGCCAGCGCGGCCCGGCGGCGAGCCGGCCGCGGGTCGTGAAGTATGCATCCGTGAACGACGCCAGCTTCGCCTTCTGCGCCTCCGCCAGCGCGAGGAAGCTCGCCAGGTCGGGCGGAATCGCGTGATCCGCGATGCAGCGCAGCAGCACGGCGTACTGCCACGGCGGGCCGACCAGGTGGCGGTGGCGCGCGAACGCGGCAGCGACGTCGGGCGGCGGGGTCGCGTGGTCGCGCCACCTGGCCGGGAAGTCGGGCACCGTGCGCGCCGTCTGATATGCGACCTCGAGCACCTCGCGCGCGGTATCGAACAGCACGCCGTCGAAGTCGAACACGTAGCGCGCGGTCATCGCGCCACCAGATCGAGCGCGTCGGCGACCCGGCTCGAGTACCCCCACTCGTTGTCGTACCACAGCACGACCTTGAGCTGCCTGCCGCGGTTCAGCATCAGCCAGCGCGTATCGACGATGCACGAGTGCGGGTCGCCGAGGTAGTCGACCGAGATCAGCGGCTCGTCCGTGATCCGGACGACCTCGCGGCCGTGCTGGCTGGCGCGCAGCGCGTGCAGCGCGGCGAGCACGCCATCCTCGCTCGCGGTGCGCTCGAGATGCAGGCTCAGGTCCGCGCTCGACACGCAGGCGGTCGGCACGCGATACGACATGCACTTCAAGATCCCCGCGAGCTCGGGGACGATGCGCTCGCATGCGCTCACCACCGTGGTCGGTTTGGGGATCAGCGCGCCGACCGACGCGCGGCCGAGCGGGTAGTGCGCGTACGTGCTGCCGGGCAGCGCCTGCGAGCGCGCCGGGCCGTCCATGAGATTTTGATACGACAGCCACGGGTGCAGTGTGGTGACGAACCCGTAGTCGATGCCGAACGCCTCGTGCAGCACCTTGAGCACGGGCGCCGCGGCGGCCGCGTCGCAGATGCTGGTCGAGACCAGCCGGTGCTTCACCGGGTCGAACGCGTGATCGGTCGCGCCGAACACCAGCGTGAAGTCGGCCGACGGGCACGCGTGCGTGACCAGCACCGAGCGCAGCTGCGGCAGCAACGCACGCGCGTGTGCCTCGTTGCGGCCGACGCCGGTGGCCTCGATCACGACGTCGACGTCCTGCCAGTCGACCTCGGCGATGTCGTGCTGGTGGCTGACCCGGATCTTCCTGTCGCCGATCGCGATCGCGTCGCCGTCCGCGGTCACCGCGTCGCCGAGCCGGCCGTACGTGGTGTCGTACTTGAGCAGATAGGCGAGGTTCGCGATGTCGGGGTTGGTGTCGTTGACGTGCACGACCTGGTGGCGCTTGCGCGCGAGCAGGATGCGCGTGATCGCGCGGCCGATCCGCCCGAAGCCGTTGATGCCGATCCGGAGCTCGCTCATGACACCCTCGTCAGTTCGACCAGACAGTCGGCGATCCGCGATGCTGCGTGACCGCGATTCGCCATGTGATGCTCGAGGTAGGTCGCGGCGCGATCGCCGGGCGAGGCCGCGAGCAGCTCGCCGACGCCGCGCTCGAGCTCGTCGAGCCGCAGCGCGATGGCCGCGCCCGATGCGACATAGTCGAACACGTGGCCGTGGCGCGGCAGCTCGAGCACGCCGAGTGGCAGGCCGAACGCCAGCGCCTCGAGCCCGACCGTGGAGGCCAGGACGACCGCGGCGTGGCCCATCGCGAGCACCGCGAACAGCAGCTCGTCCTCGAGGACATGCACGTTCGCCACGCCGACCGCGGCCTCGCGGAACGCCGCGACGCTCTCGCGCGCGTGCAGCTTCACCACGATCGCGCGGCGCTCGCGCTCGGCCGCCGGCCGCGCTCCGCGCAGGAACGCCTGGAACAGCCCCATCTTCTCGGCGGTCGTGCAGAACCCCTGATCGTCGATCGTGTTCGACAGGTAGAGCAGCGGCGCGCGATCGAGCCCGAGCTTGTGCTGCAGCGCCGCGCCGCGCTCGCGCCACGCCGCCGGCTCGACCGCATCGAACCGCGGGTTACCGGTGACCTTGATCGCCGACGCCGGCACGCCGACCGACCGGAAGTGCGCCGCCGACGCCTCGCCCCACACGCACACCGCGCGCGCGCCGCCGGTGCCGTAGATCGTGCCGCGCTGCTGCTCGGCGGGCAGCGGGAACCGGATGCCCTCCTGGAGCAGCGCGAACGGCACGCGCTCGGCGCGCAACCGCCCCGCGAGCTGCTGGTACGGGAACGCCGCGTCGTTGGGCACGACCACGACGTCGCTGCCGCGGAGCAGCCACGACAGGCGCGGCCGCAGGGCCAGCCCCCACACCGCGCGCTGCGCGACCTGGCGCAGCCCGGCGGCGCGGCCGCCGTCCGTGCCCAGCCCCGCGCCCGCCGACGGATTGCGCCGCAGCCGCGGGATCGCCCGGCGCACCTCCGCGCGCGGCGCGCGCTCGGCGAGATCCGGCGTCGGGAACCCGCGCAGCTCGGCGAGCGACACGAACCGGCACGCCACGCCGCGCTCGCCCAGCGCGCGCGCGACCGGCGCCATCATGTCGACGTGGTGGCGCGGGTTGGTGAACACGAACGTCACCATCACGCCGCCTCGCCGGTGATCGCGGCCTGGTAGCGCGCGAGCGCGGCCGCCGTGGTGAAGCGCTGCGCGCTGCGCCGCGCCTCGCTGGACATGCGCTGCGCGAGCGCGCGATCGCCGAGCAGCTCGAGCGCGCGGCGCGCGAGCGCGCCGGCGTCGCCGACCTCGACCAGGAAGCCATCCTTGCCCGACGTGATCACCTCGCGCGGGCCGAAGTCGCAGTCGGTCGAGACGACCGGCGTACCGCACGCCATGGCCTGGATCATCGCGCCGGGCAGGCCCTCGGCGCGGCTGGCGTGGATGAGCAGCTGCGCGCGCGCCATGAACTTGAACGGGTTCTGGTCGAAGCCGAGCAGCGCGACGTCGCGCTCGAGGCCGAGCTCGCGGAGGTCGCGCTCG
>DATJAE010000215.1:0-4264 GCA_035516595.1 Kofleriaceae bacterium | reverse complement strand
GGTCAGCTGCGCCAGGTCCGCGTCCCCGACGCCGATCGCCGACATCGTGGCCGCGTCGGCGCGCAGCCGGGCGAGCTGGTCGTCGAGCCCGTCGGTCGGCCCCTCGCCGTCGGTCAGGAAGATCACGTGGTGGTGCCCGGGCTGACCGTGGAGCTGGGCGGCGGCCGCGTCGAGCGCGGGCACGAAGGTCGTGCCGCCGCCGGCCACGATCGCGTCGATCGCCGCGTCGAGCTTGCGCGTATCGCGGCCGACCGGGGTGGTCTCGACGATCACGCTGGCCTCGCTGTCGAACACGATCACCGCGACGCGATCGCCGGGCGCGAGGCTGGCGATCGCGGCCTTCGCGCCGGCCTTCGCCGACTCGAGCTTGGCTCCCTGCATCGAGCCGGAGCGGTCGATCACGATCGCGAGCGCGAGCGGCGCGTGCGGCCGCGACTCGGCCGATGCGGCCGCGGCGGCACAGAGCACGAGCGCGAGCGCGAGCCGCATAACTCGAAGCATAACACCGTCACCGGCGCCGGGCCCGCTCGAGCGACTCGCGGCCGCGCAGCAGCGACGTGACGATCGCGATCGCGGCGAGCGCCGAGCACGTCCACAGCGACCACCGGAAGCCGCGCACGAAGGTGCCGGCGAGCGCCGGATCGTGCGGCCGGCCGAGCAGCGCGCGCCCGGCGGCGACCGCGCCGGTCGACATCAGGACCGCGCCGGCGATCGCGACGCTCAGGCTCTGGCCGACCGTGCGCCCGGTCGCGAGCATCCCGGCGGCGACGCCCTGGCGGTTGCGCGGCGCCGCGCCCATGATCGCGCTGTTGTTCGGCGACTGGAACATGCCCATGCCGAGCGCGGTCACCAGCTGCGGCCAGATCACGCCCCACAGCGAGGTCCGCGCGTCGAGCCGCGCCAGCAGCACGAGCCCGACGCACAGGATCGTCATGCCCGCCGACGCGAGCCCGCGCGTGCCGATCCGATCGGCGAGCCGGCCGCTGAGCGGCGCGACCACCGCGACCACCAGCGGGAACGGCGTGAGCAGCACGCCGGTGCGCAGCACGCTGTAGCCGCGCAGCTGCTGGAAGTAGATCGGCAGCACGAACGAGGTCGCGAACGCCGCGAGGAAGCTGAGCACCAGGCTCGCGGTCGCCCACGCGAACAGCCGGTCGCGGAACAGCGTGTGATCGATCAGCGGCGCCTCGTGACGGCGCTCCTGCGCGACGAACCCGACCAGCGCGGTCGCGCCGAGCGCGCCGAGCGCGATCACGACCGGCGAGCCCCAGCCGGCGGCGTTGCCGACCGACAGCACGGTGGTCAGCGCCGCGAGCCCGAGGCCGAGCGCGATCGCGCCCAGGATGTCGAACCGCACGCGCGACGGCTGGTGCTCGCGCGGCAACACGATCGCCGACGCGATCACCGCGACGACGCCGATCGGCGCGTTGACGTAGAAGATCCAGCGCCAGCTCGCCTGCTCGGTGATCAGGCCGCCGAGCGTCGGGCCGGCCGTGATGCCGAGCGCGACGATCATCGAGTTGAGGCCGAGCGCGCGGCCGCGCTCCTCGGGCGGGAACGCGGCGGTCAGCATCGCCGGGCTCACCGCCATCAGCATCGCGCCGCCCACGCCCTGCAGCACCCGCGCCGTGATCAGCATCCACAGCGCCGGGGCGACGCCGCACAGCGCCGACGCCGTGGTGAACACGCACAGGCCGGTGATCCAGATCGGCCGGCGCCCGATCCGGTCCGACAGCCGGCCGATCGTCAGCAGCGTCGCCGCGATGACGATCAGATACGCGACGATCACCCACTCGACCTGCGCGCCGACCGCGACGTGGAAGTAGGCCGCGATCGGCGGAAGGCTGACGTTCACGATCGACGTGTCGAGCACGCACATGAACACGCCGAGCGCCACCACCGCGAGCACGCTCCACTTGCTGGGTGTGGCAGGGGCGCTCGCGTCGTGCGCGATGTCCACGTCTGCCTCCGGTGCAATGCGCGTGCTCATCGGAAGATCGCGACGTGCTGGTCGGGCAAGAACTCGAGCGACTCGACGAACGAGAACCCCATGGCCTCGAGCTCCGTGCGCAGCTGCCCGAGCGTCATCTTGTGCTCCGGCTTGATCGCGACCGCCGGATCCTCGCCGCGATACTCGACGAGCACGACCCGGCCGCCAGCGCGCAGCGCGGCGCGGATGCCGGCCATCACCGCGGCGGGATCTGCGAGCTCGTGATAGACGTCGACCAGCAGGACCAGATCGCAGCAGCGCGCGGGCAGCGCGGCATCGCGATCGCCGGCCTTGCGCAGCACGACGTTGGCCACGTGCTCGCGCGCGAGGCGATCGGCGAGCAGGCGCAGCATCTCGGGCTGGAGATCGGTCGCGTAGACCTTGCCGCGCTCGCCGACCGCGCGCGCGAGCCGCACCGTGAAGTAGCCGGTGCCCGCACCGACGTCGGCGACGGTCGCGCCCGGCGCGACGTGGAGCGCCGCGATCACGCGATCCGGCTGCTCGCGCTCGGCGCGCTCGGGCCGATCGAGCCAGTCTGCACCGAGGTAGCTCATGGTCGGCGCGATCGGCCGCCCGGCATAGCGCGGCGGGCCATCGTCGCGCGCGGCCGGCGCGGGCGTGCCGCACGCGGCGAGCGCGAGCAGCAACACGACGCGACGTGCGATCGCGCTCACTCGCGACCCGGCGCGCGAGCAAGCAGGACGATCGCGAGCTGGTTTTCGGCCCACACCCGCCGATCGTAGCGCTACAGCTGCTTCGCGCACGCCGCATCCGCGACGGTCTCGATCGCGATCGCGATCACCGCGGCGCAGTAGTCGAGGTCGATGTTCTCGAGCGTGTCGTGGGTGTCGTGATAGCCCTTGCGGCTGATGTCGTAGTTCTCCATGAACAGCACGACCGGCACGCCGAGGTCGGAGAAGATCTGGCCGTCCGTGTTGTACAGCGCGGAGCGCGGCTCCCACTCGACGCGCACCTCGCCGTGCAGCGCCAGGTGGCGGAACATCGGCGGCGGCGCGCGATCCTTCATGCGCTGCGCGCGGCCGGCGGCGTGACGCTCGGGCGCGCCGTTCCACGCGGCGGCGAGCCGGTTCCACTTGAGGTTGGCCTCGTGGGCGCGGCGCGCCAGGTCGAACGAGCCGGCGCCCTCGCCCGGCGCGATCTGGAACACGTCGCGGTCGCGATCGCTGTTGTGGCCGACCATGTCGAGCACGAACACGCCGCACACCCGCACGTCCGCGACGTCGCGCGTGCTGCCGTCCTCGGCGGTGAACGCGAGCCGCTGCTCGACCAGCGCCTGGCCGAGCGCGCGCGCGCCGAGGCAGTCGGCCGGAAACTCCTCGCCGGTCAGGTGGACCAGCCAGACGTCGCGCTCGAGCTTGCCGTCGCGCGCGAGCGGCAGCAGGTGATCGGCCGCGACGAGCAGCGCGGTGGTCGCCGAGTGGTTGTCGTCGGCGCCGCACGCCGGCGCGCGCAGCGCGTCGCCGCCGCTCTCGGCGTAGAACACGTCCTCCATGTAGGCGGTGTCGTAGTGGTCGCCCATCACGATCGCCTCGCCCCGGTGCTTGCCGGGGATCATCAGCACGATGTTGCGCTCGTGCGGCGCCTGCTGGTTCTTCTGCCAGCCTTCCATCCACGGGAACGCGTAGTCGGTCTGCCACGCGAACACGTGGTCGACGACCTCGGCGCGCCCGCGCATGCCGTGCTTGTCGATCAACGCGCGGTACTTCGCGTGCAGGTGATCGCCGAGCGCCTCGAGATCGCGGCGCTCGTGGGCCTGGACGTGCGCGAGCTTGGCCGCCGGGCCGCCGTGCTTGCCGCGGTTGACCTTGATCCCGTCGGCGTCGTTCTTCTGGCGGAACTCGCCGTGCGCGAGCTCGGCGATCGAGCTCCAGATCTGCTCCTCGACCGCGCGCGTGCCGAGATCGGTCAGCACGTGCGGCGGGCCCGGCTCGCGGTCGTCGGCGATCAGCTCGCGCAGCGCCTTCGCGAGCGCATGGCCGTCGGCGCGGTGCGCTGCGTGATGCGGCAGGTCGGCGAGCCAGTCGTCGAGCGTGGTCTGCTTCGCGACGTGGAGCAGCGCGCGCGCCAGCGACTTCGCGAGCGGCGCGCCGAGCAGCTCGCGCGCGTCGAGCAGCTTGCGGATGTTGTGGCTCGCGGTGTAGCGGGCGTGGCCGGGATCCTTCGCGAACTGGCGCGCCGCGGTGACGTGGGGCGGGCGCGCGAGCAGCTTCGGCGCGAGCACGAGCCGCGCGCCGGCTTCGGCCTCGGCGGTGA
>DATJAE010000214.1:0-2732 GCA_035516595.1 Kofleriaceae bacterium | reverse complement strand
TCGCGCGCCGCCGCGTCGTAGCGGTGGACGCGCTTGCCGGTGATCAGCTCGTTCTTCGCGGAGTGCTCCCAGCCGACCAGCTCGGTGACCGTCACCTTGTAGCCGTGCGCCTCGAGCGCGAGGCCGCGGATCACGTTGGTGAGGTGCGAGCCGAATTCGCGGCGGTGCAGCGGGTGCGCGAACAGCTCGGCGAGCGCGCGATCGGCGATCGGCGCGGTCTCGAGCTGGCGCGCGACCTCGGCCTGGCAGCACGGCACGATCGCGACGTGGTCGGCGCCGCGCGCGATCGCGAGCACGAGCGCGTCGTCGCTCGCGGTGTCGCACGCGTGCAGCGCGGTGACCAGGTTGGGACGCTCGTTCGCGGCCTCCACGGCGATCGCGCCGGTCGCGACGCGGAACCGCGCCTGGCCGAACCGCGCGGCGCGCTCGGCCGCCTGCTGCGACAGCTCGGGCCGCGCCTCGATCGCGAGCAGCGCGCCGCGGCCGGCCGGGCCGAGCACGAGCTCGTAGAGCAGGGCGCCGAGGTAGCTCTTGCCGGCGCCGCAATCAATCACCAGCGGCTCGGCGTGGCGGGCGAGCGCGTCGTCGAGCGCGGGCTTGAGCAAGCCCATCAGGTGGCGGATCTGCTTGAGCTTGCGGCGCGCGTCGGCGTTGAGCTGGCCGTCGCGGGTGAGCAGGTGGAGGTCCTTGAGCAGCTCGATCGACATGCCGGCAGGCACGTCGCGATCGCTGCGCGGGTCCACGATCCGGTTCACGCGCCCACTGTAGCGCGCGCCGGCCGGTCGCGACGCGCGCCGCGGTCCGGCTTGATCGCGGCACACAGCCCGCCGATCGCGCCGCTCGTGCCGGTGAGCAGCAGCAGGGTGAGGCCGATCCCGGCGTCGCCTTCCGCCGCCGAGCGGAGCAGCCCCGCGATCGCCAGCCCGCCGACGCCGAGGATCGACGACGCGATGCCGAGCCCGCGACCGAAGCGCCGGCGCGCGACGCCGAGCCCGCCGAGCAGCGCGAGCAGGACCGCCGGGACGAACATCGCGACCACCAGGCCGCGCAGCCGGCCGCCCTCGGGGGCATCGAGGATCTGGTACGCGCTCGCAGCGACGTCGGGGTCATGCGCGGTGACGGCGTGCACGCGGCCGTCCTGGTCGGCCTGGACGACCTGATACGTGGCGCGATCGGAGCCATGCGCCGAGACCAGCGGAAGGAAGAACGCGACGATGCCGACCAGGCCGCCGGCGAGGACGAGGAGCTTGCTCGAGGTCATCGGCGCCGGTGCTTGCACGGCCGGCGCCACGCTCGGTCACGCGGTCGCGCGGACTTCGCCGCCGCGCGCGGGGCTGCGCGGACCCGGTCCGCACGCGGGTTGGGTCTGCCGCGTGCTACGCGCCGTTCCATGCCGCGCCCCACCGCGCCTCGACGGCGTCGTTGTGCGAGCCATCGCGGCCGGGGATCGCGAGGTAGCGCAGGCCATCGTCGGTCACCAGCGTGACCTCGCCGTCGGCGTCGACCGACAGCTGTGTGACCGCGGCGGTCTCGCGCATCACGTCGACCAACCACGACAGCGGGCCGAGCCCGGTCGTGCCCCGCCCGGCGTCGTGGACGGTCACGCTCGCGAGCGTGCCGTCCGCGCGAACGGTTGCGATGACCTCGTAGGCCTCGCCGGCGCGATCGATCCCGAACCGCACGGCGCGGTGCTCGGGATCGGCGCGCACCCAGTCGACCGAGTTGGCGTCGGCGAGCGCGCCGGCGAGCTCGGCCTGCGGTGATGGCGTAGCGGGAGCCGGCGGCAGCACGCCGTCGGCGGCGAGCCAGACCAGCGGAAGCAGCGTGACCAGCATGCCCGGAGCTAGTTCAAGCGTCGGGCCAACGGATTCTCGAACGAGATCGGGCGTTATCGCAGCGCGTGGCCGCCTGGCCACACGCCGGGACACGTCACGCGGGGTGCGCTCGAGCAAGTTCAGCCGGCTCACCAGGCCCAGCGAAGCGGTCGAGGGTCGGGCCCTGGATCCTCGCCGGCCCACACCGCGCGGCCGCCGTGGCTGCCTGTCTCGTCGGGGACGCTCGTCGATCGCCGTGTCGTCGTGCGACCGGAACCAGCGAGCGCGCGATCGCGGTCTCCGCACGTCATCGCGCGACCTGCCCGATCGGCGGGCGCGCCGTGCCGCTAGCGCGCGACGCGCAGCGCGGCCTGGCGCCCGCGGAACGCACGGGTCTTCACCGTCGCCACCGACACGCCGAGCTCGGCGGCGATCTCGGTCTCGGTGCGGCCCTCGCCGTAGCGCTTCCAGAACACCGCCGGATACTTCGTGCCGAGCGCGGCGACCGCGCGCCCGACCGCGGCGAGCTCGGTGCGCGCGATCAGCTGTGCGCGGGTATCGGTGGCGGCGGGCTGGCGATCGAGCAGCGGCGTACCGTCCTCCGTGACCGCGCTGCTCGACGGGATCTCGCGCGCGACGCGGCGCTGCTTGCGCAGGAACATCAGCGCCGCGGTCGCGGTCACGCGATAGAGCCAGGTCGAGTAGCGCGACTCGCCCCGGACCGAGTCGCGGTACCGGTGGGCGAGCAGCATCGCATCCTGGGTCACGTCCTCCGCATCCTGATCGTTGCGGACGTACTTCATCGCGACCGACCGGACATAGGCACGAGTGCGCTCCAGATCTTGCGCCGTCTGCATCGAGACCCTCCTCGCGCTTCCTCGATACGCAACCGCGACGCCATGTCCGTCCAGCGGACAG
>DATJAE010000213.1:0-32827 GCA_035516595.1 Kofleriaceae bacterium | reverse complement strand
CCCGAAAAGATCGCGAGCGACGACTCGTTGTGTCGTCGCTCGCAAAAAGGTGGCCCCAGGCACCCGCTATGTCCGCTACCGTTGCTCCCTTCCGGGCCTGGCGGGGTTCACAGCCGTCGCGTCACCCGGGACCATGAAACGTCACGCAAGTGTGGCGGAGGGAGAGGGATTCGAACCCTCGGTACCTTTCAGTACACACGATTTCCAATCGTGCACCTTCGGCCACTCGGTCACCCCTCCAGGGGTGGAATTGGCGGAGGAGGAGGGATTTGAACCCCCGGTGCTTTCGCACATCTGATTTCGAATCAGACACCATAGGCCACTCGGACACTCCTCCAAAATCATTCGCCGAAATTCGGCCCGCGCCGCAGGTCGGCGAAGAACTGCTGCAGGAGGCCCGCGCACTCGGCGGCGCGCACTCCGCCGCGAACCTCGACCCGGTGGTTGAGCCGCGGGTCGCTGACGATCGTGAACAGGCTCGCGACCGCGCCCGCCTTCGGGTTCGGACAGCCGTACACCAGGCGCCGGATCCGCGCGTTAACGATCGCGCCGGCGCACATCGGACATGGCTCCTGCGTGACGATCAGCGTCGCCTCGACTCGCCACGTGCCGAGCGCGCGCGCCGCGTCGCGGAGCGCGACGATCTCGGCGTGCGCGGTCGGATCGCGATCGAGCTCGCGGCGGTTGCGGCCGCGCCCGAGGATCGATCCGTCGGCGACGACGATCGCTCCGACCGGAACGTCGCCGACCGCCGCCGCCGCGCGCGCCTCTTCGAGCGCGATCATCATCCAGTGTTCGTCATCCATCGCGGATCCGAGAGGGGTCGAACCTCTAACCCCCGGTTCCGTAGACCGGTGCTCTATCCATTGAGCTACGGATCCGTGCGCGGCGGAGAGAGAGGGATTCGAACCCTCGGTACAGGAAAATCCCCATACGCCGGTTTAGCAAACCGGTGCCTTCAGCCACTCGGCCATCTCTCCCGGCCTGCCAAACGTGTGTTGCTTGCGTGACGCTATTCGGTTGTCAAAGTGCCTGGCGGAGGAGGAGGGATTCGAACCCCCGGAGCTTGCGCTCGGCGGTTTTCAAGACCGCTGCCTTCGACCACTCGGCCACTCCTCCAGGCCACCCCGGAGGTGGGGGGCAGTATAGGGATCGTCGTTTGCTTGTAAAGCTGGTTCTCGGTTTTTTGGCCGCTCCCGGTCACTTGGCAATGCGCTCGAGTCCGCCGACGTACGGGCGCAGCGCCGCCGGAACGATGACCGACCCATCGGCTTGCTGGCACTGCTCCAGGATCGCCACCACGGTCCGGCCGATCGCGATCCCCGAGCCGTTGAGCGTGTGCACCGGGCGCGGCTTGTCGACGGCCGCCGGGCGATAGCGGATCTTCGCGCGGCGCGCCTGGAAGTCCTCGAAGTTCGAGCACGACGAGATCTCGCGATACGCGTCCTGACCGGGCAGCCAGACCTCGAGGTCGTAGGTCTTGGCCGAGGTGAACGACAGGTCGCCGGTGCACAGCGTGACCACGCGATAGTGCAGGCCGAGGCCCTGGAGCACGCGCTCGGCCTGCTCGCGCAGGGACTCGAGCTCGGCGTAGCTGGTCTCGGGCTCGACGAGCTTGACCAGCTCGACCTTGTCGAACTGGTGCTGGCGGATCAGACCACGAGTGTCCTTGCCGTGCGCGCCGGCCTCGGCGCGGAAGCACGGCGTGTAGGCGCAGTAGCGTTTCGGCAGCTCGTCGCCGCCGAGGATCTGATCGGCGTGCAGGTTGGTGACCTGGACCTCGGCGGTCGGCGACAGGAATAGATCGTTGTCGGGAACGTGATCCGGCCCGGTCGGGATCGCGAGGCGGAACACGTCGGCCTCGAACTTCGGCAGCTGGCCGGTGCCGCGCAGCGACGCGCGGCGCACGATCGCGGGCGGCCACACCTCGGCGAAGCCGTGCGCGGTGTGGAGATCGAGCATGTAGTTGATGAGGCCGCGGGTCAGGCGCGACGCCGCGCCGCGCAGCACGGTGAACCGCGCGCCCGCGATCCGCGCGCCGGCCTCGAAGTCGAGGATGCCGAGCGCCTCGCCGATCTCCCAGTGCGGCCTGGGCGCGAACGTGAAGCTCGGCTTGTCGCCCCACGTGTGAAGCACCGGGTTGTCATCGGCGCCGGCGCCGGCGGGCACGCTGGCGTGCGGCGCGTTCGGGATGCCGAGCAGCGCCAGCTCGCACTCGGCCTCGAGCCCGGCGAGCTGGGCCTCGCCGTCCTTGATCTTCGCGGCCAGCGCCTTGAGCTCCTCGCGCGCGGCCACGAACTCGGCCGACTTCTTGTCGAGCCTGGCCATCCGGTCGTTGGCCGCGTTGCGCTGCTGGCGCGAGGTGTCGAGCTCGCCCTGGAGCTTGCGCCGGCGCTGGTCGAGATCGCGCCAGGCGCCCACGACCGTGGCAACATCGCCGCCGCGGCGCAGCACGTCATCCATTCGGTTGGGGTCGAGCATGGGGTACCTTGTTAGCTCAATGATGATCGCGGGTTGGGAGCGAACCCTACCGTGCCGTTAACCATCCTGGCAAGCCGGGGGTCGAACTCTACGTGCAAGCCGCTGCCGCCGCGCTGCCGCTCCTGGAGCCCGTGACAGAGCTGCTCGATCCCGACCGCGAGCTCGTCCAGCGATTTCGCGATGGCGACCGTGCCGCCTTCGATCTGATCGTCCGCAAGCATCAGAAGGGGATGTGGCGGATGGTGCGGCGCTACATCAAGAGCGATGCCGACGCCGCCGACGTCACCCAGCAGGCGTTCGTCCGCGCATTTCGCGGGCTCGCGAGCTTCCGCGGCGCCGCCAGCGTGCGGAGCTGGCTGTATCGCATCGCGATCAACTGCGCGCTGTCGTGGATCCGCGACCACAAGCGCGAGCAACCTGCCGAGATCGCGGAGTCCGAGCTGATCGAGGCGCCCGTCGCGCCCGGCCGGATCTCGGACGGTGAGGACGGCTCGCGGCTGCGCGCCGCGATCGCACAGCTCCCGCCGAAGCAGAAGATGGTGCTCGAGCTGCGCGTGTTCGACGACCTGTCGTTCAAGGAAGTCGCCGAGCTGGCGGATTGCACCGAGAACACCGCGAAGGTGAACTTCCACTACGCGGTCAAGCGTCTCCGTGACATCCTCGGAGGAGAACATGCGGCGCGCGGATAACGAGCTGCTGAGCGCCTACGTCGATGGCGTCGCGGAGCTCGACGCCGACGAGCGCAAGCGGGTCGAGAAGCTGCTCGAGATCGATCCCGACGCCCGCGCCGACGCGGAGGCCTCGCGCGAGATGATCGATCGGCTGCGCGCGCTGCCCGGCGAGGGCACCGAGCCCGACTGGAGCGCGCTCGAGCAGTCGATCCGTCAGGCGGTCGGACCGAGCGTGCCGAGCCCGTGGTGGCGCCGGCTGCGCTGGCTCGCGCCGATCGGTGCGCTCGCGACCACCGCCGCGATCGCGGTACTGTGGCTGCACCACCCGGTGCCCGAGCCCACACCACCTCCCGTCGCGCCGAACCACGCGGTTCCGCCGCAGCTCCACGTGCACGATCGCGCCACCGCCGCCGACGACTCGCCGCCGATGGCGTTCTGGCTCGACGACCAGGCGGTCGACATCGGCAACGCCGACCTCGGCGCCGTGCTCGATGACTTCGATCGCGAGACCGGCGACGGCGCGATCGCGACCGACGGCTCGGCCGATAGCGCCGGGCTCCTGCCCGCCGACGACCTCGGCTGGGTCGATTCGCTGGACGACACCGCGATCGATCGCGCGGAGAGCTGGCTCGAGAGAAAGAAGTCCTGATGGCCCGCGCGCTCGCCCTGGCGATCGCGCTCTTGCTCGGCGCCCCGGCCGTGCACGCGCAGCCGCCCGGCCTCACCCCGCAACAGCAGCAGGTCCAGCGCCGCGAGCGGATCAAGAAGCGGATCCGCGCGCTGCGCGCGGCCGAGCTCACGGTCGACCTGTCGCTCGACGAGACCAGCGCCGGCAGGCTGTTCCCGCTGCTCGCGCGCTACGATGACGAGTTCGATCGCCTGCTCGGGCAGCGCGCCGAGATCCTCAAGAAGCTCGACGTCGCCGGCCCCGATCGACGCGAGACCGATCGCCTGATCGACGAGGCGATCGCGAACCAGCACGCGTTCTGGGAGACCGAGGATCGCCGGCTCGCCGACGTGCGAAAGATCCTGTCGCCGGCGCAGACCGCGCGCCTGCTCGTCGTGCTGCCGCCGCTCGAGCAGAAGATCCGCAACCAGTTGCTGCGCGCGATCCAGGGCGCGCCCGCCGGCAAGGCCCGGCCCGGCGGCAACCCGGCGATGCGCGATCTCGAGGACGACGACGACGACGACGCGCCGCGCCCGAAGCGGTAGGCAGATCTGCGACCGGTCGCCCGGCGCTACCCGACAAACGCCGCGCGGCCGGGGTATGATCGGCGCGCATGATCGAGGCGCCATGCGCGGCGTGCGGCACGCTCAACCGCATCGCAGAGGCCGACGTCCCTTCCGGAGCCAGGTTCGTCGCGTGCGCCAGCTGCAAGGCCCGGGTCGCGCTGCCGTCCAAGACGGTGTTCGGCACGTCGCCGATCCCGAAGGTGCCGGCGATCCCGAGCAAGACGCCGCCGCCGGTGCCGGCGCGCCGCGACCAGGCGATCGATCTGGCGGATCTCCCCGCGCCCAAGCGGCCGAGCCCGCTGGCCGGCCTCGAGGGCAGCGGGCCGGTGCCGAAGTCCCCGCTCGCATTCGACAGCACCGACCTTCCCGCGCCCAAGCCCAGGCAGGCGCCGGCCCCGCCGCCGCCGCCGGCCGCGACGTCATCCGCGTCGCTCGAGCTCGACGACCTCTTGCCGCTCGATCTCCCGGCGCCGGCCGCGAAGTCGCCGCGCGGCGTCGAGGATCTGCCCGCGCCGCGCACCAAGCCGACCGGCGCACCGATCGATCTTCCTGCGCCGCGCGCGCGGCCGACGCCGCCGGCGATGCCGACCGCACGGCCGATCGATCTGCCGGCGCCGCGGCCGCGCGCCGACACGCCGCTCGATCTGCCGGTCCCCAAGCCGAGCGCGCCCGATCTGCCCGCGCCCAAGGGCTTCTTCGACGACCTCCCGCAGCCCGCCAAGGCAAGCTCGCAAGCGCGCGCCGACAAGCCCGATCTGCCCGCGCCCAAGGGCTTCTTCGAGGATCTCCCCCAGCCCGCCAGGACCGACAAGCCCGATCTGCCCGCGCCCAAGGGCTTCTTCGACGATCTTCCCCAGCCCGCCAAGGCGGGAAAGCCCGGCCTGCCCGCGCCCAAGGGCTTCTTCGACGACCTCCCGCAGCCCGCCAAGGCGAGCTCGCAGGAGAAGACCGACCTGCCCGCGCCCAAGGGCTTCTTCGACGATCTCCCCCAGCCGGTCGCGTCGCGCGCGGTGTTCGATGACCTCGCCGCGCACCCGCACCAGCCGATCGCCGACACGCCGCAGAGCGACATCTCGCTCGATCTCGCGCCGAGCGGCTCCGCCGGGAACCTCGAGCTCGGCGACGCCGGCGGCGACAGCTATCGCGATCTCGATCTCCAGGAGCCGAGCGCGAAGCCGGGGATCCGGTTCCAGAAGCCGAGCGCCGCCTCGCAGACCAGCCAGCCGCTGCCGCGGCCGCTGTCGCCGGCGGTCGCGGCGATCACGCAGACCGCCGCCGAGCTCCAGCTCGAGGGCGAAGCGTCACGCGCCGCGCCGATCGCGACGCCGAAGCCACAGCCCAGGCCGCGCGACCGCGCCGCGCAGGTGGCGCCGTCGCGGCGCGGCCGCAAGGTCGCGCTGGTCGCGCTGCTCGCGCTGGTCGTGCTCGGCGCCGGCGGGTTCTACGCGTACCGCCGTTACACCGCGGCGCAGGCGCGCAAGCAGCGCGACGCCGAGCAGCTCGGCCTGGCGCGCGCCGCGCTGACCGCGCCGGGGGTGACGCACTGGCAGGCGGCGGCCGCCGCCGCGGCGCAGGTGATCGAGGACGATCCGAAGAACGGCGAGGCGCTCGCGATCGAGGCCGAGGCCAAGCTCGCCGGCGCGATCGACAACGGGCTCAACGGCCCGGCGCAGATCGCGGGGGGCCGCAAGCGGATCACCGACGCGATCGAGGCCGGCTACAGCGGTCCGGCGCTCGCGCGTGCCCAGGCGCTGTCGGCGATCACCCAGCATCAGCCCGACGCCGCGATCGCCAAGCTCCAGCCGATGATCGCCGGCACCCCCAAGAACGGCTTCCTGCTGCTCTATCTCGGCTGGGCCGAGCTCGCCAAGGGCGACGCCGCCGCGGCGGTCAAGGCGTTCGACGGCGCGGTCGCCGCGGGCCCGAACGTCAAGCTGCCGGCGCTGTACGGGCACGGCCGTGCCAAGCTGATGCTCGCCGACATCGCCGGCGCCCGCGCCGACTTCACCGCGGTGCTCGAGACCGCGAAGGACTACATCCCCGCGATGGTCGAGCTCGCGGCCACGCTGCCGCCGGCGCAGGCCGCGCAACGCGAGAACGACCTGCTCGCGATCCTCGCGCGCCCCGACATCAAGACCGCCGATCCGCGCGCGGTGGTCGCGGCGTGGACGCTCGCCGGAGATGTCGCGCGGCAGGCGGGCCGGCTCGACGTCGCGCGCGAGCGCTACCACAAGGCGCTCGCGATCACGCCGACCGACCTCGAGGCGCTGACCGGGCTGGCGAGCGTCGAGATGCGCGACGGCAAGCTCGAGATCGCGCAGGACCTCATCGCCAAGGCGACCGCCCAGCAGGCCGACAGCCCCGAGGTCAAGCTCGCGGCCGCCGAGCTCGCGATCAAGCAGGGGAGTCTGTCCGACGCCGACGGCGTGCTGCACGAGCTCGCGGCGCGCAACCCGCCGCTGCCCCCGCTGCTCCACGCCCAGCTCGAGCTGACGCGCGGCCACCTGCTCGAGGCGCAGGGCGCCGACGACGACGCGGTCGCGGCGTACGAGCAGGGCGCGACCGACGCCGGCGACCTCGATCTCGCGCCGACCATGTCCGCGGTCGAGAAGCTGGGCGCGCTCGCGCAGAAGGCCGACGATCCCGCGCGCGCCGCGGCGTATCGCGAGCGCGCGAGCAAGCTGCTGTCGGCGCTCGACGATCGCGCGCAGGCCGATCCCGCGCTCGGGCTCACGCTCGGCGTCGCGTACCTCCAGGCCGGCGACGCCGCCAAGGCCGAGCAGACGCTGCGCCGCGTGGTCGAGGTGCGCGACAAGGACATCGACGCGCGGATCGCGCTGGCCAAGGCGCTCACCACGCAGGGCCTGACCAGCGAGGCGCTCACCCAGCTCACCGCCGCCCACGCGATCGACAAGACCCGCGCCGACGTCGCGCTCGAGCTCGCCGTGACCTACGAGGCCGCCGGCCGCGACGACGACGCCCAGGCCGCGTACACCGCGCTGCTCGCTGCCAAGGACGTGTCGACCGCCGCCCGCGCGCGCGCCGGGCGCTACTTCGCGCGGCACGGTGACATCAAGTCCGCCACCGCCCAGGCCGATACGATCCTCGCCGCCGAGCCCGATAACCCCGCCGGGCACTTTCTCAAGGGCATCGGCGAGCTCGCGGATCAGAAGCTCGAGGAAGCGCGCAAGGACCTCGCCGCCGCGGTCGACTCCGATCCGGATCCGCAGTACCTCGACGCGCAGGGCCACGCGGCCGAGCAGAGCGCGACCGAGGATTCGAAGTATTACGATCTCGCCAAGCGCGCGTACGAGCGCGCGACCCAGGCCGATCCGAAGCTGTTCGACGCGTTCTTCGGGCTCGGCCGCGTGCAGCTCGCGACCAAGGACTTCGACAAGGCGGTCGCGCCGCTCGAGGCAGCGAACCGGCTCCAGCCCAGTAACGGCGAGGTCATGTTCGACCTCGGCACCGCCGCCCGCGCGCTCGGCCAGACCAAGGCAGCGCTGCCGTGGTTCGCTGCGGCGACCAAGGCGACGCCCGATCGCGCCGAGGCGTGGTGGGAGCTCGCGCAGATCTATCAGGATCCGCTGATCAACGAGGCCAAGAAGGCGGCCGACACGATGAGCCGCGCCACCCGGCTGGGCGCGGAGGTCGAGAAGAAGACCGGCAAGCGCCTCGACTGGCTGACCGAGGCGTACTACCAGCTCGGCAATCTCTACCAGCTGCCGGCGCTGTACAACGTGCCGGCGGCGCGCGACGCGTGGTCCAAGTACGTGTCGCGCGACCCGCCGCACGACGCGCGGCTGAAGGCCGTGCAGCAGGCGCTCGTGACCACCTTGCGCTGATCACCGCCGAGCCGGACATCGCGATCGCGTGTATCCTGCCGGGCGTGCTGGACCGCCTGCGCGCTCGCCTCGATCTCGCCGTGTTCGCCGCCAACGTGGTGCGCTCCACCCGCGTGGTCCAGCCCGTACGCCCGGCGCGGCTCGCGAAGTTCGTGCGCGGCGCGCGCCAGGTCAAGCGTGGCCCGCACCTCGCGGTGATGTTCCACGCCGCGGCACACCCCGAGAAGGAAGCGATCGTCGAGTACGGCGAGCGCGGCGTGCGCCGGCTGAGCTGGGGCGAGCTCGACGCGATGATCAACCGGCTCGCCCACGCGCTGGTCGCGCGCGGCGCGGGCGGCGGCGCGCGGGTCGCGCTGATGCTGCCCAACGGCGTCGAGTACCTGATCGCGCAGCAGGCGCTCGCGCGGATGGGCGCGACCGCGGTGCAGATCGGGTACCGGCTCAAGGCCGGCGAGATCGCGTACATCCTGGGCAACGCGCAGCCGACCGCGACGATCGTCCACGGCGACTACCTCGCGACCATGCACGACGCGCGCGTGCAGTGCGGCGCCACCGGCCCGATGATCGTCTGCCACGCGGACATCGCGCACGGCACGCCCGAGCTCGAGGACTGGGATCGCGCGCTCGCCGCGGCGTCGCCCGAGCTCCCGCCGCGGGTCACCGCGGGCGACGGCGGCGGCGTGATCGTCTACACCAGCGGCACGACCGGCAAGCCGAAAGGCGCCAATCGCGCGTGGAAGAAGACCGGGTTCGAGTCGGTCGCCGACATGATCCTGCAGGTCGGGATGCGCAGCGACGACCGCCACCTCGTGACCTGCCCGCTCTATCACAGCGCGGCGCCGGCGTTCGTCGCGATCATGCAGACCCTCGGCGCGTCGATCATCCTGCAGAACCACTGGGACCCCGAGCAGTGCCTCGACATCATCGAGCGCGAGCGCGTGACCTGCACGCTGGTGGTGCCGACCATGCTCACGCGCATGCTGTCGCTGCCGCCCGAGACGCTCGCGCGCCACGACACCAGCTCGCTGCGCTGGGTGATGAGCGCGGCGGCGCCGCTCACCACCGAGGGCGCGCGCCGGTTCATGGAGCGGTTCGGCCCGATCCTGTGGAACTTCTACGGCGCCACCGAGACCGGCCTGGTCACGATGTCGGGACCGGGCGATCACTTGACCCGGCCGGGCACGATCGGCAAGAAGCTGCGCGGCAACAAGATCCGCCTGCTCGACGACGCGGGTCACGAGGTGCCGGTCGGCAAGGTCGGCGAGCTCTACGCGCGCAACTCGACGCTGATCTCGGGCTATCACGGCAACGCCGAGGCGACCCGCTCGCTCGAGCGCGACGGCTACTTCTCGGTCGGCGACATGGGCCGGGTCGACGCCGACGGCTACTACTACCTCGAATCGCGCAAGCACGACATGGTGATCTCGGGCGGCGTCAACATCTATCCGCGCGAGATCGAGGATCACCTGCACGCGCACCCGGCGATCCTCGAGGCCGCGGTGGTCGGCGTGCCCGATCCGGACTGGGGCGAGAGCCTGCGCGCGTTCGTCGTGCTGCGGCCTGGCGCGCACCTCGGCGAGGCCGAGGTGATCGATTACTGCCGCAAGGAGCTGGCCGACTTCAAGCGCCCGCGCAAGGTCACGTTCCTCAGCGAGCTGCCGCGCAACCCGACCGGCAAGGTGCTCAAGCGCGAGCTCAGGGAGCTGTGATCCATCCGATCGTCGTCGGCACCGCCGGGCACATCGATCACGGCAAGACCTCGCTGGTCCGCGCGCTGACCGGCATCGATACCGATCGGCTGCCGGTCGAGAAGGCGCGCGGGATCACCACCGAGCTCGGCTTCGCGCGGCTCGACCTCGGCGAGCGGCGGGTCGCGGTGGTCGACGTCCCGGGCCACGAGCGCTTCGTCAAGTCGATGGTCGCGGGCGCGACCGGGCTCGATCTCGTCGTGCTGGTGATCGCGGCCGACGAGGGCGTGATGCCGCAGACCCGCGAGCACCTCGACATCTGCGACCTGCTCGGCGTGCGGCGCGGCGTGGTCGCGCTCACCAAGCGCGATCTGGTCGACGACGAGTGGCTCGCGATGGTCACCGCCGAGGTCCGCGGCGCGCTCGCCGGCACCGCGCTCGCCGACGCGCCGATCGTGCCGACCTCGGTCAAGGCGGCGGGCGGCACCGACGCGCTGCGCGCCGAGCTCGCGAGGCTGATCGACGCGCTGCCGCCGCGCGCGACCACCGGCGTGTTCCGCCTGCCGGTCGATCGCGTGTTCACCGTGAAGGGCTTCGGCACGATCGTGACCGGCACCGTGCTCGGCGGCGAGCTCGCGGTCGGCGACGAGCTGACCGTGCTGCCGAGCGGGCTCGGCGTGCGCGTGCGCGGCATCGAGGTCCACGGCGCGCCGGTCGAGCGCGCCGTCGCCGGCCACCGCGCCGCGCTCAACCTCGGCGGTGTCGCGGTCGACGAGCTCGCGCGCGGCGACCTGCTCGCGCACCCGGGCGAGGTCGCCGGCTCGCACATCCTGGACGTCGAGCTGCGCTACCTGGCGAGCGCTCCCGGCCCGTTGCCCGCGCGCAGCAAGGTGCTGGTCCATCACGGCACCGCGCAGGTGCTCGCGACGCTCGCGCTGGTCGACGCGCGCGAGCTCGCGCCGGGCGGCCGCGCGCTCGCCCAGCTCCGGCTCGACCAGCGCACGCCACTCGGCGCGCTGCCCGGCGATCGCTTCATCGTGCGCGGGTTCGTCGCCGCGCGCGCCGGCGGCTCGACGATCGGCGGCGGCGTGGTGATCCGCGTGCTCGCGCCGAAGGCGCGCAAGGGCGCGCGGCACGCGCAGGCGGTGACCGAGCTCGCCGCGGCGCGCCTCGATCGACGGATCGCGCTCGACATCCAGGCCGCGGCCGCCGCCGGGCTCACGCTCGACGAGCTGACCCGCCGGCTCGGCGTCCCGGCCGAGGCGCTCGCCGAGCCGCTCGAGGCGCTGGTCGCCGCGGGCGAGCTGCTGGTCGCGGGACCGCAGTACCTCCACGCCACCGCGGTCGCCGCGCTCGAGCACAAGCTGCTCGAACGGCTCGGCGATCCCGACGGCGCGCCGCGCGAGGCGCTGCGCGGCCAGCTCGCGGCGGCGCTGTCGGCGCGCGCCTACGACGCGATCCTCGCCGGGCTCGAGCGCCGCGGGCTGATCGCGACGCTGGCCGACCGCGTGACCCGGCCGCACAAGCGCGCGACCGCGCTGGCCCCCGTCGAGGCCGCCGTGCTCGCCCGGCTCGACGCGACCGGGATCGAGCCGCCGCGGCCCAAGGAGCTGCCGGCGCTGCTCGCCCTCGCCGAGCCGCAGGTCAAGGCCGCGCTCGATCGCCTGGTCGCCGCCAAGCTCGTGGTCCGGATCAAGCCGGATCTGCTGATGCACGCGCGCGTGGTCGACGAGCTGCGCCGCAAGCTGCTCGCGTTCCTCGACACGCACGGCACGATCGACGCCCAGCAATGGAAGGAGCTCACCGGCGCGAGCCGCAAGTTCACCATCCCGCTCGCCGAGTACTTCGACGGCGAGAAGCTCACGCTGCGGGTCGGCGACGTGCGGCGAAGGCGTTAGTCGAAGAAGTAGCCCGCCGACATGCCGATGAACGGCAGCGTGCGGATGCCGAACTCGATGTTGACCACGGCCTTCGGCGTCGGCTTGATCTGCACGCCACCGATCAGGTTCACGACCGGAAACACCGGCGGCAGATCGTAGGCGACCGGCTTGGGCTCGGGCGCGCCGGTCTTGTCCATCTCGGTCGTGCCCGGGCCGCCGGCCTGCGACGGCACGCAGCCGGTCACGTTGGCGTTGGACGAGCCCGCCACGCAGGCGGTGTCCCAGCGGTACACCCCGCCGGTCAGGATGCCGATGCCCGCGCCGAGGCCGTAGCGCAGCGACACGTACTTGTTGATCGGCGTGTGGTTCATGAACGTGAACTCGAGCGTGAACCAGCCGAAGTTCTGCGGCGATGTACCGCCCCAGTGCTGCGAGTCGTTGGGCCCGAGGATGTAATCGACCGTGTCGCCGTTCGCGACGTTGTCGCCCTTGTTGATGTAGACGCCCTCTTTGAGATTGATGTGCTCGTACTCGAAGCCGAGCTGGAGCTCGAGGTTGCCGCGCCGGCGCACGAGGTCGACGCCGATGCCGGTGTTGGTCGCGCCACCCGCCGCGCGATCGACGAATAGCCCCATGATCGCGGAGGGCAGGAACACCTCGCGCAGGCGCAGGTCGACGCCGTGTTCGACCTGGTTGGCGTCATATCCGTCCGGAGCTGGGGGTGGGGCAGGCTCGGCCGTCGTCGCCGCGGGCGATGGCGCGGGCTTGGACGCGTCCTCGTCGAGCGCGGGGCCGGCAAGCGCGGCGGAGCTGATGGTCAGAAGGCACAGGCTCGTGGCGAAACGCATGATTCCCCCAGGCGCGCGGCATTATATACTCGTGCTGATCGGGAATTGCTCTTCCGATGCGCCGCCGCCTTCTCTGCTTGCTCGCCCTGCTCGCTGGCTGCCCCGGAGGCACCGGCGGGATCGGCGATCACTGCAATGGGGTCGGCGACTGTTCGAGCAACCTTCAGTGCGTGTCGAACGTGTGCGTCGCCAAGTGCGAGCGCGCCCCCGAGTGCGGCGACGGCTATTCCTGCGACAAGGATGGCTATTGCCATGCGGCGACGGGCCAGCTCGGCGACTCGTGCGCGAGCGAGGTCGACTGCGTCGCCGGGCTGGCGTGCGAGCTGTCAGGGACCGATGCGTCCGGGCAGCTGGTGTCGAGCTGCGTCGCCGAGGGGACCGGCCATCCGGCCGGCGACCTGTGCGCCGCCGACGGCGACTGCCGCGACGGCACGTGCGCGCTCGGCCGATGCGTCGACCTGTGCACCGACACGCGCGATTGCGTCCAGGGCACGAGCTGCACGCAGATCCCTCGGATCGATGCGACGCTCGGCAGCGCGAACGGCTCGATGTTCGCGGGCTGCCTGCAGTCGCTCGGCGCGCTCGCGTGGCCGATCCCGATCACGAGCGCGAGCGACACCCCGCTGCTGCCGATCCCGGACTCCGCACGCTCGGTCGCGGTGACGTTCTCGGTCGATGACGTCGACCAGGAGGTCGGCGCGCTCAAGGTGGTCCAGCCCGACGGCACCGTGGTGGTCGACTCGACGACCGGCTCGCCGTTCACCTACTACACCAGCCCGGTGCGCCACGCGCCGGCGTTCGGCCAGTCGGTGCTCGCGATGCCGTCGTCGCCGACCACGCCGCTCGAGCCCGGTGCCTACCAGCTGCTGGTCAGCTCGCTGCGGGTCGATACCTCGGGCCAGACCCTGGCCGGCACGGCGATCCCGAGCGCGACCGCGGTCGTGGCGATCGGCACCAGCGTGCTGCTCGACCTCCACTTCTACTTCCTCGACTTCGACGATCACCCGTGCGCGGCGGCGTTCGGCCAGAGTGGCACGCTGAACGCCGACATCGCGTCGAGCGCGACGTTCTTCCAGAACGACTTCCTCGGGCAGCTGCGCACGGTGTTCGCGCACGGCGGGCTCGCCCTCGGCGATCTCACCTACGAGGATCTGCCCGGCCACCCGGATCTCGACGGGCTCGACACCGCGAACGCGGCGTCGCTGCTGGCGCTCGCCACGCACAGCGTCGGGATCAACGTGTTCTTCGTGCGCACGCTGTCGCCGGTCGGGCTCCAGGCGTTCGGACCCGGCCCGAACCCCGGCCCCGCGGGCCTGGCCGGCACGAGCCAGTCCGGCGTGATCATCGGGCTCGACACGCTGTGCTACCGGAGCTGGCCTCAGCTCGCGCAGCTCACCGCGCACGAGCTCGCCCGCTACATGGGGCTCTACGACAACGTCGAGATCGACGGCTCCACCGATCCGATCGACGACGACGACGGCGGCGATCCGAGCACGAACCTCATGTTCTATTCCGAGATGGGCGGCTCCGATCTGTCGTCGGATCAGCGCGACATCCTCGGCAGGAGCCCGGTGCTGCGATGAGGCCCGCGCTGCTCGCCATCGCGATCGCGCTCACCGCGCGCGGCGAGGCCGACACCGGCCTGCCGCTGTCGGGCCTGGCCCAGGACGCGCTCACCACGATCGACTCGGATCCGACGCAGAGCCAGCTCGACAGCGTGTTCGGCGCGTCGGCGTCGTCGACCCTGACCGAGGTCGCCGACGACGCCAGCGTCGATGTCGGGATCCGGCTGCGCGCGATCCACGCGCTCGTCCACTACTGCGATCCGATCAGCACGTCCAACCCGGCGTGCAACCCGGCGAGCCCGGCCCACACCACGCTGGTCGGGCTCATCGCCAGCACCGGCGCGGCGAGCGCGGGGGCGGACCTGCTCGTGCTGCGCGCCGCGGTCGAGACCCTCGGCCCGCTGCGCGTCCCGGCCGACACCGCGACGCTGATCCCGCTGCTCGACCACGCGAGCCGCGACATCCGCGCCTCGACGGCCCACGCGCTGCGCGACCTGTGCGACGGCGACACGACCGTGATGGACGCGCTCCGCCAGCGCTACCAGACCGAGCGCGTCGATCAGGTGCGGTTCGCGATCTCGGAGGCGCTCAGGATCCTGGGCCAGCCGCCGTGTACCGCCAACTGAGTGCGCTTACGCACAACCGGCGGGAATCCTTCGGTTGCTGCACGAAGGGTTTGGATCGTACAATTCCCGTTACCTCGCTTGGTGTTGCGCGCGCGCGAGGTGCCGATGACGACTCGCGATCCGCGTTCACGCGTCCTGCCTCCCGAGGGGCGGGATCCGACCCAGTCGCTCTCGCTCGAGTCGGGCAGCGCGGACTCGCATCCATCGCTCGCGGTCGGCACCAGCGGCGACGCGCGCGAGGAGCGCACCAAGGTCGAGTCGCCGAGCGGCCGCAACCACCTGCCGCGTCCGGCGTCGCGCCCGCCGCCGACCCCGCGCCATCCCGACGATCCCGAGCAGCGGATCGACTCGGTGATCGGCAGCTATCGCCTGATCGAGCTGCTCGGCAAGGGCGGCATGGGCTACGTCTACCGCGCCGAGCACGTCAAGCTCGGGCGCGAGGTCGCGCTCAAGCTGCTGCGCGCCGACTACGCGCGCCGACGCGACGCGGTGCTGCGCTTCTTCCAGGAAGCCAAGACGGTCAATCGCGTCCGCCACCGCAACATCGTCGACGTCACCGACTTCGTCGAGCTCGACGACGGCACGACGTTCATCATCATGGAGCTGCTGCAGGGCCAGAGCCTCGGCAAGTGGGCGCGCAGCGGCGTCGACCTGCCGCGCGCGCTCGCCGTGCTCGTGCAGATCTGCGACGGGCTCGGCGCCGCCCACGCGGTCGGCGTGATCCACCGCGACCTCAAGCCCGACAACGTCATCGTCGTGCCGACCTCCGACGGCGCGGAGCTGGTCAAGCTGCTCGACTTCGGCGTCGCCAAGCTGCTCAACCGCGACGACGAGGACATCGGATTCCAGACCGCGGCCGGCTCGGTGATCGGCACGCCGGCGTACATGTCGCCCGAGCAGGCCGGCGGCATGGCGATCGATCATCGCAGCGACATCTACTCGCTCGGCGCGATCATGTACGAGCTGCTGGCCGGCCAGCCGATGTTCCGCGGCCGGTCGTTCGGCGAGTACGTGCGCAAGCACCTCACCGAGCTGCCGCCGCCGGTGCACCAGACCCAGGGCGGTGCGAACGTCGATCCGCGGCTCGAGGCGCTGGTCATGAAGTGCCTGGCCAAGGCGCCCGAGGAGCGGTTCGGCCACATCCTCGAGCTGCGCGACGGCCTGCTCCACATCCTCGGCGGCGGGCTCGAGACCGTGGTCTCGGGGATCGTGCCGCTGCCGCACAGCGGCTCGCTCGTGCCGGTCACGCTCGCGCCGCTGCCGACGCCGCAGGCGCCGATGTCGACCCACCTGTCGTCGGTGCGGCCGGCGTACACCCAGTACACCGCGATGCCCGAGCACGAGCCGGCGGCGCCGTGGTGGCTGTGGATGGTCGGCGGCGCGTTCGCGGTCGCGCTCGGGATCGGCGGCGCGGTGTGGTACGTGCGGCACGGCGAGGCCCCGCCGGCCGCGCCCGAGGCAGCCAGGCCGGCCGCGGCGCCGGTCGCGGTCCCCACCGCCGCGCCGATCGAGGCGCCGCCGGTGCACCCGCAGATGATCGAGCTGCGGTTCGACTCGCTGCCCAACGCGGGAGTCTACGCCGAGGGTCACTCGGCCGAGCTGTGCCGCACGCCGTGCGCGTTCAACATCAACCTCGCCGACGGCGAGCCGACCGATCACCGGCACTTCGTCGTGCGCGCCGAGGGCTACAAGGACAAGACGGTCGACGTCGATCTCGCCGGCTCGCAGCGCGACTTCAACGTCACGCTCGACCAGCTCGACGCGGCCGCGACGGCGGCCGAGCCCGACGACACCGCCGCGCCGCCGCCGCCGCATCGCCGTCGCGCCGGCCAGCGCCACGGCGATCGCAAGCTGCCGCACGACGACAAGACCGCGCGGCCCGAGGACGACGCCACGCTCGGCGACCCGGCGGATCGCGACGCGTCGCCCGACAAGACGGCGACGCCGCCCGCCCCGACGCCGACGCCGCCTCCCGCCGACAAGCCGACTCCGCCCGCGCCCGGTCAGATCGATCCATCGGACACGCTCGATCCGTTCCGCCACTCGCCATGACCGCTCGCCTCCCTCGCTGGATCGTGCTGCTGGCGCTGGGCCTCGCGGTCGCGGCGGCGCCGCGCACCGCACGCGCCGACGATCCGGCGACCCGCGCCGCGAAGCGCCACTTCGACCGCGGCGAGAAGCTGTTCGCACTCGGCAAGTTCGATCTCGCGCTCGACGAATATCAGAAGGCGTTCGACGCCAAGCCGATCCCCGACTTCCTGTTCAACATCGGCCAGTGCTACCGCAACCTCGGCGACCTCGAGCAGGCGGTGTTCAGCTTCAAGAAGTACCTGAAGCTCGAGCCCGACGCGCCGAACAAGGACGCGGTCGCCAAGCTGATCGACGAGCTCGACGAGCAGATCGCGAAGCAGAACGGCCAGAAGCTGGTCGAGCGGCCGAGCCCGCCCGGCCCGGAGCCGCCGACCGCCGCGGAGGAGTCGCCGTTCTACAAGAAGTGGTGGTTCTGGACCGGGGTCGCGGCGATCGGCATCGCCGGCGGCGTGGGCATCTATGCGGCGTCGCGGCCGAGCCCGCCCGGCACCACGCTCGGCAACATCATCGAGTTCGGCAAGTGACGCGCGCCGCGCTCGTGCTCGCGCTGGTCGCAGGCTGCACCGACGAGCACTACCTCGTCGTGACGGTCGACGCCCGGCCCGCGGTGCACGACGCCACCTCGCTCGCGGTGACGCTGAGCAACGGCGAGGCGTCGCGCATGCAGTCGGTGACGCTCGGCTCGCACACCTTCCCGCTGACGTTCAGCGTGTCGACACCGAATCGCACGGGCGAGCTCGACCTGACGATCGAGGCCGACGACGCCGGCCAGACCGCGGTCGGCCTCGGCTCCGCGAGCACGACGATCGGCACGGCGAAGCTCGACCTCATGCTCGAGGCCACCGACTTCGTGGTCAACACCGACTTCGCGATGGACCAGTTCCTGTCCGAGAACTCCGAGGCCAACGGGCTGCAGCTCGCGGTCGACAGCAACGGCACGTGGACCGTCGGGTTTCGCGACAACTGCAATCAGACCAACTCGTGCAACATCTACGGCCGGCGGTTCGACCCGCGCGGCGTCGCGCAGAACACCGAGGCCGCCGCGGGCACCAACGCGTTCCTGGTCACGACCGACGAGACCCAGGAGTTCTCGACGCCGGCGGTGACCGCGGCCGGCTCCAACACGCTGGTGATGTGGGACGCCGACGATCCGACCGACACCAACGGCACGCTGGCCAGCGTCGCGTGCCGGGCGCTCGATGCGCAGGGCAACGCGAGCGCGAGCCAGAACGCGCTGTCGACCGACGACGCCTCGAGCGTCACGGTCACGCCGCTGCCCAACGGAAACTTCGCGGTGTCCTGGGAGATCTTCACGCCGCAGGACGAGATCCACACGATCATCGCCAAGCCCGACTGCACGCCCGTGAACACCTCGCCGGTCAAGGTCTCGACCACGGTCGGCACCACGCTCGGCCCCGGCGGCTCGCACGTCGCCGCCAACGGCACCGGCGTGCTCTACGCGTGGGTCACCGACGGCGACGCCTACGTCCGCGCCGGCAACGACACCGCCGGCCTCACCGGCACGACCGACATCAAGCTGCTCGCGCACTCGGCCGACTACGAGGTCCGCGCGGTCCGGCTCGCGCCGCTCGGCTCCGGCTACGCGCTGGTCGTGCGCTGGGGCAATCCCGGATTTTCCGGCCCGGGCAAGATCGAGCTGTTCCAGCTCACCGCGACCGGCGCGCTCGCCGTGCCGCAGCCGACGCTGATCACCGACCAGAGCCAGGGCGACTTCGTGTCGGGCTCGCAGGCGCCCGGCATCGCGCTGCGCGCGAGCGACGGCGCGATGCTCGTGGTGTGGCACGCGTGCGACGCGTCCGGATCGACCGGATCGTGCGACGTGTTCGGCCAGATGATCCGGCCCGACGGCTCGCTGTCGGGCACGAGCTTCCCGCTCGCGACCACGACGATGGAGGATCAGACCGCGCCGGCCGCGGTCGCCTTGCCCGACGGCTCGTTCGCCGCCGCGTGGAACGATTCCAGCCTCACTCCGCCCGATACCTCGGGGCTCGCGGTGCGCGCGCGGATCATCTACCCGGCGTACAGCGCGAGCGGCGGCTAACCCGCGCCTTCCTCGTCGGCGCGGTGATCGATGCCGAGCGCGCGCATCTTCTTGTACAGGTGCGAGCGCTCGAGCTGGAGCTCGCGCGCGGTGTTCGACACGTGATGATCGTTGGCCTCGAGCGCGGCGACGATGATCTCGCGTTCCGCCGCGGCGACCAGGTCCCTGAACGGCGTGCCGCGCGCGTACTCGGCCTTGACCGCCTTGACCCGCGGCAGCGCCTCGGCGACGTCGCTCTCGGCGATCACCTCGGCGTCGCCGGTCAGGATCGCGAGGCGCTCGACCACGTTCTTGAGCTCGCGCACGTTGCCCGGCCAGTCGTGCTGCATCAGCAGCGTCATCGCGGGCGACGCCACCTTCTTGGCGCGGCGATCGTTGTCCGCGCACACCTGCTCGAGGAAGTGCTCGACCAGCGCCGGGATGTCCTCGCGGCGCGCGCGCAGTGGCGGCAGCTCGATCGGCACGACCGCGAGCCGGTAGTACAGGTCCTCGCGGAACCGCCCCGCCGCGATCTCGGCCTGGAGATCCTTGTTGGTCGCCGCGACGACGCGGACGTCGACCTTGATGGTCTCGCCGCCGCCGACCCGCTCGAGCTCGTTCTCCTGGAGCACGCGCAGCACCTTGGCCTGCGCGCTCGGGTTCATGTCGCCGACCTCGTCGAGGAACAGCGTGCCGCCGTCGGCCAGCTCGAACTTGCCGCGGCGCTGCTGCGTGGCGCCGGTGAACGCGCCCTTCTCGTGGCCGAACAGCTCGCTCTCGATCAGCTCGGACGGGATCGCGGCGCAGTTGAGCTTGACGAACGGGCCGTCGGCGCGCTTGGAGTGCTCGTGGATCGCGCGCGCGACCAGCTCCTTGCCGGTGCCGTTCTCGCCGGTGATCAGCACGCGGCCCGACGACGGCGCGGTCTTGGCGACCTTGTCGAAGATCGCGCGCATCGCGGCGCCCTTGCCGACCATCGCGAAGTCGGCCTGCGCGCGGCCGCGCAGCCGCTGGTTCTCGTCGCGCAGCCGCGCGAACTGCAGCGCGTTCTGCACCGTGATCAGCAGCTTGTCGCCGTACAGCGGCTTCTCGATGAAGTCGTGCGCGCCGCCCTTGGTCGCCTGCACCGCGGTCTCGATCGTCGCGTTGCCCGACATCATGATCACGACGGTCTCGGGCTTGGCCGCGCGCAGCTTGGGCAGGACCTCGATCCCGGTCTCGCCGGGCATCATCACGTCGAGCAGCACGAGATCGATGTCGTGCTCGACGAGCTTGGCCAGACCCGCCGCGCCATTGCCCGCGACCTCGACCGCGTAGCCCTCGAGCTCGAGCGAGCGCCGCACCGTGGTCAGGATGTTGGGCTCGTCATCGATCACCAGAATCGTGCTACGCGCCATGCGGCCTACCTCGACGACGAGGGTCATCGTGTCGTGCCGTTGGCACGACGGGATCGATCACCAGAAACGTGCTACGCGCCATGCGGTCTACCTCGACGACGAGAGTCATCGTGTCGTGCCGTTGGCACGACGGGATCGATCACCAGAATCGTGCTACGCGCCATGCGGCTTGACCCTAGCAGATTTGACTAACGTCCTGCGTCCATTTAGGTTTCACCGCTATGGAGAACCAGCCGCGCCAGCACGTGGGCGCCGCGCTCGTGGCCGCGCTCGCGCTCGTCCTCGGGTTCGCGATCACCACCTCGTGCGGCGGGGGCGCCAAGGGCCCGGGCTGCAAGACCGACAAGGACTGCAAGTCGCCGCTGGTGTGCGCCGAGAACAAGTGCGTCGAGTGCAACGAGGACTCGCAGTGCTCCGGCGGCAAGCGCTGCAGTGCGCACGCGTGCGTCGCCAAGCCGGAGTGCGAGCACGACGAGCAATGTCCGTCGGGGCAGGTCTGCCAGGCCGGCCTGTGCAAGGCATGTGCGAGCGACGGCGAGTGCGGCCCCGGCGGTACGTGCAACGCCGGCGCGTGCAAGAAGGCTAAGAAGTGCGCGAAAGATGACGAGTGCGCCGACGACGAGGACTGCGTGAATGGCCTGTGCCAGAAAGCGTCCAAGGCGTCGAGCGGCGGCGATGCGAGCTGCACGCTCCAGACCGTGTACTTCGCGTTCGACAAGTCCGAGATCGAGCCCAGCGAGCGCGACCGGCTCGATCAGAACCAGCAGTGCATCGCCAAGAACAAGAGCAAGAACGTGTTCCTGATCGGCCACACCGACACGTCGGGCACCGAGGAGTACAACATCGCGCTGTCGGAGCGGCGCGCGCAATCGGTGGCCGATTACCTGTCGCGGCTCGGGACCGACCCGGCCCGCATGCAGGTCGTGCCCAAGGGCGAGACCGAACCGACCGGACTGGGCGACGACAAAGATCGCCGCGTGGAGTTCCAATGGCACTGAGAACGCTGTGTCCCGCCGCGCTGCTGCTGTCCGGCTGCTTCTGGGTCACGACCAAGAGCGAGGGCGAGGCGCTCCGCAAGGACGTCACCACGCTGCAGGGGCAGATGAGCAGCAAGCAGCAGCAGCTCGACGAGCAGATCACCCAGCTCAAGTCGGTGCTCGACGAGGCGACCAAGGTGCTCAAGCGCAACAGCGCGGACCTCGGCGCCGACGTCGACACGCTGCGCGGCGACATCCGCACCGCGAACGGCCTGGTCTCGACGATCAACAACTCGTTCAACGATCTCAAGAACGCGTTCGACAAGTACCGCAAGGACAACGACACCCGGCTCGACTCGCTCGAGCAGCGGGTCGCCCAGATCGAGAGCGGCAAGCCGACCGCGACCAGCTCGCCCGAGGACCTGTGGCGGCTCGGCACCCAGGCCTACGAGGCGCAGCGCTACGCCGACGCGCAGGACATCTACAAGCGCCTGGTCCAGGGCTTCCCGACCAACGCCAAGGCCGCCGACGCGCAGTACTTCCGCGGCCAGTGCTACACCAACCTCAAGCAGTGGGACTACGCGATCGGCGCGTACCAGCAGCTGGTCGAGAAGTACCCCGACAGCTCGCTGGCCGACGACGGCCTGTACTTCGCCGCGCAGGCCGCGCAGGAGCTCAAGAACTGCACCGAGGCGCGGACCTACCTCGGCGTGATCAAGTCGAAGTATCCGAAGTCGAACGTGCTCAAGCAGGCCGAGGAGCTCGACCGCGCGATCCGGAAGGACCTCAGGAACAAGGCGAAGTGCTCGTCGTGAGCACCGCGCTCACTTCGGCGCGTCGAGCAGCTTGCCGCCGGCCTTCTTGAACTGATCGACCGCGTCGGCCTTGAGCTCGTAGCTCGGCGCGAGCTTGGAGTGGCACGCGTTGCAGCTCTTGATCTTCGCGTCCTTCATGAACTGCTTCATCGCGTTCTTGGCCTCGGGCTGACCACCCTTGTCGCACGCGTTCTTGACCAGCTCGGTCTTGAACTCCTTGTGGTTGCACGCGGTCGGAGCGGCGGTCGAGGTCTGCGTGGCGATCCCGAGCGCGGCGATGATGGTGAAGATCGAGGCGAAGATCCCGAGTTTGGCCATGGCAATTCCTTCTGGACGACTTGGACGGCCCCGCCGACCGGCTATTCAGGGGCGGGCGACCGGATCCTGCAACACGGATCAGGTGTCATGCAACCCCAGCGAGCGCGCCGCGGCAGCCACATCGGGGGCGCCATTCACCGACGCGATCGCGCAGATCGCGCTGGCGCCGGCGGCGTAGACCGCGCTCGCATCGGCCGGCGTGATCCCGCCGATCGCCACGATCGGCGTGCCGCGCGCCGCGACGACCGCCGCGCGCAGCCCGGCGAGGCCCTGCACCGGATCCGGGTTGGCCTTGCTGCGGGTCGCGAAGATCGGCCCGAACCCGAGGTAGTCCGCCCCGCCGTCGACCGCGCGCGCGACCTGCCCCGCGTCGTGGGTCGACACGCCGATCCACAGCCGGCCGGCCGCGAGCACGCGCGCCTCCGCGAGCGGCAGATCGGCCTGGCCGAGGTGCACGCCGTCCGCGCGCACCGCGAGCGCGACGTCGAGCCGGTCGTCGACCACGAGCGCCGCGCCGCGCTCGTCGCACACCCGGCGCGCCATCCGGGCGATCCGCGCGACCTCGCCGGCGTCCCCGGGCTTCACCCGCACCTGCAGGACGCGAGCGCCGCCGGCACCGACCAGCGTGCGCGCGAGCGCCTCGTCGTCGCGATCGAGCACCGCGTAGAACCCGCGGAGCGCGATCATCGCATCTGCAGCTCGAGCTGCTCGAGCTCGCGGGCCTTGTCGCGCAGCTGCGCGGCGCGCTCGAACTCGAGATCCGCCGCGGCCTCGCGCATCTCGCGGCGCAGCTTGTCGATCGCGGAGCGCAGGCCGTCGAGGCTGTCGATCTTCTGCAGCTCGATCGGCGACAGCACGGCGGCGCGCTGGCCCTTCTTGGGGATCGGCTCGGCGGGCTGGATGTCGAGGATGGTACGGCTCGCCGAGCGCGGCACGATCCCGTGCTCGGCGTTGAACGCGGCCTGCACGGTGCGGCGACGCCGGGTCTCGCCGACCGCGTCGCGGATCGAGTCGGTCTCCTTGTCGGCGTAGAGCAGCACCTTGCCGCGGAGGTTGCGCGCGGCGCGGCCGATCGTCTGGATCAGCGAGCGCTCCGAGCGCAGGAAGCCCTCCTTGTCGGCGTCGAGGATGCCGACCAGCGACACCTCGGGGATGTCGAGCCCCTCGCGCAGCAGGTTGATCCCGACCAGCACGTCGAACTCGTTGCGCCGCAGATCGCGGATGATCTGGATGCGCTCGAGCGTGTCGACGTCGCTGTGCAGGTAGCGCACGCGCACGCCGATCTCGCGGTAGTACTCGGTGAGATCCTCCGACATCCGCTTGGTCAGCGTGGTGACCAGCACCTTGTCGCCCGCCTTGACCCGCTCGCGGATCTCGCCGAGCAGGTCGTCGACCTGGTGCGCGACCGGCCGGACCTCGACCTCCGGATCGAGCAGGCCGGTCGGCCGGATGATCTGCTCGACCACGACGCCCTTGGCCTCGGCGAGCTCCCAGTCGGCCGGCGTGGCCGAGACGTACACCGCCTGGCGCGCGCGCTGCCGCCACTCGTCGAACCGCAGCGGGCGGTTGTCGAGCGCGCTCGGCAGCCGGAAGCCGAACTCGACCAGCGTCTCCTTGCGCGAGTGGTCGCCGTTGTACATCGCGCCGATCTGCGGCACGGTCTGGTGCGACTCGTCGACGATCAACAGATAATCGTCGGGGAAGTAGTCCATCAGCGTCGGCGGCGGCTGGCCCGGCGCACGCCCGGTGAGGTGGCGCGAGTAGTTCTCGATCCCCGAGCAGAACCCCATCTGCTCGATCGACTCGAGGTCGTACATCGTGCGCTGCTCCAGGCGCTGGCGCTCGAGCAGCTTGCCCTGGTGCGACAGCTCCTCGAGCCGCTCGCGCAGCTCGGCGCGGATCGACTCGCACGCCCGGCGCATCGTCTCGGCCGGCGTCGCGTAGTGCGACGCGGGAAAGATCACCGTGCGATCGAGCTTGCGCTTGTGCTTGCCGCGCATCGGATCGATCTCCGAGATGCCCTCGATCTGATCGCCCCACCACTCGATGCGCACCGCGGTATCGGCCTCGTAGGCCGGGAACACCTCGACCGTGTCGCCGCGCACGCGGAACGTGCCGCGATGGAAGTCGATGTCGTTGCGCTCGTACTGGAGCTCGATCAGCCGCCGCAGCACGCTGTCGCGATCGACCGCGGTGCCGACGTCGACCTCGCAGGTCATCGACTCGTAGATGTCGCGCTCGCCGATGCCGTAGATGCACGACACCGACGCCACGATGATCACGTCGCGCCGCGACAGCAGCGCGAACGTCGCCGCGTGGCGCATCCGATCGATCTCCTCGTTCACGATCGAGTCCTTCTCGATGAACGTGTCGGTCGTCGGGACGTAGGCCTCGGGCTGGTAGTAGTCGTAGTAGCTGACGAAGTAGTGCACCGCGTTGTCGGGGAACAGCTCCTTGAACTCGCCATAGAGCTGGGCCGCGAGGATCTTGTTGTGCGCGATGATCAACGTCGGCCGGCCGGTCTCGGCGATCACGTTGGCCATCGTGAAGGTCTTGCCGCTGCCGGTGATGCCGAGCAGGACCTGCGCCTCGTCGCCGCGCGCCAGCCCCTCGGTCAGCTCGCGGATCGCCTTGGGCTGATCGCCGGCGGGCTGGTAGGGCGCGCGCAGCTGGAATCCCGCGGCCGGCGCCGGCTTCGCGGCCGACCTGGACGTGCGAGGCTTCGCCACGGCACGCACTCTAGCCCGGATTCCGGCGGCGGCGAACCAGCGCGAGCGCGTTGGACGCCAGCCCGACGACGAGGCACAGCAGCGACAGCGTCATCGCCCGAGCGCCACGTCGGTGCGCTTCCACGCGTCGAGCGCGTGCACCCGCGCTTGCCACGGCGCGAGGTTGCGGTACTCGCCGACCGGCAGCTCGGCCGGTTGCTCGTACATGAACGTCGCGGCGAGCGACAGATCGGCCAGGGTGAGCGCATCGCCCGAGAGCCACGCGCGCTGCGCCAGGTGATCGTCGAGCACCGCCAGCGCCGGGTGGAGCAGCTCCTCGTACCGCGCGGTCTGCGCCGGGTCGGGCCCGCCGCGGCCGAGAACCTTCTTCCACAGCCGCTCGAACGACAGCGCGCCGATCCACGGTGCGAGGTGCGCGTTGTTCCAGGACAGCCAGCGCTGGACGTCGGCGCGCGCCTGCGGCGAGCGCGGGTACAGCGTCTGCTCCGGCGTGCGCTCGCACAGGTACTGCATGATCGCGTGCGACTCCCACAGCCGGAGCTCGCCGTCCTCGAGCACGGGGACCTTGCCGTTCGGGTTGACCTTGGCGAGCGTCGCGCGATCGTCCGGCCTGGACAGGTCGATCGAGATCTCGTCGAACGAGATCCCGAGGATGTGCGCGGTCATCATGACCCGCCGCGAGCACGACGACAGCCTGGCGTGATAGAGCTTCATGACGATCCTCCTCACTTCGGGGTGTGGAGACCGACGACGTTGCCGTCGCGATCCTCGATCAGGGCGATGGTTCCGAACGGTCCGATGTCGGTGAGCGGCTCGATGATCCGGGCGCCCGCGCGGGTCGCGCGCTCGACCGCGTCGGCCACGCCGCTGACGTCGAGGTAGATGACGACGCCGGCGCCCGCCTTGCGCCGCGGGTTCTGGACCAGCGCGCCCGTCACCGCGTCCTCGCCCTCGGTCGCGAACATCGCGTGCGGCACGCCGCCGAACACCTCGTGCTTGAGCGGGCGGCCGATGACGCTGGCGTAGAACGCCGACGAAGCGGCGAGGTCGCGGACCGGGATCTCGAACCAGTTGATGGAGCTTTTCATGGGTGATTCGTCCTTTCGAGCTAGACCTTGGAACTGCTTCGTGACAGCTTTCTGTCAGGTTTCATGCGGAAGCGCTCCCGCCTGTTCGCGATCGCCGAGGCGCTGCGCGCCCGGCGCACCGGCATCACGGCCGCCGAGCTCGCCGATCGCTTCGGCGTCACGCTGCGCACGATCTATCGCGATCTCGAGTCGTTGCAGGACGCCGGGATGCCGATCCGCGCGGACCGCGGGCGCGGCGGGGGCTACGCGCTCGACAAGAGCTACCAGCTGCCGCCGGTCAACTTCACGGCGCGCGAGGCCGCGCTGCTGGTCGCGCTCGCCCGGATGGCGGTGACCCAGCGGCTGATCCCGTTCGAGGACGCGATCGAGCGCGCGGCCGACAAGGTGCGCGCCGCGCTGTCGACCTCGGCGCAGCGCGAGCTGCTCGGCCTGGTCGGCGAGCTCCAGCTGGTCGGCGTGCCCGCGCTGCCGGTGCCCGCGAGCGTGCGCGACGCGCTCGAGACCGCGTGGTTCGAGGCGCGCCCGCTGCGCATCGTCTACGCGAAGTCCAGCCGGCCGTGGGATCGGGGCGCGCCGCGCACCGTGCGGATCCGGAATCTGGTGTTCGACCGCGCGATCACGCTGCTCAACTGCATCGACCTCGACACCCACCAGGACCGCCAGTTCCGGCTCGATCGCATCAGGAGCGCGACCGTCATGGCGTGACGCGATAGAGCAGCCGCCAGATCGCCAGGCCGTGCTCCTCGGCGTTGCGCTCGCGCCACGACCGCACGCCGTAGGGATTGCCGGCGGTCCAGAACGACCACTCGCCGGCGGCGTTACCGAACCGGCCGTCGCGCTCGAACACCGCCATCGCGTCGAGCGCGATGTCCCACACGTCGGTCTGCACGAACACGTCGGCGCCCGGCCGCGCGACCCGCGCGATGCCCTCGGCGAGCTGCGCGTCGATCATCCGGCGCTTCTGGTGGCGGCGCTTGAACCACGGATCCGGAAAGTTGAGGTAGACGCGATCGACCGCGCCCGGCGCGAGCACCGCGGTGAGGTGGAGCTGCGCCTGACAGAACACCGCGAACACCGGCACGCCCGCGGCGCGCGCCTTGCGGTTGACGAGCGCGACCAGGTCCTCGCGGATCTCGAGGCCGACGTAGGCGCGCTCGGGAGCCGCGGCGGCACGCTCGAACAGAAACTGCGCGTCGGCGCAGCCGATCTCGATCTCGATCGGCGCGCCGGGTGGCAGCGCCGGCCGCTCGCCGCGAAACTCCTCGTAATGCAACCCCAGCGGGTTGACGTGCTGGCGGATCCGCATGTCACGCGGGCTGCGCGTCGAGCGCGAGGTAGCCGAACTGGCGGACGTTGAGCGGCGAGTCGAGCGCGGCGAGCTCGGCGAGCTCGACCCAGCGCCACGCGCCGAACTCGTCGTTCGGCGTCACGTCGGCGCCGGCCGCGACGTCGCACACGAACACGAAGTTCATGTGCAGCCCCTTGCTGCCGGCCTGGTGCTCCTCGTAGCCGATCAGGCCGGCGGGCACGCCGTCGAGCGCGCCGCGCAGCGGTCGGAACTCGCCCGCGAGCCCGGTCTCCTCGCGCAGCTCGCGGCGCGCGGCCTCGAGCGGGGTCTCGCCGGCCTCGAGCTCGCCGCCGATCGGCAGCCAGGTGCGCAGCCGTCGGTGCTCGATCACCAGCACGCGGCCGCCGCGCCGCGCGTAGACCGCGACCGAGAACGCGCGGCGGGTCATGGCTGCGTGACCTCGAACGGCAGCGCGTTGGACGACTGGTCGCCGACCATCACGACGATCTCGGTCGAGCCGATCGGCGCCGCGCCGGGCACGATCACCTCCGCCGCGGTCGCGGTGTAGCTGACGACGTCGGCGAGCGCCGGCTGGCCATCGAGCCCGAACTGGACCTGCGCCGGCACGTCGCTGCAGTCGGCCGATGCGCCGCACAGTCGCGAGCCGGCGAGCGTCACCATCGCGGCGCGCGGGGCCTGCGCCGGCATCACGCTGTCGAGCCGCGGCCCGCCGTCGTCCCGGCATCCCGCTGCGAGCGCGATGACGGCGACGGCGCGGATCACTTGGGGACTTTCTCCCAGTCGGACAGGAACTTCTGCAGGCCGAGGTCGGTGAGCGGATGCTTGGCGAGCTGCATCAGCACCGAGAACGGACAGGTCGCGACGTGCGCGCCCATCCGCGCCGCCTGCTGGACGTGCATCGGATGCCGCACCGACGCGACCAGCACCTCGGTCGCGTAGTCGTAGTTCTCGTAGATCTCGAGGATCTCGCCGATCAGCTGCATGCCATCGGTCGAGATGTCGTCGAGCCGGCCCACGAACGGGGAGATGTACGTCGCGCCGGCCTTGGCGGCGAGCAGCGCCTGGGTCGCCGAGAAGCACAGCGTGACGTTGACCTTGATGCCCTCGTCGGCGCACGCGCGCACTGCCTTGAGGCCCTCCGGGATGAGCGGGATCTTGACGACGATGTTGTTGCGCAGCGCGGCCAGCTCGCGCGCCTCGCGCATGATGCCGTCGAACTGGACCGCGGTGACCTCGGCCGACACCGGGCCCTTCACGATGTCGCACACCTCGACCAGGACGTCGCGAAACCTGCGGCCGGTCTTCGCGACCAGCGACGGGTTGGTCGTCACACCGTCGACCAGGCCCATCGCGGCGGCCTCCCGGATCTCCTTCACGTCGGCGGTATCGATGAAGAACTTCATGACGCTCCTCCGCTTGCACCATACCCGACGACCACGTAGCGTGCGCGGGCGCCGGCACTCTACGAGGCCCCTCTGACGGAAGCAACCAGCGAGAATCCATGCATCGGCACCGTCGATCTGCCGATGCGCGTCGAGCGCGAGCGCTACTTTCAGGAGCTCGGGTACCTCGAGCTCTCGGCGCTGTATGCCGGGCCGCTCAAGCCAGCTGCGCTCGCGCGCTGGACGGTGGCCCCGCGGGGTGCGCTGGGACTGGTCGCGCCGTTCTCGCTCACCCACCGCGCCGCGCCGATCGCCCCGAAGCTGTGGCCGCACGACGCGACCACCGGTGAGTTTCGCGATGGCCCGCATGCACGCACCGCGATCGCGGCACTCGCCGCGGCGATCGCCGCGCTCGGCGCCAGCCGCGCCGTGTTCCGCTCGCCCGACGGGTTCTCGCCATCGGCCGCCAACCGCGATCAGCTGCGGCGGTTCTTCGCCGAGGTCGCGCCGCGCGAGGCGCTCGGCGGTGCCGATCGGGTGTGGCTGCCCGGCGGGCTCTGGGAGGTGCGCTCGGCCGCGAAGCTGGCGGCCGAGCTCGACGTGTGCTTCGCGTTCGATCCGCTGGTGCGCGAGCCCGGCGTTCCGCCCGAGGTTCACGAGGATCTCGAAGCGCCGCGGATCTACCTGCGCCCGGAGAATGCGGGACGCACCGGCACGCTGCGCCCGGAGCGCATCGATGACCTCGCGATGCTGGTCGAGCACTACGAGGATCGGCCGCTCGTCATCGCGTTCGCGACGCCGGAGCGCTGGGCGGACGCGCGCAACCTAAGGAAACTTCTCGATGCGCGCTAGTCGGTCAGAACACGAACGTCGAGCTCGGGATCGGCAGCTCGCCGTGCTTCTTCGGGATGTCCTGGATGTTGTTGGAAGACCGCCGCTCCACCATCTGGATGATCGGTTGCGACTTGCGCGATGGCACCGCGACCGTCTTCTTGGTCCGACTTCCGTTTCCCTTGCGCGCCGCGGGGCGCGCCGTCATCACCTTGTTTCGCATTCAAAGTCCCCCGGGACTCGGTTCGTCATCGACTCTACGGAGCCCCCTCTTCACGTGTCAATGTAGGCAATCTCATTCCTTTACTTCGCTCTGGACCACAAGTATAACACCCCGCGCTTTCGTTGGAGTTACTAGCATTTATGGACGCCAAGACAAACCTCGAGGTCACCCTGCTCGACGGCTCCGCAGTCACCGCGGCGGTCGACATTCTGGCCTTCACCGCGTTCGGTGACCCTACCAAGGATGGCGTTTTCAAATCGGTCGATCACGTACTCGGCGGCGCGCTCGCAGAGGTCGCCAAGGCCGAATCGTTCGAGGGCAAGCCCGGACAGACGCTATCGCTCTACACGCACGGCAAGCTCGGCGCCAAGCGCGTGATGGTGGTCGGCGCCGGACCGTGCGGCGACTTCACCAACCCGGGCGTTCGCGATCTCACCGCCGCGGTCGCGCAGCAGGCCAACAAGGTGAGCGCGGCGAGCGTCGGCTTCGTGCTGCCCGCGCTCGGCGCCGGGAGAGAGGCCGCGCTGGTCCAGCTCGCGGTCGAGGGGATCTACCTCGGCACGTACAAGTTCGCGCGCTACCTGACGAGCGACGAGGCGAAGAAGCCGCCCACGCTCCGCAGCTTCGGGTTCTTCACCGACATCAAGGGCAAGAAGCCGACCGCGGCGCAGACTCGCGCGTTCCAGGCCAGCGTCACGCGCGGGGAGGTGATCGCCGCGGCGGTCAATCACGCGCGCGATCTGATCAACGAGCCCGCGGCCGTCGCCACGCCGGCGGCGCTCGCCGCCGACGCGCAGGCGGTCGCCAAGAAGCACAAGGGCTCGGTCACCGCGACGGTGCTCGACGCCAAGAAGTGCGCCGAGCTCGGCATGGGGATGTTCCTCGCCGTCGGCCAGGGCTCGGATCAGGAGGCGCGCTTCATCCACCTCACCTACAAGCCCGCCAAGAAGGCCAAGAAGAAGCTGTGCTTCATCGGCAAGGGCGTCACGTTCGACTCGGGCGGCTACTCGCTCAAGCCGTCGAACGCGATGGAGGACATGAAGATCGACATGTCGGGAGCCGCCGCGGTGATCTCCGCGATCGACGCGATCGCGACGCTCGGCTCGGACCACGAGGTCCACGCGATCGCCGCGTGCTGCGAGAACCTCGTCTCCGGTCGCGCGTACAAGCTCGGCGACGTGCTGACCTCGATGGACGGCACGACGGTCGAGATCAACAACACCGACGCCGAAGGCCGGCTCACGCTCGGCGACGCGCTGACCTACGCGCGCACCAAGATCGTGCCCGACGAGATGTTCGACTTCGCGACGCTCACCGGCGCGTGCATGATCGCGCTCGGGCCCTACACCGCAGGCGTGATGTCAGAGAACGAGGGCCTCGTGCGCAGCTGGATGGCCGCCGCCGAGCGCACCGGAGAAGACATGTGGCGGCTCCCTCTCACCTCTCGCCTGCGCGAGCAGCTCAAGAGCCAGATCGCTGACATGCGCAACACCGGCGATCGCTTCGGCGGCGCGATCACCGCCGGGCTGTTCCTCAAGACGTTTGCCAAGGACACGCCGTGGGTTCACGTCGACATCGCCGGGCCGGCGTCCACGTCCTCGCCGCGGCCGTCGCAGCCCAAGGGCGGCACCGGATTCGCGGTCGCGACCATGATCGACTACGCGACCAGGCGTTGATCCCCTGCAAGCTCGGTGAGGGCGATTCCCGGTTTTTGAAGGAATCTCGCTTGGTTGCCTCCAGCCGCAATTTGACAGTGCGGTACCCGGCTGTTACCATTTCGTGGTCAGAGGTTCGCACTTGAAACAACAATTCTCAGTCGGGGACAAGGCCGTCTATCCGGTGCATGGCGTGGCGGAGGTCGTGGCGATGGAGCAGCGGGATATCGGCGGCAGCAAGACGCCGGTCTACATCCTGAAGATCCTGGATACCGGCCTGAAGATCATGGTGCCGAAGGCGAACGCCGGCTCGGTCGGGCTGCGCGATCTGATCTCCTCCAAGCAGGTCAAGGAGGTGATCTCGATCCTGAAGTCGCGCGACATCCCGCGCGACACGCAGACATGGAACCGCCGCTACCGCGAGTACATGGAAAAGATCAAGACCGGCTCGGTGTTCGAGATCGCCGAGGTGCTCCGCGATCTGTGCGTGCTCCGCCTGACCAAGGAGCTATCGTTCGGCGAGCGCAAGATGCTCGACACCGCGCGCGGCTTGCTGATCAAGGAGCTCGCGCTGGCCAAGGGCGTCGGCGAGGACAAGCTCGCCGCCGAGGTCGACGCGATCTTCGCGCAGGCCGCAGCGTAATCAGTAGCGCAGGAACACCGAGCCCCAGGTCAGCCCGGCCCCGAACGCGACCAGGCACACCAGGCTGCCGGGGACGATCTTGCCGAGCGAGATCGCCTCGTGCATGCAGATCGGGATCGAGGCAGCCGTGGTGTTGCCGTACTTCTGGATGTTGTTGTGAATCTTCTCGGCGGGCAGGCCGATCATGTTCGCGACCATCTGATTGATCCGGAGGTTCGCCTGGTGCGGGATCATCATGTCGATGTCGGTCAGCTGGAGCCCGTTGGCGATCATGCCCTCCATGATCGCCTGCGGCATTCGCGTCACCGCGTGCTTGAACACCTTCTTGCCGTTCATCGACGGATAGTGCCGGCGCTCGGCCATCGCCTCGGCGGAGATCCGCGGATGCCGCGCGCTCGCCGGGTACTCGGTCCACAGGATCTCGGCTTCCTCGCCGTCGGCGTGGATGTGGGTCGACAGCACGCAGTGGGCCTCGTCGGTCGCGCGGCCGA
>DATJAE010000212.1:0-15899 GCA_035516595.1 Kofleriaceae bacterium | reverse complement strand
GGCGAACTACTCGAACGGCGAGCCCGACACGTTTCACTACGAGCCGATCGACTACCGCGCAACCCCGCTCGACGCGCACGCCGGCTCGCTCGTCCCCGACGTGCGCCCGACGCTGACGCCCGATCACGGCAACGGCGTCGGCACGATGCGCTTCCAGCTCGTCGCGACGCAAGGCGAGCGCACGATCGCGAGCCCCGGCGAGACCGCGCGGCGCGGCGCCGGCTCGGGCGGCCTCACCGACGACGTCACGCGCGTGTCGATCCGGCGCGACGACACGTACCTCGGCTACCTCACCGAGATGTTCGGCCAGCCCTACATCTGGGCGTCGTCGGGCGGCACCGACGCGACCCACCAGAGCGAGCGGCTCGAGGGCAGCGACTGCGCCGACTTCGTCGTCTACGGCCGCCGCCGGATGGGCAAGCGCGTCGCGTACACGTGGACCGGCGGCCTGCCCGCGCTCACCCGGCTGCTCGCGGCGGGCACGCGCGGCGACGACGGCGTGTATCGCGACCGATCCGGCAAGCCGGTGCCGTTCACCCGCGCCGGCGACCTCGCGCTGTTCCCGCGCCACGTCGCGGTGCTGGTCGAGGATCGCGGCACGATCGGCGTGCTCGACGATCAGGACATCGTGATGCACGCGCTGGTCGACACGCCGAAGCAGCAGCCGCTCGCCGACACCGGCTACGCCGACCAGCCGCTCGAAGTGAGGCGGTTTCGCTGACCGAGCTTTGCCACCGCTTCATGATAGTTCAACGACACGGGCCGCACGCGGACGCTAGCCTGTGTCCAGATGCGCACCGTGCTCGTGCTCGTGCTCGCGATCGCCGCCGGCTGCGCGGCGCCGTTGCCCGCGAGCTTTCCCGCCGGCGACCGCTGGACGTTCCCGCTGGTCGATCCGCTCGCCGACGATCGGCTGATCGTGCCGGTCGCGATCGACGGTCGCGGCCCGTACCTGCTCGTGCTCGATCCCGAGGCGCCGCGCACGATCGTCGACGCCGAGGCGATCCCCGGCGACGCGCCGGCGCTGGACGCGACGACGGTGAGGACCGGCACGCTGATCCCGCGCGCCATTCGCACGCTCGGCGGCGGCGGCGACGACCGCATGCTGTCCGGCGTGCGGATCGGCGAGCTCGCGCTCGACCAGCTGCGCGTCGCGGTCGCCGAGCCGCACGCGTTCGACGCCGACGGCCGGCGGCTGTACGGCGTGATCGGCCGTGACGTGCTCGATCCGTCGCTGGTGTTCGGCTTCGATCGCGATCTCGGCGTCGCGTACCTGGCGACCGGCCGCGCGTTCCGGCCGCCGCGCGGCGCGCGCACGCTCGACCTCGACGCGCGGGCGAGCATCGGCGACGCCGAGCGCCGCGTGACGATCGACCTCGGCCGCAGCGCGAGCCAGATCGACGGCCCGGTGGCCGGCGCGGTCGCGCGGCCCGAGCACGGCGCGGTGCTCGACGAGCTCGGCGCGTCGCATCGCTACGATCACGTGGTGGTCGCGCCGCGCGTGAGCTACGGCGGGATCACGCGATCGCAGCTCGTGATGGTGCCGAGCGAGCGCGGCGACGCCCGGCTCGGCCTCGACTTCTTCCGCGCGTTCGACCTCGCGCTCGATCGCGCCGCGGGCCGGCTCTACCTGGTCGGCCGCGACGGCCACGCGGCCGCGCGCGCGGCGCGCCTCGCGCGCTGGGGCCCGCTCCTGCCCGGCTGCGCGAACGCGCGCTGCGTCCGCCTCGCGGTCGACGGCGACGCGCTCACCGTGACGCCCGAGGCCGGAGTCGCGCTCCAGGTCGTGGTGCGCGCGACCGCGCCGGATGGCTCGCCGCTGCCCGACCTCGAGCTCGCGCTGCCCGCGGCGACGCCGGTATCGATCGCGCATCTCGGCGCGCGCTACGCGGGCGCGATGTTCCAGGTCGTCGACCTGAGCCCCTATCCGCGGCGCTGTCCGGCGCCCGGACCGTGCGCGATCGCGGGCTAGACGAGATCCTCGTCGGGATCGACCACGTAGGCGAGCAGGTTCCCGAGCTCGGGCGGGAACGCGGTCGAGCCGAACGGCAGGACCTGGCCGAGCTCGTCGGCGTGGATCACCTGATCGATCGACAGCGGGCGGAGCAGCACGCCGGCCTCGGCGCCGCCGCTCGTCACCGCCTTGACGACCGCGGCGGGGTCGAGCTCGGTCGGCGCGATCGCGCCGGGGAACGCGCGGCGCACGAACAGCTGCTCGACCACGACCGGATCGTACTTCTGCAGCGCGCGATGGATCTGTACGCCCGCCGCGGTCGGGCTGACGTCGGGCGACAGCGTCAGCTTCCACGCGTCGGCCTCGCCCGCGAACAGCGCGACGAACGCCGGCTGGTGTGCGAGCGTGTCGGCGGCCAACGCCGCGCGCAGCTTGCCGACGTCGCCCGCGGCACCGGCGAGCTTCTCGACGAGGAAGTGCGCCTTGGCCGCGTCGAGCGCCGCCGCGGCCTTGACCCCGGCGCCGCGCACGACGCGGTGGCGCGGCGCGACGACCAGCGCGGGATCCTCGAGGTTGACCAGGCAGCCGAGCCCGAAGTTGGCCGACGAGTACATCGTGCCGGCGCGCGGCGCGAGCCGCTCGGCGTAGGCGAGCATGCCTTCGTAGCGCGCGTGGCCGTCGAGCACGTGCAGCTTCTTGGGCGCGAACAGGGGGCGGATCTTGCCGATCAGCTCGGCGCTCGACACCCGCCACAGCAGGTGACGCGTGCGATCCGCGGTCGTGACGTCGAGCGTGGCCTGGTCGTCCTCGCTCTTGCGGAACAGCCGGTCGACCTCCCGCGCGGCGTCGCGGTAGCCGAACAGCACCGGCTTGGTGTGCGCGCCCTCGGCCGCCACGCCCTTGGTCGCGGCGGTGCGCGCCGCATCGCCGGTGGCCTCGTGCGGCCGGATCGTGCCTTCGCTCCACGGCGCGAGCTGGACCGCGGTGATCACCATCTTGCGCGTGACCTGTCGCCCGCCGTGCTCGAACGTCTGGTGATAGCGGTACATCGCGCGCGACACGTCGCGCACCAGCTCGCCCTTGCCGAGGCGATCGTTCACGCCGACCAGCGGCGCGGCGGCGACCTTCGCGAGCTCGACCTTCGACGCGTCCCACAGCGCGCCTCGAAACCCAGCAATCTGCGCCATGCGCGCCAGCCTATCAGCGGCGCGCGCCGATGTCGCGGCGGGCCTGCTTGCCGGCGAGCTGCACGGCGTCGACCACCGCGTACGCGCGGTCGCGCGCCTGGTCGATGCTGATCCCGAGCGCGGTCACGCCGAGCACGCGCCCGCCCGCGGTCACCAGCCGGCCCGCGAGGTCGCGCGTCGTGCCGGCGTGGAACACCATGACGTCGGGCGGCACGTCGTCGAGCCCGCCGATCGGATCGCCGGTGCGCACCGCGCCGGGATAGCCGGCCGCCGCGACCACCACGCACACCGCGACGCGCGCGTCCCAGCCGAGCTTGCCCGCCGGCAGCTCGCCGCGCGCTGCGCCGTCGAGCACCGCGCCGAGATCGCCGACCGCGCGCGCCATGATCGGCTGGGTCTCGGGATCGCCGAACCGGCAGTTGTACTCGAGCAGGTACGGCGCGCCGGCGGCGTCGACCATCACGCCGGCGTACAGCACGCCGCGGTAGTCGATGCCATCGGCGTGAAGGCCGCGCACGGTCGGCTCGAGGATGTCGCGCCGCACCCGCGCCAGGATCGCGTCGCTGGCCCACGCCGGCGACACCGTGCCCATCCCGCCGGTGTTCGGCCCGCGGTCGCCGTCGAAGATGGTCTTGTGATCCTCGACCGCGGGCAACACCTCGAGGCGCTTGCCGTCGGTGAGCGCGAGCACCGAGACCTCGCGGCCGACCAGCCGCTGCTCGATCACCACGGTCGCGCCGGCGTCGCCGAACCGGCGCGCCTCGAGCATGTCGCGCGCCGCGGCGCGCGCGGCCTCGGCGGTCTCGACGACCACCACGCCCTTGCCGGCGGCCAGGCCATCGGCCTTGACCACGATCCCGCTCTCGCCGCCGAGCTCCTCGATCGCCGCGGCCGCCTCGCCCACCGTGCGCGCGACGCGAAACCGCGCGGTCGGGATGCGGTGGCGCTCGAAGAACAGCTTGCTGAACGCCTTGCTGCCCTCGAGCTGCGCGCCGGCGGCTCCCGGCCCGAACGTCGCGATGCCGCGTTCGCGCAGGCGATCGGCGAGCCCGGCGACCAGCGGTGCCTCGGGGCCGACCACGACGAGCTGGACGCGCTCCACCGCGGCGAGCTCGACCAGCCGCTCGGTCTCGCCGACGCCGACCGGGAAGCAGCGCGCGACCTGATCGATGCCGGGATTGCCCGGCGCCGCGATCACCTCGTGTCCTCGCGCCAGGCGCCACGCCAGCGCGTGCTCGCGCCCCCCGCTACCGACCACCAGGATCTTCATGCGCGAAATCTACATCTTCCGCGGCCACGCAACCGCCGCGCGGCGCGACCGATATCCGCGGCATGTCGAATCCGAAAAGCGCTCCGGTTCCCGACCCCGCGGCGATCTGGTGGGGTCCCACCTTTCACGACCCGGCGGTGAGCGCGGCCCTGCGCGAGATCCCGCACGGCATCGTCCCCGCCAGGGTCGGCGTCTCGCTCGCGTGCGCGTTGTTATCGCTGGTGATCCCGATCGCCGCGCCGGTGGCGTGGGCGGCATGCGGCCGCGAGCTGGCCCGGATGAGGCGCGGCGAGGTGACCCGGCACGGCCGCGAGTGGCTGCTGCTCGGCTACGTCGTCGCGATGATCGTGACCTGCACGATCGCGCTCGCGTTGGTCCTGACGCTCGTCGCTACACTACGGGTTGGGTGACCGTGCGCGACGTCTCGAGCGGCCGGTAGAACACGAGCTTGTTGCCGCAGCCGTCCTGCACGGTCATCTCGCGCGTACCCCACTCCTGATCCTGCAGGCCGGGCCGATAGTACTTGTAGTTCTTCGCGACCAGCTCGGCGTGATAGGCCTCGAGCTCGTCGACGCGAATCCGGATCGTCGTGCCCGGCGTGCCGTCGCCGTGGTGCTCGCTCAGGTGGATCACGCAGGCGCCGCGGCGGATCTCCATATACAGCGGCATGCCGGCGTCGAATCGGTGCTCCCACGCGACCTCGAAGCCGAGGTAGCGCAGGTAGAACTCGCGGGCCTTGGCCTCGTCGAACATCCGCAGGATCGGGACGGGTGGATGGAAGCTCATGTCAGTGCCTGAAGTGCCGCATGCCGGTCATGAGCATCGCGAGGCCGTGCTGGTCGGCGGCCGCGATCACCTCGTCGTCGCGCACCGAGCCGCCGGGCTGGACGACCGCGACCGCGCCGGCCTCGGCGAGCACGTCGACCCCGTCGCGAAACGGGAAGAACGCGTCGGAGGCGACCGCGGAGCCGGCGAGCTTGGCGCCGGCCTTGCGCTCGCAGATCCGCACCGAGTCGACCCGGCTCATCTGCCCGGCGCCGATCGCGAGGGTCACGCCATCCTTGGCGAACACGATCGCGTTGGACTTGACGTGCTTGGCGACCCGCCACGCGAACGCGAGATCGGCGCGCTCGCGGTCGCTCGGCGCGCGCTGGGTCGCGACCCGCGCGCTCGCCAGATCGACCATGCCGTGATCGGCGGTCTGGACCAGCGCGCCGCCCGCGATCGTCCGGATCGACCACGCGAGCGCGCCGTCCTGCGGCGTCCACGGCCCGGCCGCCGCGACCAGCCGGAGGTTCTTCTTGCTCGCGAGCACGTCGCGCGCCGCCGCGGAGTAGCCCGGCGCGATCACGCACTCGAGGAAGGTCTCGACCAGGAGCTTGGCGAGCGCGTCGTCGACCTCGCGGTTGACCGCGACGATCCCGCCGAACGCGGAGGTGGCGTCGGCGTCGCGCGCGCGGCGATAGGTGTCCGCGAGGTCGTCGCCGATCGCGACGCCGCACGGGTTATTGTGCTTGACCACCACCGCGGCGGGCGGGGCGAGCTCGAGGCACAGCCCGAGCGCCGCGTCGAGATCGAGGATGTTGTTGTACGACAGCTGCTTGCCGCCGAGCACCTCGGCGGCCGCGACGGTCGGACGCGCCGGCCCGGCGGGCAGCGGCGAGCGCGCGTCGGCGTAGAACGCGGCGCGCTGGTGCGGGTTCTCGCCGTAGCGCAGGTCGTAGAGCCGGCGCCATTGCACGCCGAGCACGTCGGGCAGCTCGCGGCGCCGCGGCGGGACGTCGCGCGCGGTCGCGGCCGCGTCGTCGAGCGACGACAGGTACGCCGCGATCGCCGCGTCGTACGCCGAGGTGTGCGCGAACGCCTTGCGCGCGAGGTCGAGCCGCCGCGCCGGCGACAGCTCGCCCGCGCGCAGCTCCGCGATCACCGCCGGATAGTCGGCCGGGTCGACGATCACCGCGACGCGCTCGTGGTTCTTGGCGGCCGAGCGCAACATCGACGGCCCGCCGATGTCGATGTTCTCGATCGCGTCGTCGAGCGTGACGTCGGGCCGCGCGATCGTCGCCTCGAACGGATAGAGGTTCACGACCACGACATCGATCGGGGCGATGTCGTGCTGCGCCATCTCGGCGCGATGCGCGGGCGTGTCGCGGCCGAGCAGGCCGCCGTGGATCTTGGGGTGGAGCGTCTTGACCCGGCCGTCGAGGATCTCCGGCGCGCCGGTGTGCGCCGACACCTGCTTGACCGCGATCCCGGCGCCGGCCAGCGCCGCCGCCGTGCCGCCGGTGGAGAGGATCTCGGCGCCGAGCTGTGCGAGCGCCCGCGCGAGCTCGACGACGCCGCGTTTGTCCGAGACCGAGATCAGCGCGCGCCGGATCATGGGCCTCGTTTACCACGAAGCCGCGAGCGCTCGTGCTAGTACCTCGCCACACAGGAGATGATTGGTCGCGGCTGCCGAGGCGCGCGGAGCGCGAGGCGCCGCGACGCAGCGCTATCGGGCGTGACGCAAGGAGCGGCAACGAAGCGATCGGCGATGGATCGGCGGCCCCAACCGATCAGATCCTGTGTGGCGAGGTACTAGTTGCGATCGTTCTCGGCCGCCTCGGCCTGCGCGAGCAGCTCCGCGCCGAGCTCGTCGGGCGACGGCGATCCCATCTTGAGCTTGAGCAGGCCGCGGACCTCGACCTGGCGGATCCGCTCCCGCGTCAGGTTCATGATCTCGCCGACCTCCTCGAGCGTGATCCCGCCGCGCTCGGCGACGTCGAGCGCGCACGTGTGCTGGAGCTCCCACGGCTCGAGATCCGGGAAGTTGATCTTGATCGAGCCAGTCTCGGGATTGATGTCGAGATAGAGGTGGTGCTTGCACGCCACCCACGGGCACGGCCGCGCTTCCTCGCGGCACTCGGCGCGCGTGGTCGGCCGCGGGATGTCCACCGGCGGATACATCAGCGCGCCGAGCCGCAGCTCCTCGCGGGTCAGCCGCTTCATCGCGATCGTCTTGCTGCGCGGCCGCGTGCGGCGGCGCCGCCGCCGGATCTTGCGGCTGACCTCCGGCAGCTCGCCGGTTTCGGGCTCGGTCTCGCTGGAGACCTCGGCCTCGAGCTCGCAGTCGTCTTCGTCGTCACGGTCGTCGGCGCTCATGATTCTCCTTGGGACGGCGCGGGTCACCGTCGCTACAGCAGGTCCTCGGCGCCCCCCGCGGCGCCGGCAAGACGGAGCGTGTCGGTACGCGGCGCGGCCACGCGGCGCGCCAGCTCGCCGAGGCGCTCGACGAGCACGTCGCCCGACTTGCGCGCCTCGGTGATCAGCTTGTGCAGCTCGCGCCGGTCGTGCGGCTCGAGCCGTTCGTGATCGCGCTCGAACCGCCGCCACAGCTCGGCGAGGTTCTCGGCGACGCCCTCGACCAGATCCGTGTAGTGCAGGAACTGGCCCTGGATCTCCTCGATCGTGTAGCCGTCGAGCATGAGCTGCTTGACCGCGTTGATCCGGCGAACCGTCTTGGCCGGATACACGCCGAGCGAGCCGCGGTGCTTGCCCTTGCGCCCGACCCGGCGGCTGCGCGGCAGGAGCCCTTGCTGGACGTACTTGCGAAAGCTCGCCTCGGACAGCTTCACGCCGCGGCTGGTGAACGCGTCGACGATCTGCACCGCGGTGAGCCCGTCGGGGTAGGTCGTCTCGATCGCGCGCAGCTGCTCCTCGTCGAGCAGCGACGTGCGCGGCGCGCCGCCGCCGGCGGCCGGCGCATCGTCGTCGCGGCGCGCGGCGAAGGTCGCGGCGAGCGGCCCGCGGCGCGCGCGAAACGGCACGACGTTGTCGACGCTCGGCTCGTGCGGCTCGTGATCTCGTTGGCGTGTCAGCAAGTCGTTCCCCCGTAGGCGCACGCATGGCGCTCGCACCGACGAAGCCGGCGTCCCTCACGCCGTGCTTGGTCCGCTGCTCGTGCGCTGCCGCTCGCGATCGCCGTCCACCTTCGCCGCGCGCTGGAGAATCCAGTTTCCGACGAGGTATTGTCACGATATTCGTGTGAATAGAATCCGTCAACAATAGCACGTGCGGAAGAGTCAATTTTTTATCTGGAGTTATGTTCAGGTACGGCGCGCGTCGATTCGCGCTAGCGTCGCGTTCGTGCGGCGCGCCCTCGCCCTGCTCGCGGTCGCGATCGTCGTCGGTGGCGGCGCGATCGTGTTCGCGGATCTCGACAACCAGCAGCGCGGCGGCGACGGCGGCGTGTTCGTCTCGCAAGCCGACTCGCTCGGCCTCGTCGTGCCGCGCGGCTGGCACGCGACCGACGAGGCGACCTATCCGGGGCTGTTGCTATGGATGATGCGCGGCGCGCCCGACGCGCGCATGGTGCTCACCGCCGACGTGTTCACGCGCCAGGTCTACTGCAGCTGGCCGATCACGTGCCGCACGACCCACGACGCGCTCGCGCAGAAGCTCGCGTGCGCGCTCCGGCTCAAGCTCGCCGCCCAGCACATGCGGGTCGGCCCGATCGAGGCCGGGCCGAAGGAGACCGAGGCCGCGGGCCTGCCGACGGTGTGGTTCGAGTACGACGACGGCCACCACTTCTTCCGCCAGGCGGTGGCGCTCACCGAGGATCGCGTGGTGAGCCTCCTGCTCTCGACCTCGTCGGCGGAGGGCCGCACGGGCTACGTGCGCGCGTTCGAGCAGACGCTGCGCACGCTGCATCCGCTCACCGAGGCCGAACAGGCCGCGGCGCCGCAGGTCGCGCCGCCCGATGCCGGGCTGGTGCCCGCGCCGAGCGATGCCGCCGCGCTCGATGGCGGCGTGCTGCCCGATGCCGCGGTCGCGCCGGTGGCGACCGCGACGTTTCACTCAGCGCCAGCTTCGAAGGTCAACCCGGTCGGCTCGTGTGCGCAGCAGTGAGCCGAGCCCGGCGCCGAGCTCGACCGCGCTCGCGGCCGGCGGCGCGTCGGCCTGTTCGAGCCACACGTCGGCCGCCGACTTGACCGGCGGCGCCGACGGCGGCCGGGTCGGCGCGAGCGCCGCGAGCTCCGCGCGCTCCTCGGCCTGGCGCGCGACCAGCAGATCCATCGGCCCGATGTCGACGCAGCCGTACGGCCGATCGTCGGCCGCGCAGTAGATCCGCACGTGCATGTGATCGTCGTGGCGCGCGCTGTCGCCGGGCTGACGCAGCGCCTTGCGCGCCATGGCGACCAGCGCGTCGGGCTCGCCGATCGCCTTGGCGTGCTCGAGCAGCAGCTTGGCGAGCGGCTCGTAGATGAAGATGTACTGGACGGTCGCCTCGCGCGCCTCGAGCAGCTCCTTGACCAGCCGCCACGTGCGCGGCACGTCCATCGTCAGGCCGCTGCCGTCGATCGCGCGGCCGTGCGCGTCGAACTGGTGCATCGCGTCGGGCTCGAAGGGCTTGCCGTCGGCGTCGCGCATGTAGTAGAGGAAGTCGGCGTCGCGCCCGCTCTGGTGCGAGCGATGGAACGCGAACGCGCCGCCGCCGGTCCGCGACGAGATGTCGGCGATCACGATCTTCACGTCCTTGATGTGGCGCGCCATGCGCCTGGCCACACCGGTGATCAGATCGATCATCTCGTCGGTGCCGTAGCGGTTGTTGCGCTTGAGCCAGACCTCGCGCGTCGTGTAGCCGACGCCGTGATCCGGCAGGCGCCGGGCATCGATGATGTAGCCCGCGTTGGGCCTGCCGACCGAGACGCTCGTCCCGTCGGACACCACCCCGAGCTCCGCGCACCCGCCCAGCACGCAAACGACGAGCGCGAGGGCGAGCCGCACGGGTCTAGTATGACGCAACCGCGCGCGACTCGCCCTGGGGAAAATTACGACGACTTGTCCTCGAACTCGGCGTCGATCACGTCGCCGCTCTTGTCGGGCTCGGGGGCCGGCTCGCCGCCGCCCTCGCCACCCGGGCTGGCGCCGGCCTGCTTGTACATCGCCTCGGCGAGCTTGTGCGCCGCGGCCTGCAGCTTCTCGAACTCGGCGCGCAGCTCGTCGGGCGAGCCGCCGTCCTTGTTGCGGTCCAGGCAGGCCTCGGCGTCCTTCATCGCCTCCTCGATCATCAGCTTGTCGGCGTCGCCAATCTTGGCCGAGTTCTCGCTGACCAGCTTGCGCGTGCCGTAGAGCAGCGTGTCGAGCTGGTTGCGCGCCTCGATCGCGTCCTTGCGCGACTTGTCCTCGGCCTCGTGCTTGGCGGCGTCGTCGACCGCGCGCTTGATGTCGGCCTCGGACAGACCGCTCGACGCCTCGATCCGGATCGTGCGCTCCGCACCGGTCGCCTTGTCCTTGGCGGCGACGTTGAGGATGCCGTTGGCGTCGATGTCGAACGTGACCTCGATCTGCGGCACGCCGCGTGGCGCCGGCGGGATGCCGGTCAGCTGGAACTTGCCGAGCGTCTTGTTGTCCTTCGACATCGGGCGCTCGCCCTGCGTGACGTGGACCTCGACCGAGGTCTGGTTATCCGCCGCGGTCGAGAACGTCTCGCTCTTGCGGGTCGGGATCGTCGTGTTGCGCGGGATCAGCACGGTGGCCACGCCACCGAGCGTCTCGATCGCGAGCGACAGCGGGGTGACGTCGAGCAGCAGGATGTCCTTGACGTCGCCCGACAGCACGCCGCCCTGCACCGCCGCGCCGAGCGCGACCACCTCGAGCGCGTTGACGCTCTTGTTGGGCTCGCGGCCGAAGAACTCCTTCACCTTGTTCTGGACGTACGGGATGTAGGTCGAGCCGCCGACCAGCACGACCTGGTGGATGTCGCCGGCCTTCTTGCCGGCGTCGGACAGCGCCTTCTTGCACGGCTCGATCGTGCGAGCGACGATCGCCTCGATCATCTGCTCGAACTTGCTGCGCGACAGCTTCTTGAGCAGGTGCTTGGGGCCGCTCGCGTCGGCCGTGAGGTACGGCAGGTTGATCTCGGTCTCCTGCACGTTCGACAGCTCGATCTTGGCCTTCTCGGCCGCCTCCTTGAGGCGCTGCAGGACCATCTTGTCCTTGCTGACGTCGATCCCGGTGTCCTTCTTGAACTCGGCGACCAGCCAGTCCATCAGCGTGTTGTCGATGTCGTCGCCGCCGAGGTGGGTATCGCCGTTGGTCGAGACGACCTCGACGACCTTGTCGCCGACCTCGAGGATCGAGATATCGAACGTGCCGCCGCCCATGTCGAACACGGCGATCAGCTGCTCCTTGGTCTTGTCGAGCCCGTACGCCAGCGCGGCCGCGGTCGGCTCGTTGATGATGCGCTTGACGTCGAGGCCCGCGATGCGGCCGGCGTCCTTGGTCGCCTGGCGCTGCGAGTCGTTGAAGTACGCCGGCACGGTGATCACCGCCTCGGTGACCGGCTCGCCCAGGTACTCCTCGGCGGCGCGCTTCAGCTTCATCAGCACGCGCGCACCGATCTCCGGCGGCGAGTAGCGCTTGCCGCGGATCTCGAACGCGGCGTCGCCGTTGCTGGCGCCCGCGATCTTGAACGGCACGCGCTTGGCCTCTTCCTGCGTGATCGGATCGGAGTACTTCCGACCCATGAAGCGCTTGGCCGAGAACACCGTGTTCTCGGGATTCGTGATGGCCTGACGGCGGGCGATCTGGCCCACGAGGACCTCGCCCTTCTCGTCGAACGCCACGACCGACGGCGTCAGCCGAGCGCCTTCTTCGTTCGCGATGACCTTGGGCTCCTTGCCTTCCATGATCGCGACCACGGAGTTGGTGGTGCCCAGGTCGATACCGATGATCTTGCCCATGACTGGTGTTTCCTCGACTGCGAGATTTGTCTGCTGGCCAACCTAAGGACGTCCCAACCGACCGTCAAGGCTCGAAAGCCGGTACCCCCAGCGGCGTCGAGGTGAACGTGAAGCTCGTCGTTCGGGCAGTCGTGCCCGGTAGACCCGCGGGGGTCGGGAGTGGGATGACCTGGTGCAAGCGCACCGTGTGCGTGCACGGGCCGGTCTCGAACGCGTCGAGCGCGGGGAGGTCGAGCTCGAGCCGGCCGGGGGTGGCCGCGACCGGATGGATCTCGAAGGAGTCGCTCCCGCAGGTGATCGCCTCGTCGGCGGACGCGCCGGCTCCGGGCAGCGGCTCGAACGCGACGACCAGCGGGGCACGGCGAGACACCAGCGGCGCGGGTGGCGTGACCGCGAACGCCGGCGGCAGATCGACGAGGCCGATCTGACCGACCAGCACGACCTCGACGGTCTGGCGGCTCGGCACCGGGATCGTGCCGCGGAAGTCGACCTCGTTCGCATCGAGGATGATGAGCTCGTCCGGATCGGGTGGGACGACCTCCTGCGGCACGCCGCGGGTGACGCCGTCGGCGGTGACCGTCATGGTCTGGCCGGGCTGCGCGTCGCACGGCCCGATGAAGCCGGACACGCAGCCCCACACCGCGACCTGCGTGCCGTCGTCGTCGAGCGCGATCGTGCGATCGAGCCAGTCGTCGGGCTGCGAGGTCGGCTCGGGCACGACACACGCCGCGAGCAGGATCGTCGGGACGGCCAGCTTCCCCATGGGGACACTGTTGCAGGGTCGGCGCGTGCGCGGCGAGCGCGAGGCGCCATGCGCCGCGCTTTGCCGGACCTAGTACCTCGCCACACAGGATCTGATCGGTTGGGGCCGCCGATCCATCGCCTCGGCGCCGCAACCAATCATCTCCTGTGTGGCGAGGTACTAGTGGTGAAACAGCCGGTGCAGCCAGCTCGTGGGGTGGTCGGCAGCGTGCTGCAGCACGCGCTGGAGCTCGTCCGGATCGAACCAGTGGCCGTGCCTGGCGCAGCGCTCGACCGCCGCGCGCTCGAGCTGCTCCACCGTCATCGCGTCGCCGCACACCGGACACGCCCGCGCGCCCGGCTTGCCGCTCGGCGGCGGCAGCTCGAACGGCGCGCCGGACATCTCGCTGACCATCGCGACCAGCGCGGCGTCCTCGACGAACGATCCGGCGCAGCCCGGGCAGGCCCAGCGGTCGCCCTCGAAGGCGAGATCGTGGCCGCAGCCGGCGCAGCGCAGCCGCCGGCCGCGGAACGCGCTGACGAACAGGGTGTGGACGCGCGGCGTGCGCGCCTGCCAGTTGCTGATCGCGAGCTCGCCGCCGTGCGCGAACGCGTTGCCCACCGACTGGATCGCCGCGACCATCCCGCCGCCCGGCGGAGGCCCCGCGCGGCCGTGGCCCTCGCCGGTGAACCGGATCACCGCGCCGTACGGCCGCCCCTTCGCGGCATGCGCCTCGCGCGCGCGCCGGCCGGCCGCCGCGTAGATCGCGGCGAGCACGTCGCGCGGCATCCACACGCCGTCGCGCGGGCACGCGTAGAAGCCGCCGCCGAGCGCCTGTCCGCCGACGACCAGCGTCACGCCCTGCATCGCGCCGGCACAGCGCGGGCACGGCGCCGCGAGCGGCTCGGGATCGCGGGTCTCGACCGCGGTCTCGCCCCCGTCGAGCTCGTGGATCGACGCGGCGAGCTCGCCGGGCGCGATCAACAGGCTGTCGCACGCATCGCACGCGAGGTGACCGTCGTGCTCGCGCAACGCCTGGCCGGCGCAGCGCGGGCACGACTGGCCGGGTTCGCGAAACGGCGCGGTCACGGGCCGAGCCCTACGCCCGTGGCTGGTCGTCGGACTGCGCGGCCTTCGCCAGATCGACGATCGAGGTCGGCGGATCCTTGAGCGCGAGCGCGAGGACCTCGTCCATGCGCCGCACCGACAGGATCTCCATCTCGCCCTTGACCTCCTCGGGGACGTCGATCAGGTCCTTCATGTTGCGCTCGGGGATGATCACGCGCTTGATCCCGGCGCGGTGGGCCGCGAGCAGCTTCTCCTTGACCCCGCCGATCTGCAGCACGTTGCCGCGCAGCGTGATCTCGCCGGTCATCGCGACGTCCGGCCGCACCGGCACGCCGGTGAGCAGCGACACCAGCGCGGTGTACATCGTGATGCCCGCCGACGGGCCGTCCTTGGGCACCGCGCCCGCCGGCACGTGCACGTGCAGGTCGGTGTTCTCGAGGAAGTTGCCGGGATCGAGCCCGAGCTGCGCCGCGCGCCCGCGCACGAACGACAGCGCGGCGGTCACCGACTCCTTCATCACGTCACCGAGCTGGCCGGTCAGCGTCAGCTTGCCCTTGCCCGGCATCTTGGTCGCCTCGATGAACAGGATGTCGCCGCCGACCGCGGTCCACGCCAGCCCGGTCGCGACGCCCGGCTCGCTCGTGCGATCCGCGACCTCGCTGACGAACTTCTTGGGACCGAGCACCTCCTCGACCACCTCGGACGTGATCTCCTCGTGCTCCTTGGCCTGCCCTTCGGCGACCTTGACCGCCACCGCGCGGCACACCGAGCCGATCTCGCGCTCGAGGTTGCGCACGCCGGCCTCGCGCGTGTAGCTGTCGATCACCTCGAAGATCGCGTCGTCGGTGATGTCGCACCGGTCCGCGGTCAGGCCGTGATCCTCGAGCTGCTTGGGCACGAGGAACTTGCGCGCGATGTGCTTCTTCTCCTGCCGCGTGTAGCCCGGCAGCTCGATGATCTCGAGCCGATCGCGCAGCGCCCACGGGATCGGGTCGAGCTGGTTCGCGGTCGCGATGAACAGGACCTTGGACAGATCGAACGACACCTCGAGGTAGTGATCCGAGAACGTCGAGTTCTGCTCGGGGTCGAGCACCTCGAGCAGCGCGCTCGCCGGGTCGCCCCGGAAGTCGTGGCCGAGCTTGTCGACCTCGTCGAGCACGAACACCGGGTTGTTCGTCCCGGCCTTCTTGATGCCCTGGACGATCCGCCCCGGCAGCGAGCCGACGTAGGTGCGGCGGTGGCCGCGGATCTCGGCCTCGTCGCGGACGCCGCCGAGCGAGATCCGGCCGAACTTCCTACCGATCGCCCGGGCGATGGAACGGCCGAGCGAGGTTTTGCCCACGCCCGGAGGCCCTGCGAGGCACAGGATCGGCCCCTTCTTGTCGTTCTTGAGCTTGCGCACGGCCATGTACTCGACGATGCGCTTCTTCACCTTGTCGAGATCGTAGTGGTCCTCGTCGAGGCACTTGCGCACTTCGGCGAGCTCGATGTGATCTTCGGTCGAGATCGACCACGGCAGCTCGACGAGCCACTCGAGGTACGTGCGCGTGACCGTGTACTCCGCGCTCGACGGCTGCATGCCCTTGAGGCGATCGAGCTGCTTCTTGGCGACCTTCTCGGCCTCCTCGGGCATCTTCGCCTTCGCGATCTTCTCGGCGAACTCGTCGAGATCGCCGCCGCCGTCGTCGAGCTCGCCGAGCTCCTCCTTGATCGCCTTGAGCTGCTGGCGCAGCACGTACTCGCGCTGGTTGCGCCCCATCTCCTCCTGGACCTGCGTGTTGATCCGCTCGCGGACCTTGAGCACTTCGAGCTGGCGCGACAGGAACTGGAGGACCTTGCGGGTGCGCGTCTTGAGATCGAACGTCTCGAGCACGTCCTGCTTCTCGCCGACCTCGAGCTCGAGGTGCGAGGTGATGAGGTCCGCCAGGTGGCCGGCCTCGGTGACGCTGTCGAC
>DATJAE010000211.1:0-18327 GCA_035516595.1 Kofleriaceae bacterium | reverse complement strand
TCAGCACGTACGCGTTGCCGTCGCGGCGCGCGGTGGTCTGCATGGCGAGCACGTCGGTGCCGACCGCGGGCTCGGTCATCGCCATCGCGCCGATCCATTCGCCGGTCAGCACGTTCGGCAGGTAGCGCGCCCGCTGCGCGGCGTTGCCGGCGTAATAGAAGTTGTTGACGAACAGCAGCGCGTGCGCGAGGTAGCCGAGCGTGAAGCCGGGGTCGCAGTACGCGAGCTCCTCGTGGACGATGCACGACGCGGTGGCGTCGAGCCCCGCGCCGCCGTCGGCCTCGGGGAGGGTGATGCCGATCAGCCCGAGCTGACCGAGCTCGCGGAGCAGCGCGGTGTTGAACGTCCCGGACTCGTCGTGCGCCTGGGCCTGCGGCTCGACGCGAGTTTGCGCGAACTGGTGCACCGTCTGGCGCAGCAGCTCGTGCTCGTCGGAGGGTTGGGAGTGCAGCACGCTGACCGCCATGGGGAGCCTACCTTATGACGGATCACTGGCAAAACCGTGACCCGCGGCTGGCATTCGTAGCGCGTGGCCGCGTGCGCACCAGCGCGGCGAGGTTACATTGCCGCAGCATGACGACGCCGGGGATCACGCGCTGGACGCACGAACAGCCCGCCGTGCTGGTCGCCAATCCGACGGCACATTCCGGCAAGGCGGCCGACTGGATCCGCCACGCGCGCGCGCTGCTCGATCACGCGGGTGTCGCGCATCGCTTCGTGCCGACCGAGCCGGAGGGCGCGACGATCGAGCGCGTGCGCGAGGCGATCGACGACGCGGGCGCGCGCGCCATCATCTACATGGGCGGCGACGGCACGTTCGCCGAGGTCGCCAAGGGGATCCTCGCCTCGCAGCACGCGCCCGACATCGTGATGGGCATGCTGCCGACCGGCACCGCGAACGATCAGGGCAAGTCGTTCGGGCTCGAGCCCGGGCCGGGCCAGCTCGAGCGCAACGTCGCGGTGGTCGCCGCGGGCGAGGTCATGCCGTGCGACGTCGGCCGGCTGGCGATCGAGCGCGCGGGCAAGGAGGTCCACCGCGACCTGTTCTTCGACTCGTTCTCGATCGGCCTGGGCGCGGCGAGCCTGGCGACCCGCAACCGCGATCGCGAGCGGGTGGGCAGGATCCCCGGGCTCGGCGCGATCTACCGCGACCAGCTGGTCTACATCGGTGCGGTGGTGCAGCGCTTCGTCGAGAGCTACGTGGTCGACGTCAAGTTCGACCTCGACGCGGTGATCGACGGCGCGTCGCACGCCTACGAGCACCTGATCGACGTCATCATCAAGAACACGCGGGTGTTCGGCGGCGAGTGGGTGTTCGACGACCGCGCGCGCTCCGACGACGGCCGGTTCGAGCTGGTGCCGATCGCCGGGCGGCGCGACTTCACCGCCAAGCTGCTCGGCACCCTGCGCCACGGCCCGATCGGCCTCGACGATCTGCAGCGCGTCGGCATCGAGGTCGAGCCCGCGATCACCGGCGCGCGGTTCGAGCTCGCGGTGCACGGCGAGGGCGGCGTCCTGCCCGCGGCGCAGTGCGACGGCGAGGAGCTGCCCGCCGGCGAGCTGTATCGCATCGCGGTCGTGCCGCGCGCGCTGCGCCTGATCGTCCCCGCTGCCTAGAGTCGTTTGCAGCTGGTGCGGCCAAGCATCACCCTGGCGATGTGCTGCGGTGTGGGTGTGCAAGGTTACGCGCGATCTGTGCGCGGCCCGCGGCTTGCTGTGCTCGCGTCGCGATGGTGAAGCTGGTGCTCGCAGTCGCGCTGGTCGCGTGCACCAGCGCGCCGCCGGGCGATCCCGATCCGGGCAGCGCGGACCCGGGCGAGGACCTGCCGCCCGACAGCTTCCCCGGCGGCACGGGCAGCGACGACGGCTACGTGCCCAAGGCGTTCACCGCGACCCGGTTCGGCGTGTTCTATCAGGTGTCGGCCGACGTGCTCGACGCCTACCAGGCGACCGATGGCAGCGGGCTGCCCGAGGCCGACGGCCACGCGTGGCTGATCACGCATTCGAGCGCGACCGCGTTCGCGAGCCGCGGCCTGGCCGATCTCGTCCACCGCCGCGCCGACTTCTACTACGCGCCGGCGTTCGACGTGTGGGATGCCAGCCACGCCGGCTGGGAGACCGCATCCGACGCGACGCTCCAGCAGATGGCGCACCAGTTTCGCGACGCGGCGATCGCCGCGCACGCCGATCTGTTCGCGTTCAACGAGTGCCCGAGCAACACCGCCGGCGACGCGGGCGTGCGCGCCGCGATCGCCAAGCTGCTGCGCTACCTGCACGAGCCCGACGCGCAGGGCCGCCGGCTGTGGGGCGTGGTGTACTTCACCGAGCGTCCGGCGCTCGCCGCGAGCTGGAGCGTGCCGGGCAGCGACCTGTTCGCGGCGATCGACGAGACCAGCGTCGCGCTCGTGGTCGAGCACTATCACTCGAACGGCTACGTGTGCGCGTTGTCGGAGAGCGAGCTCGCCGACCACTACTTCGGGCTGCGCGCGTGGCTGGCCCGAAGCGGCGAGCCGGCGAAGGTCTCGATCGCGAATGCGAAGTTCACCGTGCTCCACTCCGCGCGGTTCAGCAGCGGGCCGAGCGGCTGGGCGGGCGGCAACGCCGACGTGATCTCGCTCGCCGACTACCAGCGCGCGCTGTCGCGCGTGGCCAAGGTCACGCGCGAGACCGACGGCGGGCTCGACCGTATCTCGTTCGCACCCGTGACCACCTCGCTCACCCAGGTCGGTGTGCAGCCGCGCATCACCGAGCTGTTCCGATGGCATTACCTCCACACCACCCCCGAGGATTCCGAGCTGCCGTGCGTCGCGGGCTACGCCGGCAACTGTGCGTGTAACTAGCTGTCTCGTTTTCGCCCGTGTGCGTGCACGTATTCGGTCGTTACCCTCATCATCATCATCAGCCGGTGCGTGCACGTACACGGGCATCTTGTACGCTTGAGAGGTGAAGCGCGTCGTCTTGCTGGTCGTCGCCTCTGCGTGTGGATCGGCACCGTCGCCGGGGCTCGCGCTCGCACCCCACGCGCCGCGCGCGACCCCGATGGCTGCCACCGGCACGCGCTGCGGCGATGCCGCGACCGGGCTCGAGCACAGCACGCGGGGCATCCGCTCGCCCGACAGCTCGGTGCTGTGGTCGATGGAGGCGCGCTGCCGCGAGGACCGCTGGCCGCGCGCCGCGATCGCGTGCTTCGCGCGGATGTCCGAGGACGATCTCGGCCGGTGCGCGATGCTGCTGCCCGACGAGGCGCGCGGGCTGATGCTCGGCGTGCTCGGCGCGGGCGGCGATCGCGCCGCGATCGCGGTCGCGCGGCTGCGCCTGCGCGCGCTGCAGATCGGCGTCGGCGAGTGCGATCGCTTCGTCGCCGAGGTCGACAACCTCATGTCGTGCGAGCAGGTGCCGATCGACACCCGCGTCATGCTCGGCAACCAGACCGCCGAGCTGTGGGACCTGCCCACCGAAAAGCTGTCGACCGAGATCCAGCAGCGCATGGCGGACGCGTGCGGCGCCTCGCTCGCCGAGCTCGAGCAGCAGGCGGCAGGCGTCGGCTGCATGTAGCTACGGTGCGTCGTCGTAGCGGATCGCGGTGAACGCGCCGTGATCCGCGACCGTGACCGACATGCCGTCGAGCGTGACGTCCTCGTCGACCTGCACCGCGTAGGGCGTCTGCGACGAGCAGCCGGTCTCTTCCATGAACGTGGCGCGCGCGCCGGGAACGATCCACGCGACGAACAGCATGACGTGCTCGTCGTTGTTGACCGCGTCGCCCGCGCGCAGCTCGCTCGCCGCGATCGCGTGCGTGATCGTGGTGTCGTGCGGCGCGAAGTCCGCGGTCGTGCGGCCGGGCGCGGGCAGCGCCCACGCCCACGACACGAAGCCCGAGCAGTCGCTGCGATACGGATCCCACTGCGCGTTGTCGGGGCGGTTGCAGGTCGACGCGCAATCGCTGTCGTGATCGGGCTGGTGGTTCGCGGCCTGGCAGTACGGCACCTGGGCGGCGACCCACTCGGCCGCGCGCGCGATCGTCTCGCCGGCGGCGCTCGCGTCGGGGCCGGGCGGCGCGCTGACCTCGCCCGAGCACGCGGCGAGCACGATCGCGAGCGCGGCGAGCGAGCGCATCGCGGCGACGTTACACGAGCCGCCGGGACGGACGAAGCGGATTTATCCTGGCGACTCGAGCGGCCACCGTTGCGGTGAGCGCGGCTTCGGGCCATCCTGCGCGCATCTACAAGGAGATCCACGATGGCTGAAGTCTTCATCTACGACGCGCTGCGCACCCCGCGCGGGCGGGGCAAGGCAGGCAAGGGCGGGCTCAGCAACATCCACCCGCAGGAGCTGCTCGCCCAGACGCTCAACCACCTGGCCGAGCGGCGCAAGCTCGACAAGAACCTGGTCGACGACCTCGCGGTCGGCTGCGTGACCCAGGTCAAGGAGCAGGGCGCGTGCATCGCGCGCGTCGCGCTGATCGCGGCCGACTGGCCCGAGGACGTGACCGGCTTCACGATCAACCGGTTCTGCGGCTCGGGGCTCGAGGCGGTGAACTCGATCGCCGCGAAGATCGGCGCGGGGTTCATCGATGGCGGGATCGGCGGCGGCGTCGAGTCGATGTCGCGCGTGCCGATGGGCTCCGATGGCGCGATGCTCGACGGCAACAACGAGAAGCTGCGCAAGCGGCTGTTCATGGTGCCGCAGGGGATCTCGGCCGACCTGATCGCGACCCGCGAGGGCTTCTCGCGCCAGGACGTCGACAAGTTCGCGCTGCGCTCGCAGCACAACGCGGCGCGCGCGATCGAGGGCAAGCGGTTCGATCACGCGCTGTTCCCGGTCAAGAACGACGACGGCTCGGTGGCGCTCGCGCGCGACGAGCACCCGCGCGCCGATACCACGCTCGAGGGCCTCGCCGGCTTGAAGCCGGCGTTTGCCGAGATGGGCGCGGCCGCGATGGGCCCGCACGGCGAGACGCTCGACCAGCTCGCGCTCCAGCGCTACCCCGACACCAAGGCGATCGATCACGTCCACACCGGCGGCAACTCGTCGGGCATCGTCGACGGCGCCGCGGTCGTGCTGATGGGCTCGGCCGAGTGGGGCAAGCGGGCGGGGCAGAAGCCGCGCGCGAAGATCCGCGCGATGGCGACCGCGGGCGCCGAGCCGGTGATCATGCTGACCGCGCCGGCGCCGGCGTCGCAGAAGGCGCTGCGGCGCGCTGGCATGCAGGTCAAGGACATCGACCTGTGGGAGATCAACGAGGCGTTCGCGGTGGTGCCGCTGCAGACCGCGCGCAAGCTCGGCATCGATCACGATCGGATCAACGTCAACGGCGGCGCGATCGCGCTCGGCCACCCGCTCGGCGCGACCGGGGCGATCCTGCTCGGCACCGCGCTCGACGAGCTCGAGCGCGCGAACAAGGCGACCGCGCTGGTCACGCTGTGCATCGGCGGCGGCATGGGCATCGCGACGATCATCGAGCGCGTCTGACCGCTTGGTACCTCGCCACCGAGGAGCTGATCGGCTGGGGCCGCCGATCCAGCGCCGATCGCTTCGTTGCCGCGCCTTGCGTCACGTCGAAGTCGGCCGGGCTCGTACGCGCGACCGGCGCGCCGGATCTCTCGCGAGACGCGCGTGTTACGGTGCGCCGGTGCACCGCGCGCTCTCGCTGCTAGCCATCGTCGGCTGCGCGGCGAGCGATCGCGAGCCGGCGCCGGCCGCCGTGCACTGGGTGGTCGCGCCGCCCGCGCCGGCGTGGCCGATCCCGCCGGCCGCGGCGCGGCTCGGCCGCAGCGAGGCGCCGCAGCTCGCGCGCCGCGAGGGCATCGCCGGCGACTTCGAGCACGCGCTGCGCCTGCCGCAGCTGTGGCGCGTGCCCGGCGACGGCCCGGCGCGCGCGGCGAGCTACGGGCTCGACGGCGATGCGCCCGCGGTCGAGCTGATCGACGTCGACCGCGGCGCGATCGCGTGGCGCAGCGCGGGCTGCACCGCGCCGATCGTCGGCGTCACCGCGCAGGCGATCGTGTGCGGCGACGACCGCGGCACGCGCGCGCTCGGGCTCGACGGTGCGCCGCGCTGGCAGGATCCCGGCGCGTTCGTCGCGATGACCGACGATCGCGTGATCGCGGCGGGGCTCGGCGACGCGCGCGTGCTCGATGCCGCCACGGGCCGCGAGCGCGCGCGCGTGCACCTGCCGGCCGGGATCGCGAGCGCGTGGCTGGTCGCGAGCTGCGGCGATGGCCGCGAGCTCTACGCGGCGACGCCCGACGGCAGGCTCGCGCGCATCGCCGATGGCAAGCTGGCGTGGGCCGCGCCGGTGCGCGCGATCGCGGTCGACCCGTGCGCCGGCGCGAGCGTGCTGGTCACCACGACCGACGACGCGGGCACCGCGCTGGTCGCGCTCGCCCGCGGCACCGGCCAGCCGACCGGTCGGATCGAGGGCGTGCGCGGCGACTGGCCGGCGCGCGCCGGCGGCGACCGGCTCGAGGTCGCGACCGCGATCGGCGTCGCGAGCTGGGCGCGCGATCTGGCCGGCCCGCCGGTCGCGCTCGCGCTGCCGCCGCTGGGCGAGCTGCTCGACGCGCGCGGCGAGCGCCGGCTGGTGCGCGCCACGCCGGGCACGGCGGTCGTGCTCGACCGCGGCGGCGTGCGCGCGTACGTCCCGCTCGCCGAGCGCGCCGCGGTGCTCGGCGACGATCACGTCGTGGCCGGCAGCTGGCTCGGCGCGCCCGGCCAGCACGCGCGGCGGTTCGGCCTGCCCGGGCCGTGGCATCGCGCGCTGCGCGTGCCGCCGCGTCGCCCCGGGGTCGCGGTGCCCGCCGAGCTGCGCGACCTGCCGGCGGTCGCGCCGCTCGATCCGGCCGGCGCGCTCGCGCGCGGCGATGCGCTCGGCCCGATCGCGGCGATCGCGCTCGATCGCGACCAGCTCTACGTCGCGATCGGCGCGGCGCTCGCGCGGTTCGACGTCGCGGCGCGCGCGTGGAGCTGGCTGCGCGGCGACGGCTGCCCGGCCGCGCCGGCGGTCGCGCTCGCCGCCGCCGCCGACCTCGTGGTCTGCGCGGCCGGCGGCCGCGTGCGCGCGACCGCGCGCGACGGCGCGCCGCGCTGGGACGCCGAGCTCGGCGAGGTCGACGCGGTCGACGCCGGCGGCGAGGTCGTGCTCGCGCGCGCCGCCGATCGGCTCGACGTACTCGACGCGCGTGACGGCACGCGGCTCGCGACGCTCGCGAGCGACGACGGCGCCGCGGTGCGCGCGGCCGCGCAGGGCGACCTCGTGATCGCGTACGAGCGCGGCGCGCTGGTCGCGCGGCTGCCGCGCGCCGGCATGCTGCCCGCGTGGTCGATCGCGGTCGACGGCGTGGTCACGTCGATCGCGGCGGCCGGCGACGGCGTGCTGGTCGCGCTCGACGACGGCGACGCGTTCCACGTCGACCCGCACGGCGCGATCGCGGCGCTGCCCGGCCTGGGCCTCGGCTGGCGCGCGTCGGGCGAGCTGATCCTCGGCGATACCGCCGGCGAGCCGGTCCCACCCGCGGTCATGCCCACGCCGCCCAAGGTGATCGCCAGGCCGGTGCCGCGCATCGACTCGCCCGAGAATCCGCCGGCGATCGGCACGCCGTGGCAGGTACCGCCGCCGGGGCCGGCCGCGTGGCAGCTCGCGATGTACGAGACCTCCGGCGCGCTGCACGCGCGCGACGACTACGCGCTGGCGCCGCCGGTCGCGATCGAGCCGCGCGCCGCCGGCGCGCCGATCGTGGTCGCGTACGGCCCGGGGGCGCGCGAGGTGCTCGCGATCGATCCGCGCCGCGGCGACCCGCTGCGCCGCCGGCGCCTGCCCGACGACGCCGGGCCGGCCCGGGCGTTCTCGACGGTGGTCGACGGCGCGCCGGTCGCCGGGGTCGTGCTGGCAAACCCGCTGCGGGTCGTGCTGTTTTGAGTAGCGTCGTTGGGATATACCTCCGGGATGGCCCTTCCGCTCCGAGCCGCGCTGCGCTCCGCCGGCCGCTTCATGGTCAAGAACCCCACCACCATGCTCAGCATGGCGCGCCACGCACTCGGCATGCGGATCGCGGTCCCGCTCGACGCGCTGCGCTGGTTCATCGCCAACACGCCGCCGTCGAAGAAGGCGCCGCAGGACGTGACGATCACGCCGCGCCCGCCGGCGATCGGGCTCAGCGCGACGATCGATCTGATGGGCACGACGGTGCGCGCGGGCGCGTCGATCCGGGTCGACCGCATCGAGGTCAGCGATCACGCGTTCAAGGTGACGCTCAAGCTCTCCGACGTCACGATGAAGGTGCTCGGCGAGTCGTTCACGCCGGTCGCGGGCCTGATCAAGAGCGGCGCGCTCGATCTCAGCAAGCCCGGCAACCTCGCCAAGTTCATGCCGAAGAAGTCCCCCGTGCTGGTCGAGGCCCACGATGACATCATCGTGCTCGATCTCATGCAGAACCCCAAGTTCGCCGAGAACGATCGCGTGCGCGGCGTGCTCGGCACGCTGACCCCGGTCGTCCAGGTCTCGGGGCTGTCGACCGAGGGCGACTTCCTGATCATGCAGCTGCGCGCGAGCCCGTTCGGCATTCCGCGCGCGCTCAACGCGGCGCGCCAGCTCGCCGCCGGCTAGGCATGGGCTAGGCAATGGCGGGCGAGGCGATCGAGCTGCGCGAGCGCGACAAGGCCGCGCGCTATCGCGAGCTGGTCCCGCAGCTCGCGGCGCTGGTCGACGGCGAGCCCGATCTGATCGCGAACCTGGCGAACATCACCGCCGCGCTGCGCGTTTGCCTTCCGGTGGCCAGCTGGATCGGGTTCTACGTGATGCGCGGCGGCGAGCTCGTGCTCGGGCCGTTCCAGGGCAACGTCGCGTGCGTGCGGATCGCGCTCGGCCGCGGCGTGTGCGGCACGGCGGCCGCCGAGCGCCGCACGGTGATCGTGGACGACGTCGAGCGATTCCCCGGCCACATCGCGTGCGACGCCGGCAGCCGCAGCGAGATCGTCGTGCCGATCGTGCGCGCCGACGCGGTGCTCGGCGTGCTCGACGTCGACAGCTACCAGCTCGCGGCGTTCGACGCGGTCGACGGCGCGTGGCTCGGCCGGATCGCCGAGCTGTGCGCCGCGCTGAGGTGGTGATGCGGCCGCTCGCGCTCGCGCTGGCGCTGGTGCTCGGCTGTCAGGGCAGGGGCGGCGAGCAGGCCGTGCCCGCCACCGGCAGCGCGCCGCGCGTCGCGAGCGAATCCGGCGGCGCGCCGGCGGTTCCCGCCGACGCCACGCCCGCGCCCGGCAGCGAGGTCGCCGCGCCCGGCAGCGACGAGGAGCCCGAGCCGCCGGACCCGGGCAAGGCGATCGCCGAGCTCGGCGCGATCCCGGCGTGGCAGGCCGTGATCGATCGCGCGCAGTACCTGGCGCGGCGCGGCCAGCACGGCGTGGTGTACGGCACGGTCGGGCCGGCGATCCTCGTGCCGGGTACGCCACCGGCCCCGACCGACGCGGGCGTGCGGCTCGACGCCGGGCTGGTGCCGTCGCCGTACGTGTGGCTGGTCGACGACACCGAGGGCAACGGCGCGCTCGCGATCCGGGTCGAGCTCGGCGCCAAGGGCGCGAGCGCCAGGCAGGGCGATCGCGTCGCGCTCGGCGGCGCGTGGGCGCTCGACGACTCGCTGCACTGGTTCTGGAAGGTCGACGCGATGTCGCCGCTGCCGCCGGCGCCGCCGGCCAAGGACAAGGATCCGCCGTCGCCGCCGGGGCACGCGATCGAGAACGGCGAGCTGCGCGCGGGCGCGCACACGATCAGCCTCGCCAAGGACGACGAGCTCGCCTACTTCCAGGTGGTCGGCCCGCCGCCCGCGAGCGAGGGCGACGGCTGGCCGGTCGCCGACGAGCTCGGCAATCCGGTGTACGCGCTGCTCAACATGCCCGGCGAGCGCGCGAGCTACGGCGCGCAGGACATGCGCACGGCCGACGAGCGCTGGCAGCTCCGCCGCGGCGTGACCTACATGGTGCGGCTCGGCACGATCCATCGCCACGGCCCCGACAAGCCGGCGACGATCGCGGCGCGCACCGCGCCGGTGAAGATCAGATGATCACTGCTTGTCGATCCACGCGAGGATCTGCGCGCGCAGATCCGACGCCGGCGACGGCTTGCCGGCGAGCTGGTCGGCGGCGGCATGCGCCATCGCGAGGCCCTTGGCGCGCTGGCCGTGCTTGATCAAGTTGTCCGCGAGCTCCCACCGGTTCTGCGCGCCGAACAGCGGATCGCCGAGCGCGTCGAGCATCTGGATCGAGCGCTCGAGCGCCAGCGCGGCGTCGTCGTAGTGGTGCGACTCGTCGAGGCACGCGCCGGTCGCGCCGAGCGCGGCGGCGGCGATCCGGGTCTCCTGGCCGGTGTCGGCGCTGACCTTGGCGGCGCGCATGAACAGCGGCAGCGCGTGGGCGCAGCCACCGTGCGCGCGCAGCGTGTCGGCCGCGTTGTACAGCACGCGCGCCAGGCCGAGCGGATCGTCGAGCTGCTCGTACGCCGCGATCGCGCGCTCGTACGCCGCATTCGCCGCGGGCACGTCGTTGCTCGCGATCTCGACGTACGCGAGGGTCTCGAGCATCGCGGCGCGCTGCGGATCGCCGGGCGGCAAGGTCTGGGCGATCGCGTTCGCGCGCTCGATCGCGGCGAGCGCGGCCGGCGTCGACTTCACGCCGCCCGGCGACTCGGCGAGCGCGCGATCGCGCTCGAGGTCCATCACCGCGACGCTGGTCTTGCCGAAGATCGCCTCGTCGGCGGCGAGCGCGCGATCCCACATCGGGGCCGCGCCGGCCGCATCGCCGCCGGCGTCGAGCGCCGCCGCGAGGTGCGCGATCATCGCGATCGTGAGCGGATGGTCGGGGCCCCGCGCGCCGATCGAGTACGCGAGCGCCTGCCTGCCGAGCGCGACCGCGGTGGCGAAGTCGCCGTCCTGCATCTTGGCGTCGAACTGACAGCCGAGCGCGTCGTCGGCGAGCTCGCTCTCGCGCGGCAGCGCGCGCGCCGCGGCGAGCGCCTTGCCACAGGTCGCCAGCGCGCCGGCGTAGTCGCCGCGCTCGATGTCGACCTGACCGGTCGTCACCTCGAGATCGAGCGTCGCGCGCGGATCGGCGCTGCGCGTGGCGGCGGCGCGGGCCGCGGCGAGCAGGTCGTCGACGCCCTTCATCTCGCCGGCGATCGCGGCCTCGCGCGCGAGCTCGGCCCACGCGTGCTCGGCCGCGAGGTCGTCGCTCGCGACCGTCGCGGCCTCGGCGGACTGGCGCAGCGAGCGCTTCGCTCCGGCGGCGTCGCCGAGCTGGTCCTGCGCGCGGCCGAGCGCCCAGTACCAGCGCGACGCGAGCTCGGGATCGTGCGCGGCCTCGACCCGCGCCGACAGTGCCGGCGCCGCGGCGACGACGTCGCGATAGCGCCCGGCGCTGGTCTGCGCGACGCGATGCGCGACCGCCTCGTACAGCGGATCGCCGGGCTCGCGGTGGCCGGCGGGCAGCGCCGCGGCGCGATCGCGGCCGCAGTCGTCGGGATCGCGGCCCGACGCGGCGACATCGCGCGCGCGCGCGACCAGCTCGGGGGTCAGCGCGCCGGCCAGCACGTCGATCGCGGCGCGCTCGTCCGCCAGGCTGCGGTCGAGGCACGCGTTGCGGCGGTCGAGCAGATCGTCGGTCTGGTCGTGGCGCACGCGCGTGGCCTGGCAGGCATCGAGCCGGGTCGCGCGCCAGCGCGCGGTGCGATCGTCGAGCGCGCGCACCACCGCATCGGCGATCGCGGCGGCGTCCGGCGCGCGCGACGCGATCAGGTTGGCGCGCAGCTCGCCGGCGCGCACCGGATTCCACGCGAGGTCGGCGGGCACCGGTGCGGTCGCGCACGGATCGCCGGCGCGCGGCCGCGCGATCCCGAACAGCGCGACCGCGCCGACCAGCGCGACCGCGCCGATCGCCGCGATCCACGCCGCGCGGCGCGGCGGCGCGAGCACGTCGAGCAGCTCGGTCATCGAGCGAAACCGCGCGGCCGGATCGCGCGCGAGCCCGCGGACCAGCGCGGCGCGCACGCGGCGCGGCACGCGCGCGCGGGTCGGCAGCTCGCGGCGCCTGCCGGCGAGCACCGCCTCGCGGATCGCGGCGACGTCGTGGCCGGGAAACGGCCGCTCGCCGCACAGCGCCTCCCACAGCGCGATGCAGAAGCTGAACTGATCGGTCGCCGCGGTCACCGGCCCGCCGCGAAACTGCTCCGGCGACATGTAGCCGGGCGTGCCGACCAGCTCGCCGCGCGTCATCGACGCGTCGAGCCCGCCGGGCGCGGCAGGCGCCGGCGCGGCCTCGGCCTCGCTCGCGCGCGCCAGCCCGAAGTCGGTGACGCGCACGCTGCCGTCGTGACCGACCAGCACGTTGTTCGGCTTGAAGTCGCGATGCACGATCCCCGCGGCGTGCGCGGCCTCGAGCCCGCGCGCCGCGGCGGCGTACAGCGCGATGATCTCGGCGGGCGAGCGCTCCGCGATCGCGTCGTCGAGCGTCGTGCCGTCGACCAGCTGCATCACGATGTAGAGCTCGCCGCCATCGACCCCGACGTCGTGCACCGCGATCACGTTCGGGTGCGACAGCCGGGCGAGCGCCTGGGCCTCGCGGCGCAGCCGATCGGCGAGCGGCACGCTCGCGGTGCGCGCCTCGTGCAGCACCTTGATCGCGACGCGGCGGCCGAGCTCGGGGTCGGTCGCCTCCCACACCACGCCCATGCCGCCCTCGCCGAGCTTGCGCACGATCGCGTAGCGCCCGATCCGCGCGCGCGAGCCGGCCGCGCTGCGCGGTCCGGCCGAGATCGTGTCGGCGAGCTCGGGCGTGTCGCCGTGGGTCGTGCCCAGCGTGTCGATCGGATCGGTCATCGCCTCCGCCGCCTGCGGCGGCGAAGCACGATCGCCCCCACCACCACCGCCATCGCCGCCGGCGATCCCGGCGCGGCCTGCGCGCCGCAGCAGCCCGAGCGCGGCGCCCGCGGATCGCCGGCCGGCGCGATCGGCGTCTTGCCGAGCGTCGGCGTCGCCGACGCCGCCTCCGGATCCGGCGCGACCGCGCAGCGCGCGTCGAGCGCGAACGTCACCGGCCGTGCCGGCAGCGTGCCGCCGGGCGCGATCGTCACCGCGCACCCGTCGCCGTCGGGCTTCGCGGTCACGGTCGCCGTGCCGCCCTGCTCGGGGCCGTCGAGCGCGATCTGCAGGCCGGGCCGGGCGCGATAGCTGTACGCGCCGTCGCCGACCCGCCAGGTCACCGCCGCGTCGCGCACGCCGCCGAGCTGCACGCCGGCGACCGCGTCGCCCTTGATCGGCGCGACGGTCGCGGGCGCGCCGTGCGCGTCGACCACGCTCAGCACGTGCACCGCGGACGGCTTCTCGCCGGCGAGCTCGAGCCGGTAGTCGCTGACCGGGAAGCGCGCCGCGTCGCACGTGCCGCGCACCGTGCCTTCCTTGTAGCAGTCCTTCTGGCTCGGCGCGCCGAGCGCCGGCGTGCCCGACGATCGTCCGGCCGACGCGATCACCAGCTTGCTGTCGCCGACCGTCGCGGTCGCCGTGTCGCCCGCGAGCGCGAGCTTGCCCGGCGTGCGGAACCGCAGGTACATGCCGCGCGCGGCATCGCCGGTGTCGGCGCGATCGACGACCACGATCGCGGCGTCGCCGCCGCTCGCGCTCGGCACGAGCACGAGGTCGCGCCGCGCCTCGGGCACGTCGCTCGGCTGATCCTGGAAGCGATACTGGTCGGCGTAGTCGCAGCGCGCCGCGATCGTGCCGCTCGCGCGCTGGGTCGCGAAGTCGAACGCGGTCTTGGTCGACCAGAAGCCCTGGCTCGGCTTGTAGTTGTCGGGGAGGTGGCCCGACTTCACGGTCGGCGCGTTGCTGGTCAGGGTCGATTGCGTGCCGTACGGCGACGGATCGACGATCACGTCGTCCTTGCCGCGCGACACCACGAAGTTGCCGGCGTCGGGGTGACGGTGATCGGCGTCGATCGCCGCGTGGCACGACGTCACCAGCCACACCGCGCGGTCGTCCCACGCGGTGCGCGCGAACAGCGTGCCGGTGCCGGCCGCGACGTACCAGGTCGGCCACTTCGCGCGCGGCGGCAAGACCGGGCGATCGCCGACGCCGGCGAGCGCGTCGTAGAGCGGAAAGCTCGAGTCGGTCAGCTTCAGCCGCGACAGCTCGCCGCGCGCCCACCGCCGATCGTCGGGCGCGGCGTCGCCCAGCGCGATCGCGTCGAGCTCGAGCACGCTCGGCTCCAGGTTCGCGGTCTCCGACTCGGTGTCCTCGCCGGCGTACAGGCCATCACCCGGCGACAGCGCGTAGACGTGGTGCTGGAGCAGCGCGGCCAGCCAGCGCTCGGCGTGGACGTCGACCCCGGCGCGCTTCATGACGCGCGCGCCGAGCGCGTACTCGGCCACCGACAGCGGGCCGTACTGCCAGCCCTCCGGCCAGTCGCCGCCGGCGAGCATGCCGTCGTCGCCGAGCACGCTCGAGATCTCCGAGCTCCAGATCCGGTCGGCGACGTCGCGCCACAGCGCCGCGCCGTCGGGGCCGGCCTCGCCGCCCTGCGCGATCGCGATGAACGTCGCCGCGAGCGCGTAGCCCGCGTGATAGTTCGTGCCGGGCGAGTGCGAGCGGTAGCCGTGATCGCGCCACCAGTCGAGCCACGCCTTCCAGCGTTCGCGGGCGTGGGCGCGCTGCGCGGGCGACATCTGATCGTGCAGCCAGTCGTAGGCGAGTGCGGTGTACGGCCCGAGGTTGCGGATCGCGTAGCCGTCGTCGCGGCGCGCCGCGGCGTCGCCGCCCTTGCCATCGCCGATCCGATCGAGATCGTCGAGCAGCGCGGTGGTGTAGCGGAGCGCGGTGGCCGAGTACGCCTTGTCGTCGGTCGCGGCCCACGCGACCAGGCACGCCTCCACGATCTTGGCCCACTCGGCGCCCTGATACTGCGCGGCTTCGTCGCCGCCGCGCGCGCCGTCGCAGATCGCGATCGCGCCCTTGACCGGTCCGTGCGCCTCGTCGGCCTGGGCGCGCCACGCCGCGCGCAACGAGCTGTCGAGCAGGATGCGCGGGTGCGGGCCGCTCGGCTCGGGGACCGGGGCGCCGGCGTGCGCGGTGGCGGCGGCGGCAACCACGGCGAGGACGACCGTTCGCACGCGCACAACGTACCTTATCGCGGCGAGCGGCGCTCGCTGCGCCGTTGATCGATCGTCGCGGCCTCGGGCGCGAGCGGCACGAGGGTGGGCGCGGGCGCACGCTCGTCGTGCGTCACCAGCACGCGCTCGACCGAATCGGTCGCGGGCGGCGGCGGCGCGCTGCGCGGGTCGGCCGGACGATGCATGCGCCACCACACCTGGGCGCGCTCGTCGGTCCACGCGTGCTCGTCCGGGATCTCGATCGCGCGCAGCGCGCGGGCGAACGCGCGCGCGTCGGGCGGGCGATCCTCGGGCCGCTTGGCCAGGCAGCTCGCGAGCGCGGCCTCGAGCTCGGCGGGCAGCCAGCCGGCGACGCGCGGCCGCAGCGGCGGCACCGGATCCCGGGCGTGCGCGAGGATCGCCGCGTCCTCGTCGTCGCGCGCGAACACCTCGCTCGCGGTGAGCAGCCACCACGCGACGCACGCCAGGCCGTAGAGATCCGCCCTGCCATCGATCGCGGTCGCGCCGAGCGTGGCCTCGGGCGCGATGTAGCCGGGCGTGCCGACCAGCGCGCCGGCGGCGGTCAGCCGGCCCGACGCGCCGGCGCGCGGCGACAGCGCGACGACCTCGGCAGGATCGCCGAGCGGCTCGGTCATGGTGTGCACGATCCCGAAGTCGAGCACCTTGACGAGATCCACCTCGTCGGCGGCGCGGCACACCACGAGGTTGGCCGGCTTGATGTCGCGGTGGAGCAGCCCGGCGTCGTGCGCCTCGGCGAGCGAGTGGCAGGCCTGCGCGATCAGGTGGATCACGCGCGCGGCGGGCAGCGCGCCGTGCTGGCGGACCAGCTTGTCGAGGTCGATCCCGTCGAGCAGCTCCATGACGTAGAAGAACGTGCCGTCGTCGGTGACCCCGTAGTCGTAGAGCGCGATCGTGTTGCGCGCGCGCATCGTCGCCAGCGTCTGGGCCTCGCGCCGGAACCGCTCGCGCACCTTCGGCGCCAGCCGCGGATCGCGCAGCGCGTCGGGCCGGACCAGCTTGATCGCGGCGGACCGCGCGAGCAGGCGATGCTCGGCGCGCCACACCTCGCCCATCCCGCCGAGGCCGAGCCGCTCGACCAGGCGATAGCTGCCGAGCTCGCGCACCCGCGCCTCGGCCGAGCGCGCGGCCTCGCGCGCCGCGCCGACCGCGCGCCGCATGCGCACCAGGTTCCTCGCGAACATCAGCGCGACGCCGAGCGCGATCAGCAGCGCACCGGCCGACGCGAGCAGGCTCTGCTTCTCGAGCCGGTGGGTCGGGCCGAGCAGCACGCGCTCGGGGACGAGCGTCGCCAGGTACCAGTCGAGCGGCGCCGCGATCCCGGCGCGCTTGCCGCCGACCGGCGCGACCGAGGCGAGGTAGTCGCCGTCGGCGGCGTGCAGCTGCAGGAAGCGCTGCTCGCTCGCCGGCGCGCTGGCGAGCGCGGCGAACAGCGCCTCGAGCGCGGGGTCGGCGAAGTCTTCGTGGCGGAGCAGGCGGTTCTGCGCGATCGCGGCCTTCGGCAGCTCGGCGGCGGGATAGGCGAGCACCGTGCCGTCGCCGGCGAACACGATCGTGCGCGCCGAGGCAAACGGCGCGCGCTCGATGAACGACGACAGCGCGGTGACATCGAAGTCGACCGTGAGCACCGCGCGCAGCGCGCCGCCGTCGCCGTACACCGGCTCGGTCACGGTCAGCCCGGTCTTGTGCGACGTGAAGAACGTGCGCGGCGGCATCCACACCCGCTCGCGCCGGGCGACCGCGAGCGTGTAGTGCGGGCGCGTGCGCGGGTCGTAGCTCGTGGTCTCGGTCGAGACCACGCGCGCGCCGTCGCCGTCGAACGCGTAGTTGGTGCGCGCGGTGCCGGCCGGGCCGACCCGGCTCTCCTGGACCTGGATCTGGCCGGTCGCGTTGTCGACGAACGTGCCGCGCATCAGGCCGTCGGGGAACGCGATCGACACGTTCGCGATGCCGGGCCGCCCGATCACCAGGTCGCGCATGCGCACCGCGGCGGCCGCGATCGGCGCGTCGTGATCGGCGATCGCGCGCAGGCTGTCGAGCAGCGGCGCCGCCTGGTCGAGCGCGAACGCGACGTCGTGCTGCACCGCCTCGGCCTGCGCGGCGAGCTGGCGGCGCGCCATCGAGTCGCTGACGTCGCGCGTCGCGCGCCGGCCGAACAGCATCGTCACCATGCCCGCCGCGATCACCAGCAGCGGTAGCAGCACGAGCACGCCCGACGGCGACGCCAGCGCGCGCGCGAGCCGCGCGGCCCGCGATCCGGAAAGGCTGGGCAGCGCGTCCACCTCGCCCAGTGTAACAGCTGGCCGCGATCAGCCGAAACGGCCGGTGATGTAGCTCTCCGTCCGCTCGTCGCTCGGGTTCGAGAAGATCTTCGCGGTGACGTCGAACTCGACGAGCTGGCCGAAGCGCTGGCCGTTGCCGTCGAGCTCCGCGGTGTAGAACGCGGTGAAATCGCTGGTGCGCGCGGCCTGCTGCATGTTGTGGGTCACGATCACGATCGTGAACTTGCTCTTGAGCTCGCGCATCAGGTCCTCGATGCGCGCGGTCGCGATCGGATCGAGCGCGCTGCACGGCTCGTCCATCAGCACGACCTCGGGCTCGACCGCGATCGTGCGCGCGATGCACAGCCGCTGCTGCTGGCCGCCCGACATGCCGAGCGCCGACGCGCGCAGCCGGTCCTTGACCTCGTCCCACAGCGCCGCGCTGCGCAGCGACTTCTCGACGATCTCGTCGAGCCTGCGCCGATCGCGGATGCCGTTGATCCGCGGGCCGAACGCGATGTTGTCGTAGATGCTGGTCGGGAACGGGTTCGGCTTCTGGAACACCATGCCGATCCGCCGCCGCACCTCGGTCGCCGAGACCTCGGGACCGTACAGATCGACGTCGTGATACATCACGCGGCCCTCGATGCGGGCGCCCGGGATCAGGTCGTTCATCCGGTTCAGGCAGCGCAGCACGGTCGTCTTGCCGCAGCCCGACGGGCCGATGAACGCCGTGATCTGGTTCTTGCGGATGTGCATGTTGACGCCGCGCACCGCCTTGTACGCGCCGTAGAACACGTCGAGCTTGTCGATCGTGAACACCACGGGCGATGCGAGTAGGCCTTCGATCATGCTCGGCCGGAGCTCGGGGACCGGTGCGTTGGTCATCCGCTTGGGGCG
>DATJAE010000210.1:0-3996 GCA_035516595.1 Kofleriaceae bacterium | reverse complement strand
TGCGCGCGCGCGGTGGCCGCGTCGGCGAGCGCCGCGTGGCAGCCGGTGCACGCCGCGATCGCGCGCGCCTCGTCCGATCGCGCGTCGGCGCGATGCGGATCGTGGCAGTCGGTGCAGCGGATGCCGCGGCACGGCGACGCGGCGAGATCGATCGCCTCGCTCGAGTTGCGCAGCGCGGTGCCGTCGGCCAGGCGCGGCGACGGCCCGGAGTGACACTGCGCGCACACCGCGTCCACCACGTCGGCGTCGCGCCGCTCGTCGGCGAACGCCGCGGGCATCGCCGGCGCGCCATCGCGCGTCGGGGCGCCGCGCGGCACGAACGTGATCGCGCCGCCCGCGACGTGCGCGCGCCCGCCGAGGTGGCAGCTCTCGCAGCTGATGCCCACCGTGATCTGCTGCGCGGTGTCGAGCCGCTCGGGATCCGGCGGCGCCTCGCCGACGAAGCGCTGCTCGAGGCCGTGGCCCAGGCCGCGCGGCCCGGCGGCGCGCGCGATCCGCTGGGCGAACGGATAGGTCGAGTGACACCACGGGCAGCGCTCGGCCCACGGCGCCGTGACCTCGGCGTACGCGTCGAACCCGGCCTCGTCGCCGAGCCACGGGTCGTAGTACGGCTGCGGGAACCAGCCGCCGCGGCGCGGCCACCAGCCGAACGGCAGGCGGACCTCCTCGCGCGCGCCGTCGGCGATACCGACGTACTCCTGCAGCCCGCGCCGGCCGATCGTGCGCGTCACGCGGTAGCGCACGCTCGCGCCGCCCCGCGCCAGCGTCATCGCGAAGCCATCGCGATCGCGGGTGAACGTCGCGGTGCCGCCGCCGTACGCGACCACCGCGCCGGCGAAGTCGCCGATCACCGCGTTCGGCGTCGCGCGCGCGTTCATCACGCGGTGCAGGCTGTGCGACCACTTGCCGTACTGCTCGGCGTGGCACTCGCCGCAGGTCTCGGGCCCGACGTAGTCGGCGCGCGCGATGTTGCTGTCGCTGGCGGCGGCGCGCGGCGGCGGCGGCGCGCTCGGCGCAGGGGCCGGCGATCCGCTGCACGCGGCGACCAGCGCGATCGCGAGGATCCGCCTCACCCCGCGAGCCTACTTGAACGGCGGCCGTTCCGCGTCACGATCGTGCGATGCGCCTTGGCCTCGCGATCCTCGCCCTCGCCGCCTGCCAGCCGATGTACGGCGCGCGCCCGCAGCCGCTCCAGCACCTGTCGCCCAGGCCGCATCCGGCCGGCCCGGTCGTGCCGGTCGAGCCGATCGGGTATGTCGAGGCTTGCAACTTCGACTTCCACCGCCCGCCGCCGCACGTGGTCGCGCGCAACCCGAAGGCCGCCGCGACCCTGGTCAAGACCGCCGACGACAAGCTCGCGGCGGCCGATCGCAGCGGCACGCCGCAGCCGGCGCAGGTCGATCTCGTCCAGGGCAGCATCGCGAGCTACAGCGCCGCGCTGCGCGCCGATCCCTACGACGCCGACGCCACGCTCGGGCTCGCGCTCGCCTACGATCGCGTGCAGCGCAAGGGCTGCGCGCTCGCGCTGCTCAAGCGGCTCGGCGCGCTCGCCGCGCACCCGGCGTTCGCGGCCCAGGCCCAGCTCGCGGCCGGCCGGGTCGGCGATCACGACGCGTGGTTCAAGGGCTACCGCAACGCCGCGCTCGACGCGGTCAGCGGCCCTTAGGCTTGCGCTTGGCCGGCTTCTTGTCGGCGTCGGGGAAGCGCTTCGCGATCGCGTCGGCGAGGATCTGGCCGCGCACGCTCATGTCATAGAAGTGGCGATTCATCACGATGTGGATCGCGGTGATCTTGCCGCCGCTGGCGGGCTCGAAGATCAGCTTGCAGTCGCTCGCCGGCTCGTTCTTGTCGAGCGGGTTGCCGGCGGGGAGGCTGGTCGAGCCGACGTCGAGCGCCTTGTCGCGGCCCTTGAAGTAGTGCGCGTACTGGCAGGTGATGGTCTCGACGCCGGCGAGCGCGTCGAGCACGGCCTGGTTGGGCTCGCCGTCCTTGATCGCATACGGCCGCAGGTCCTCGACGACCTGCGCGCAGGTCACGCCGATCAGGTAGCTGCCGGGCCGGCGCGCGACCTCGTCGGGATCGACCGGCTTGCCGTCGAGATCCTTCTCGAGCATCACGAGCTCGGGCGAGCCGCCGTAGGTCTTGACGAAGCCGTCGTGGGCGCCGTCGAACCACTTGCGCTCCTCCTTCCAGTCGGCGAACGCGGTGGACGACACCAGCAGCCCCAGGGCGATCAACATGCGCTTCATGTCCGGAGGTGCGCGGGACCTCGCGCGATTTGCGCGCGATCTGGTAAGTCGCGGACCGCTCAGGGCGCGATCGCCGCGACCAGCGCGCGGGCGAGCGGCACCGGATCCTTGGCGAGGTCGTTGCCGAGCGCGCTCAGCGTGATCTCGCAGTCGGTGTCGTCGTCCCAGAATTGCAGCACCGGCTGCGGCGAGTCGGGCGCGAGCAAGATCGCGCCGGCGCCGAGCCCGGCGACCTCGCGCGCGCTCGCGTTCTTCGGATCCTGCTTGTAGTGATCGATCATGCCGCGCATCTCGGGCGGCGCGTCGCTCCGGCACTTGAACGCGAGGTCGACCATGTGGAGCGGCGTACCCGCGGCGGTGTAGCGGCAGTCGAGGCCGCGCCGCGACATCGTGGCCTTCATCGCGTAGCCCGGCATGAACCTGTCCGCGATCGCGGGCGGCACGAGCGCCTCGCAGGTCATCGTGCGCGGGGTAGGCAGCCCGGGCGGCGGCGTCGTCACCGGTGCCGGTGCGGGCGGATCGCTCGCCGCGTCGGGCTTCTGGCACGCGACGATCGCGACGAAGAGGAGCGCGCGGCGGATCACGCGCGCAGCATACCTACTCGGCGCCGCGGTGACACGCGGCTTCGGCCGGGGCCGGCGGCGCGATCGCGTGGGCCCAGTCGGCCTCGAACACCGCCTCGACCTGCGCGGCGACGCGCGGCTCGGCGACGATGATGCCGAGCTCGCGCGACTTGTCGAGCGAGCTCGCGGAGAAGTTGACCGAGCCGATGTAGGTCGCCGCGTCGTCGACCTGGATCATCTTCGAGTGCATGTACGGCGTGTCGGCCGACTCGGGCGGCGGCATGACGCGCGCGGCGACGCCGGCGGCGGCGAGCCGGCGTGCGGCCGGCAGGTCGTACAGCGGATCGGGGTTCTTGTCGCACAAGGGCACGATCACGCGCACCGCGACGCCGCGCGATGCCGCGTCGGCCAGCGCGCGCACGATCGCGGCGTCGCCCAGGTTCTCGACCGTGAGGATCAGCGTGTGGCGCGCCGAGCCGATCAGCGCGAGCAGCCTGCCGCGCGCGGTGGTCGGCGCGACGATCAGGCTCGGCGCGGCGAGCGCCGGCGTCGCGCGGCCGCGCGCCTCGGCGTTGTGCCAGTCGGCCTCGAACAGCGCGGCGACGCCCGCGACCACCGCGCGATCGCGGGTCGCGATGCCGAGGTCGCGCGTGCGATCGGCGTCGCGCGTCAGGTTGATCGCGGTGACCAGCGCGAGCTCGCCGTCGACCACCATCGCCTTCTCGTGGGTGATCGCGAACGCCGGGCTCGAGCCGCGCACGGTCACGCCGCCGGCGCGCAGCGCCTCGGCCGCCTCGCGGTTGGCCCTGGCCGCGAGGCTCTTGCCGTCGACGATCACCCGCACCGCGACGCCGCGCCCGGCCGCCGCGACCAGCGCGGTCACGACCTCGGTGTCGGTCAGGTGGAACATCGTCATCGCGATCGACGTCTTCGCCGCGGCGATCGCGCGCAGGAACGGCCCGTGGCCGTCGGGCGACGGCGTCACGATCAGCTCGATCGCCGGATCGCCGAGCGGCTGGACGCTCGGCGCGGGCGGCGGCCGGTTCGCGGTCACGCACGCGACGATCACGAGCAGCGCCGCGAGCGCGACGAGCGCGCGCCGCATCAGAACAGCCGGCCCTGCGCCCCGCCGCCGCTCGGCGCCTTGCTCGGGGCGGCCAGGCCGATGTGCTGGAACCCGGCCG
>DATJAE010000209.1:0-9032 GCA_035516595.1 Kofleriaceae bacterium | reverse complement strand
TGACGACCGCGCGGCGCGGCATCACCGCATCATGTCACTTCAGGTAGTTCTGGATCAGCTTGGTCGGGTGCTGCGCGTCGATCTTCACCGCGACATCGTGGCGGATCTTCTGCTGCGCGTTGATCAGCGTGATCTTGTGCGCGCCCGGCGACAGCGGCAGCGCGCGCTGCGGCGTGAGCAGATGCATGTCCCTGCCGTCGACGATGATCTCGCACGGCGGCTTGGTCGAGATCATCAGGATGCCGTTGCCGGCGGTGGCTGCGGCGGCCACCGCGTGATGCACCGTCGCGGGCACGCTGGCGTGATGCGCGGGGCGCGTCGGCGCCGGTGCCGCCTCGACGTGGCGCGCGGCGGGATGCGGCGCGGGCGCGGCCGAGGCGACGTGCTGCGGCGCGGAGGCCACGTGCTGCGGCGCGGAGGCCACGTGTTGCGGCGCGACGGGCTGCGCGACCGGCTGCGGCGCGACCGGCTGCGCGGCCGGCGCGACCGGAGCCGGCGCCGCGGCGGCGAGATCCGCGGCCGCCGGCGTCGCCGCGGGCGGCGCGATCGTCGGCAGCGGCGAGTCGTCCTTGATCGAGGTGTGCGCCTTGGTGCTGTCGCCGCGCAGCGCGAAGAACGCGACGATCAGCACGAGCGCGGCGGCGCCGATCGCGAGCGCGGTCGGCAGCGCCATCCTCGGCTTGCGCGGCTTCTCGAAGTACTCGGTGGCGTCGCTCGTGCGATCGATCGGGTCGGGGTCGAGCTGCTCGCCGAACCAGTCGTGCTCGGCGCGCGTCTCGGCGGCGACCGCCAGCATCGCGAGGCCGGGCGCCGCGGCAGGCGCGATGGTCTCGAGCACCGCGGCGGGCTCGTGCGCGGGCTCGTCGATCGCGTCCAGCGCGTCCAGCACCGGCGGCGCGGCTGCGTGGGCCAGGCTCCAGTCGTCGAGGACCGGCGGCGCGGCGACGACGTGCGCCGGCTCGTCGTCGAGCTCGGGCGCGGGCGGCGGCAGCGGGGTCGGGCCCTCGTGATCGTGCTCGACGTCGACGTCGAACTCGAGATCGCGTTCGTCGAGCCGCTGCGCCGGCACCGAGTAGTGCTCGTCGAACCACGACGGCACCTCGGGGGCGGCGGGGACCAGCGGCAGCGCGCGCGGCGCGACATCGCGCGGCGCCGGCCTGGCGGCGACCGGGATCGGCGGCGGCGAGAGCTGCTGGGTGATCGCGGGAATCGGCGGCGGCTGCGTGCCGAGCGCCCGGCTCGAGCGCGGCGGCGGCGCGGTGGGCGTCGGCGGCGGCGTGCCGCGCGTCAGCACAGGCGGCGGCGTCGCGGCCGGGATCATCTGGGTCGACCGGCGCGGCGGCGGGAGGTTGCTCCGGCTCGGGCTCGGCGGCGGCAGGGTCGTGCGCGCGGGCGCGGCCGGCTTGGCCGCGGGCCCGCTGTCGGCGGCGGCCAGCGCCTCGAGCTTGGCGAGCCAGGCGCGCGACGGCTCCGCGTTCGGGATCGGCGGCGCGGCGTCGAGCCTGGTGCGGGTGCCCTCGGCCGCGCGCTCGCGCGACAGCGGGGCGACCTCGATCGGCGGGAACGCGAATGGCCCCGACGACTCGAGCTCGTCGCGGGGCGACGACTTGTCGGTGAGATCGATCGAATCGAGCTCGTTACTCATGGTCACTCCGGCTTACCCGCCCCGGAGCATACGCAGCGGCGATTCGAGGTAAAGCGCAAAACTGCGGGCGTTCTGCTCACAGATCGAGATGTTGGCGCCTCGCGCGTGCGCAATTCGCGCACCGCATCCTGCGCACCGGGCGCGCGGCGGGCGCCCGCTCGCGCACGCCCGCGCTGCGAGATCCTCCGATGGATGCGAGCCAGGTCCGGCTGATAGCGTGGTCGGCGGTGCTGCGCCAGATCGCGTGTCTCGGGGTGGTCGCGGCGTGCTCGACGAGCGCGCCCGGCGTGGTGCGGACGTACGACGCGTGCGCGCCGCTCCGGCTCGACGCGGCGGGCGCGAGCGACGGCGAGCTCGCCGCGATCGATCGCGCGTCCGCGAGCTGGAGCGCGGTCGGGATCGCCGCTCCGAGCCGCAGCGCGCCGGCCGCGGCCGACGACGTCGCGATCTCGTTCGTGCCGGGCGCACCCGCGAGCTACGGCTACTACGACGGCGCCACCGGCGCGATCGAGATCAACCAGGAGCTCGCGGGCGACGCGCTTGCCGACACGATCGCGCACGAGCTCGGCCACGCGTTCGGCCTGGTCCACGTCGCGCCCGGCGTGCGCGCGTCGGTGATGAATCCGGGCAACCTGACCGTCGCGCCGACCGTGGACGACGCCGCCGCGGTCGCCGCGATCTGGGGCAGCTGCGCGCGCTAGCTGAGAGCGTCTCGCGCGCGGTTCTCGCACGAGTCGGTGGCACGCGCGGTGCTGAACGGTGGGCAGGAGGAATATCCATGCTCGCTAAGAGGATCTCTCTACTCGCCGGGGCGATCGCGCTGTGCGCCGCGGCGCCCGCGCTCGCGCAGAGCGCCGGCGATCAACCGGCCGATCCGGATGCGGCGCCGCCGCCCGACGCGACGCCAGTCACCACCGGTCCGGACTCGCAGCCGGTCCCGACCCAATCCCCGACCACGGCGCCCGAGCCCGCGGTCGTGCCGGTCACCGACACCACCAACAACAACTACAACTACTACGAGGAGCAGCCCGGGCCGTACAGCTACGCGTGGAACGAGCCCTACCTGGCGAGCGAGATCGGCGTCGGCATCACGGTCGGCGGCGGCATCGCCGGGTTCGCCAACCAGACGATGCGCGACACGATGTCGTCGAACGTGGCCGGGCTGTGGGACGCGCGGCTCTCGATCGGCACCCACGTCCCGATCGGGCTCGACCTCAGCTACGTCGGCACGGCCGGCGACGTCAACACGCTGGCGGGCCAGGCCAACGGCACGCTGATCGGCAGCGCGGCCGAGGCGGCGCTGCGCTGGAACATCCTGCCGCACTTCGCGGTCGATCCGTACATCTTCGGCGGCGTGGGCTGGCAGCACTACGACGTGCAGAACCGCAACTTCGCGACCAGCGACAGCGGCATGAAGGGCAGCGACGACTTCGCGGACTTCCCGATGGGCGTCGGCATCGCGTGGCGCGACCTCAGCGGGCTCACGCTCGACGTGCGCGGCACGTTCCGCGCGACCACCGACTCGACCCTGATGGTGGATCCGCGGACCGGCGACTACGCGAACATGAACTCGTGGGAAGCCAGCGCGGCGCTGGGCTACGAGTTCTGAGCCCGCCGCACGCGCTCGCGCTAGCCGCGCGCACGCGCCTCGAGCTCGGCGAGCGGCATCGAGCCGGGCGCGACGCCGGCACGCGCGGCGTCGGCGACGATGCGCTGCACCGCCTCGTTGATCGGCGTCGGCACGCCGTGGAGCCGGCCGAGCAGCGCGATCTCGCCGTTCAGGTAGTCGGTCTCGACCGAGCGCGCGCCGCGCGCGAGGCTCTGCCAGGTCGAGCCGCCCGCGCGCTCGGCGCCCGCGATCGGCCGCAGCGTGTAGCCGACCCGGCGCGACGCGTCCTCCTCGGGCGTGGTCACCGACAGGTTCGCCGCGGCGAAGCACGCGCGCGCCTCGTCGCGCATCGCGGTCACGAGCTCGCCGGCGCGCGCGGCCCGCCCGCACAGCGCCTCGACCCCGTTGGCGAGGTTCGACAGCAGCTTGCCGCGCTTCCAGCGCATGATGTCGCGCCGCGCCTCGCCGAGCAGCCCGGCCGAGGCGAGCGCGCCGCTCAGCTCGAACGCGCGATCGTCGGCGCCGTCGGGATAGCGCCCGACGTCGATCGAGCCCGGGACCGGCGCGGCCCACAGCTGCACCACGCCGGGCGCGAGGTGACTGGCCGGCAGGATCACGCACGCGCCGTACACCGTGCGCGCGCGGCGCAGCGCGATCCGCTCGGCCGCGACGCCGTTGGTCAGGCACGCGATCGGCACGTGCACCGGCGCGGCGAGCTCGACCAGCGCGGCCTCGACGTCCTGGGTCTTGGTCGCGACCAGCACGACGTCGTCGTCGCGCCACGCGTGCTCGGCCGGCGCGCTCGCGGGCAGCGCCGCGACGAAGGCACCGTCCGGGGTCTCGACCCGCAGGCCGCGCTCGCGGATCGCGGCGAGGTGCGCGCCGCGCGCGAGCAGCACGACCTCGTGACGCGCCCGGCCGAGCAGCGCGCCGACCGCGCCGCCGATCGCGCCGGCGCCCAGGATGACGAGCCGCATCGCCCGAACCTACTTGTAGTTAGCCAGCTGCAACAAGATCCCAGGAAGGCCGGGGGCAGATCGTGCGTAGATGGATGGAATGCGGGAACAGGATCTGGCGAACCAGCAGGCCGAGGCGGACACCACCGGGGCGGCGGCGAGCAAGGCGCCCGAACCCAAGCACGGGGCCGGCGTCCACGTGCTGCGCTACCACCTCGATCACAACGGCCACGACGTCGCGACGGTGGCGCACATCCTCAACAGCTTTCCCGCCGACCAGCACGAGATGTTCCGCATGCTCCACGCGCGCTACGGCAACGGCTACGTCCAGGCCGTGGTGACCGCGATGAAGCCGCCGGCCGAAAAGACCGAGAAGGCCGACAAGCCGGCGCCGCAGCCCGAGCTGCCCGCGCCGCCGGTGATCGACGCGATGCCCGCGATGCCGGCGGCGCTGCCGACCGCGCTGCCCGAGCTGCCGCCACCGCCGGCACCGACGCTCGCCGCACAGCCCGCACCGCCGGCCGAGGTCGCCGCGTCCGCGGCGCAGGCGCCGGGCACGCCGAGTGGCCACGCGCCGCCCGAGGCCGTGGTGACGCCCGAGGTGTTCGCGAAGTACGTCGCGGCGGCGCGCATGTTCCTGGTGCGCCGGTTCAAGCTGACCGAGGCGCAGGGCGCCGCGCTGCAGTTCGGCGAGGGCCCGGTGATCGGCGGCGCGCTCAACCTCGAGGTCAACGGCCTGCCCGACATCATCATCCCCAAGCCCGAGGGCACGCGCTCGGCGATCGAGACCGACTACAACGACAACTTCTACACGAACCTGCCGAAGGACATCCGCCCGCCCGGCAAGGGCCGCGTCGCCCACATCATGTGCAACGACGCGCCGGTGCCGGATCAACCGGGCATGGTCAAGATCTCGGGCACGATCCGCATGCACTTCGACATCGGCAATCCCGAGGACGTCGTCGGCATCATGAAGCACGTGTTCGGCGACCTGATGTTCGGCCAGCTCAACCAGAAGGCGCAGGAGAAGGAAGGCAAGGTCACGCCGATCAAATAGGATCGCGCGGCCGTCCCGCTTGCTGCCAGGCCGGCTCGTGCTCGGCCGTCCACGTGTACCAGTGCTCCATCCGCGAGCGGATCTCGAGCGCCGGGTCGCGCGCGAGCTCCGGCTCGAGCTGCGCCCGCACCGCGAGGTAGTGCCGCCAGTACGCGATCTGCGCGCGCTCGTACGCCTTGATCGCGTCGAGCGGGTGGGGCGGACGGATCGCGTGCAGCGCGCGCTCGGCCGCGCGCATCGCGCGCCACGGCGCGGTCGCGGCCTCCTGCGCGATCGCGTGCGCGCCGATCGCGGCGACGCTGCGCAACAGCTCGCCGGGCTCGTACCCGATCTGCGCGCCGCACGCGCAGGCGAGCTCGATCGCGCGGAATGCCATCGGCGCCGGCCGCGCGGCACCGCAGCGCGTGCACGCCACCGCTCGCGCCGTCGCGAGCGCGGCGGCGTAGCGCTGGCGCGCGAGCTCGGCGAGCAGGCCGATCTCGAGCTCCTCGCGCGCGTCGTCGAGCCGGTGGCGCAGCGCCTGGCCCTGGCCGAACGCGCGGGCGCGGGTCGCGCCGTCGGCGCCCTCGTCGGCGAACGCCGGATCGACCTTGGCGTGCCAGGTGTCGGTGATGTTGGTCTCGAGGTCCTGTAGGCGAGATTTCACCGCGCCGAGTTGGTGCGACAACGCTTGGTAATCGCCCCCACGCGCCACGCTCGCGATGAACTGAAGGCCGGCTGCTTCCGCCTCCTTGCGAACCTGTGCGTGGCGCGTCTCGATCTGATCGAGGAAGCTATCCCAGCGTTGGAGGGCGCTCATCGCTGCGCTAGAATCGTACACCGTGGAGGTGGGGATCTTGCTCTGGCCGCTCGTGACCGCCGCGGTCGTGACGGCGAATGCCTGGAGCCGGAACTTCAAGCGCCGCCGCGCGCGCGAGCTCGCCGCCCGGTCCGCCGCGCTGCTCGCGGGGCTCGAGGTCAAGACGCCGCGACCGCCGCGAGCTCGGCGCGCGATCGAGCCCGCGCCCGCGGCCAAGCGCGCCGAGCCGATCGTGGCCAGCGGCTCGGCCAGCCTGCCCGCGCTCGCGGCCGCCGACCAGCAGCGCGACGCGGCTGCCGAGAAGCGGCGCGGGGCGGCGAGCGTCGAGCGCTCGCGCGTTCCGGAGGCCTACCTCGGCGACAGCACCCGCAAGATCGAGCGCATGATCGATGTCTACATCGCGCAGGCGATGCAGGCGACCGGCACGCGCCGCGCCGAGATGCAGCAGGCGCTCGACGCGCTGCCCGAAGATCCAGCGCAGCTCACCGAGGACATGGTGGTCGAGCTGTCGCGCGTGTTCGAGATCGATCCAGCCGAGCTCGAGGCGTTGCAGGCGCAGTACGCCGACGATCCGGTGATCGAGCCGCCGCCGGCGTACGTTCACGCCGCGCCGGTCGACGACGTCCCCGTGCCGATCGAGGACATCTCGGCGCGCTACGTGCTGATGCCGCAGTCGCCGATGCCGCGCCAGCGCACGCGCACGCCGCGCGGCAGCGCGACACCGGTCCAGCTGCCGAGCACGGGCGTTCCCGAGGACGCGTTCGAGGATCGCGAGGACACCGTGTCGGCGCCGCAGCGATCGTTCGACTGAATCAGAACACCGGCATCAGGCTCTTCAGCCCGCCGGTCCCGCCGCCGCCGCCGCCCATGTGGGTCGACGCCGGAGGGCCATTCACGCCGGTGGTCATCACACGCGCGATGCGCGCGAGGTTGCCGCCAGCGGTCGCCAGCCGCGTGGCATGATGCGCGAAACGTGAACGTCCTGTTCGTGACCTCGGAGGTCGCGCCGCTGGCCAAGACCGGCGGGCTTGCCGACGTCTCGGCCGCGCTGCCGGCGTACCTCCACCGCGCCGGTCACGACGTGCGCACGTTCATGCCGTTCTACGGCTCGATCGACGCGCGCGCGCTGGTCGCGCAGGTCGCGCTGCGCGATCTCGAGATCCGGCTCGGCGCGCATCGCTACACGGTGTCGATCGTCGTGGCCGAGCGCCCCGGCGCCGCGCCGGTCTACCTCGTGCACTGCCCGGCGCTCTATCACCGCGCCGGCATCTACACGACCGATCCCGACGAGCACCTGCGCTTCCTCGTCTTGACGCGCGCCGCGCTCGACGCCTGCCAGCGCCTCGGCTTCGCGCCCGACATCGTGCACTGCAACGACTGGCAGGCCGCGCTCGCGCCGCTCATGGTCAAGACCCGCTACGCGTGGGACCGGCTGTTCGCGCGCGCGCGCACGCTGCTCACGATCCACAACCTCAACTACCAGGGCGGGTTCCGCGCGAGCATCCTGGCCGACACCGGGATGGCCGACTCGGCGCACCTGTTCCACCAGGACCAGCTGCGCGCCGGCCGGCTGAGCTTCCTCTTGCACGGCATCCTCTACGCCGACGGCGTGAGCACGGTCAGCCCGACCTACGCCGCCGAGATCCAGCGCGAGGAGCTCGGCGTCGGGCTCGATCCGTTCCTGCGCGCGCGGTCGTCGACCGTGGTCGGGATCCTGAACGGCGTCGACTACGCCGAGTGGAGCCCCGAGCGCGACGCGCTGATCCCGCACCGGTTCTCGGCCGACGACCTGCGCGGCAAGGCGCTCGACAAGCACGCGCTGTGCAGCGCGATGAAGCTGCCGCACGGCGAGCGCGTGCCGGTGATCGGCATCGTGTCGCGGCTCGCCGGCCAGAAGGGCTTCGGCTTGCTCGACGGCGTGATCGCGCCGATCCTGCGCCGGCGCGCGGCGCAGCTGGTCGTGCTCGGCAGCGGCGAGCGGCGGTTCGAGACGCTGTTCACCGAGCTGGTCCGCGCGTTCCCGCGCCAGGTCGCGTTCCACCGCGGGTTCTCCAACGAGCTCGCCCACCTGATCGAGGCCGGCGCCGACATGTTCCTCATGCCGTCGCGCTACGAGCCGTGCGGCCTGAACCAGATGTACAGCCTGCGCTACGGCACCGTGCCGATCGTGCACAAGACCGGCGGGCTGGCCGATACCGTGAAGCTGTGGGATCCCGACACCGGCGACGGCACCGGCATCGTGTTCGACCGCCACGACGCCGCCGGGCTGGGCTGGGCGATCGGCGCCGCGCTCGAGCTCTACGATCAGCCGGCGAGCTGGCGAAAGCTCGTCGCCAATGGCATGGCGCAGGACTTCTCGTGGGATCGTCAGGGCAAGCTGTACGAGCTCTTGTACTCGCGCATGGCTGAAGGAGGATGACGATGCACGTCGTGTTCGTCGAGCCGAGGTTTCCCGCCAACCAGAAGCTGTTCGTCAAGGCGCTCGCCGAGCTCGGCGCGACCGTCACCGCGATCGGCGAGGGCAGCAAGGACTCGCTCGACGACGAGCTCAAGCACTGGCTCACCCATTACGAGCAGGTGAATTCCGTATGCGACGAGGGCTCGGTGCTGAACGCGCTGCGCTTCGTGCAGAGCAAGAAGCACGTCGATCGGATCGAGGCGGTGGTCGAGGCCCACATCATGCCGATCGCGAAGGTGCGCGAGGCCGCCGGCATCCCGGGCACGTCGGTGCGCACCGCGTTCCTGTGCCGCGACAAGCCCGCGATGAAGGAGGTGCTGCGCGCGGGCGGCGTGTCGTGCGCGCAGTCCACCGCGGTGTCGAGCGCGGCGGATGCCATCGCGTTCGCCGAGCAAGTGGGGTTCCCGCTGATCGTCAAGCCGCGCGACGGCGCCGGCGCGTCGGGCGCGACCCGGGTCGATAGCATCGCCGACCTCGAGGCCGCGCTGCGCACGTTCGGCGCCGGCCG
>DATJAE010000208.1:0-11484 GCA_035516595.1 Kofleriaceae bacterium | reverse complement strand
GCGCCCGAGATGTCGTAGCCGAGATAGAGGTCGAGCTCGTGGTTGAACGTGCCGAGGTTCAGCTTGTTGTGCCCGACCGACGCCGCGACGGTGAGCCAGTCGCCGTCGAAGTACGACTCCGAGAACGGCATCTCGCGCCCGAGCGGCGTGACCTCGACGCGGCCGGCGTACAGATAGCTGTCGTTGATGTTCTGCACCTGATCGCGGCCCTCACCGTTGAACATCCCGCCGATCACGCGGATCCAGTGCGCCTTCGGCGGCACGAGCCACAGCCGCGCGCCGAGATCGCGATCGGGCGCGATGCCGTTGCCCGGCGTGGGGTACGCGAGCTGGGGCTTGTCGACGAACGACAGCCGCGTGTCGCTCATCATCTGCTGGCGCGAGATCGGCACGCGGGTCTGACCGAGATCGAGCATCGCGTAGCCGTGGTCGGGCAGGCCGTGCTTGACCGTGGCGTAGGCGTCGTACAGCGAGAACTCGGGCTGGAGCTCGGTCTCGAAGTACGCCGAGAACTCGAAGTCACCGCGCTTGCCATAGGCGGTCGCGGTGAAGCGCGCGCGCGCGAACCGGAAGCCGTTCTGGTAGCCGGTGGTCGGCGAGTAGCGGTTGAGCCGGAGCTGCGGCTGGAGAAACCCGCCGGGCCGGATCACCCACGGGTCCTCGCTCGGATCGGGCGGGTGCGGCGCGACCGGACCGGGCGTCGAGTTGGGCACCACCGGCGCGGCGACGCTCGGCTCCGGCGCGGGGGCCGGCTGCGGCGCGGCGGGCGGCGGCGCGGGCGTTTGCGGCGCGGGCTCGGGCGCAGCCGGCGTCGGCGATGGCGCGGGTGCCGGCTCCGGCGCGGGTGCGGGTGCGGGCGCGGGTGCGGGTGCGGGCTGGGCGAGCGCGACCCGCGCCGCCGCGAACATGAACAGACAGGCGAGTCGTGGCACGTCGGCCGTATCGAATCACCGTCAACGTGAACGATTCGACTCACGGGCGTGACAACTGATGGCGGTGTATGTTGGCGGAGATGCGGTCCCTCGTGCTCGTCGCGTTCACCCTCGCGGCGACGATCGCGTACGCCGATCCGGCGTGGACGCCGAGCTCGTTCGGCGTCGAGGTCGCCGGCTCGGGCCGCCCGGTGATCCTGATCCCGGGGCTCGGCTGCCCCGGCGACGTGTGGGACCAGACCGTGCGCCACCTCCACGCCGAGGCCCACGTGCTGACGCTCGCCGGGTTCGCCGGCCGCGCGCCGATCGCGACGCCGCTGCTCGCGACCGTCCGCACCGAGCTCGCACGCTACATCCGCGAGCACCACCTCGATCACCCGGTCGTGATCGGTCACAGCCTGGGCGGGATGATCGCGATCGCGCTCGCCGAGGACGAGCCCGGGCTGGTCGGTCCGACGATCGTGGTGGACGCGTCGCCGGTGTTCGAGCCCGACGCGACGCCGCGCGCGCGCGCGATCGATGCCGCCGCGCAGCGCGATCAGCTGCTCGCCGCGAGCGACGCCGAGCGCGTGCGCCAGATCCGCGCGATGTTCGCGACCATGACCAACGATCCGCGCCGGCTCGCGCCGATCGTCGACGAGGTCGTGCGGTCGGATCGCGCGTCGTTCGCGGCGGCGCTCTACGACGTGATCGTCGCCGACTTCCGCCCCGGGCTCGCCCGGATCCGCGCGCCGGTGCTGTTCGTGCTGTCGGAGACCTCGCCGCGCGGCGCGACCGAGCGCGCGATCGCCGCGATCCCGAGGCATCGCCTGCGCGTGGTCCCCAACACCAGGCACTTCGTGATGATCGACGACCCCGCCGGGTTCTTCGCCGCGATCGATCCGTTCCTGGCGGCGCCGTGATCCGCGCGCTCGCGCTCGTGCTCGCGATCGCCGCGTGCGGCCCGGCCGCCAGGCCCGCGGTGCACGCCGCGGCGGGCGACGACGACACCGCCGACGACGGCCCGGTGTTCAGCTACACCAAGTTCACGCCGCGCTCGTTCACCGCGAAGGTCACCGGCAAGGGCCGGCCGGTGATCTTCATCCCCGGCCTCGGCTGCCCCGGCGACGTGTGGGACGACACGGTGGCCAAGCTCGACGGCATCCAGGCCCACGTGCTCACGCTCGCCGGGTTCGCCGGCGAGAAGCCGATCAAGCCGCCGCTCGCCGCGACCGTGCGCCACGAGCTGGTGCGCTACATCCGCGCCAATCACCTCGTCGCGCCGATCGTGGTCGGCCACAGCATGGGCGGGTTCATCGCGTACTGGATCGCCGAGACCGCGCCCGGGCTGATCGGCGGCGTGATCGTGGTCGACGCCGGCCCGGCGCTGGCCGACACCGACGTCGAGACCGCGCGCTCGCTGCGCAACATGTGGGCGCAGGCAGGCGACGACGAGCTGCCCGAGCAGGTGCGCACCGCGTACTCGTCGATGGTCAGCGATCCGAAGGAGATCGCGCCGTACATCGACGAGATCGCGCGCTCGGATCGCCAGACCATGGGCGACGCGATCTACGAGCTGGTCACCACCGACCTGCGCGACCAGCTCGCCAAGATCAAGGCGCCGCTCCTGCTCGTGCTCGCCGACGGCGGCTACCAGCAGATGTACAGGACCCAGGTCGAGCCGGTGAAGGACCACGAGGTTGTGGTGCTGGCGAAGACCCGGCACTTCGTGATGTTCGACGACCCGGACGGCTTCGTGCAGGCGATCGAGAAGTTCCTCGCCGATCACCCCGCGCCGTAGCGCTGCCAGGCGCGCGCCGCGAGCCCCCACGCCACGCTGGTCAGCTCCTCGCCTTCGGCGAGGTCATGGCGAGTGCCGGGCGGACGCCCGGCGGCGCCGTGCAGCTTGTCGCCGCCGAACCGCGCCGCGAGCCGCGCGCGCACCGCCGGCACCAGCGAGCTGCCGCCGGTCGCGAACACGCGATCGACGTCGCCCGGCGCCAGGCCGGCGCGGGCGAGCACGTCGTCGAGCACCCGATCGATCGCGGCGAGGTCGTCGGCGATCCACGCGTCGAACGCCGCGCGCGTGACCGGCACGTCGAGCGCGATCGCGTCGAGCGCGACCCGATCGGCCTGGCCGCGCGACAGCCGGACCTTCGCGCCCTCGACCGCGCGATGCAGCGGCAGGCCGAGATCGTCGTCGACCACGGTGGCGAGCCGGCCCACCCGCACGGGATCGAGCGCGCCGGCGGTGACCCGCGCGATCAGCCGGCGGGTCGCGTCGTCCTTGAGGAACGACAGCAGGTGCCAGCGCCGGAGGTGGCCGTACAGCCACGCCGGCACCGGCGCCTCGCCGCCGAGCTCGTCGCGGTAGCGCGTGCCGCGGCCGAGCGCGGGCGCGACCGCCGCGTCGATCACGCGCGCGTCGAACGCGTCGCCCGAGACGCCGATGCCGCCGGTCGCGAGCACCTCGGCACGGTGCGGCCCGACGCGCAGCGCCGAGAAGTCGGTCGTGCCGCCGCCGAAATCGGCGACCACGAGCACCTCGTCGCGGTCGAGCCGCGCCGCGTAGCGCGCCGCCGCGCCGACCGGCTCGTAGTCGAACGCGACCTCGTCGAACCCGGCCTTGGCCAGCGCCGAGGTCATGCGCTCGACCGCGCGCGCGTCGTCCTCGGCCGACTCCGCGCCCCAGTAGCGCACCGGCCGGCCGATCACGCAGCGCCTGCCGAGATCGACCGGCGAGGCCGCGCGGAGCTGGCGGAGGTACGCCGCGATCATGTCGTCGAGCTGCCAGCGCCGGCCCAGGATCGACGTGCGGCTGAACGCCGCGCTCGCCAGGTGGCTCTTGATCGACTGGACCAGCCGGCCTTCCCCTTCGGTCTCGAGGTAGCGCGCGATCGCGCGCGAGCCGGCCGACAGCGCCCCGCCCGGCTCGAAGTACAGGACGCTCCGCCAGTACGGCTCGCCGCCGAGCGGCACCAGCTCGACCGCACCGCGCTCGTCGGCGATCGCGACCGCCGAGTTGGTCGTCCCGAAGTCGATCCCGACGAACGCCATGACCGCACGGTCGGCGATCCGATTTCGTTTTACCAGCTGCCCCCGGATCGCTATCCTGTGGGAGCTGCTCGGGATGAGGTGGATCGGCTTCGGGGTCGCCGCGCTCGCGGGCTGCGGCCGCATCGACTTCGCCGAGCTGCACCGCGCCGATGCGCCGCCGATCGATGGCAGCTGCACGTTCGGGCCGTGGGGCACGCCGCAGCTGCTCGCCGCGCTGAGCTCGCCCAAGACCGACTACGGCGGCGAGATCACCGGCGACGGGCTCGCGCTGTACTTCGACTCGTCCCGCACCGGGACCAACGACCTCTACGTCGCGACCCGGACGTCGACCGACGCGGCGTTCGGCGCGCCGGTCGCGGAGCCCGTGCTCGACGCCGACGCGTTCAGCGGCGATCAGTCACCGACCGGCGACCAGCTCGAGCTGTACTTCGACAGCGACCGCGGCACCGAGCCGTGCATCTACGTCACGACGCGGACGAGCGCCGCCACGGCGTGGACCACGCCGCACGAGCTCGCGCTGTGCGCCGAGCAGGAGGCGGTCGGCCCGTACGTCACGCCCGACGGGCTCGCGCTCTACTACAACATCGCGCTCGACACGCCGACGGAGGGCGTGCTGTACGTGGCCTCGCGCGCGAGCCGCGACGACGAGTTCCCGCCCGGCGCGCCGCTCGGGATCTCGACCGGCGCCAACAGCGGCTTTCCCGCGCTCTCCGCCGACCAGCTCACGATCTACTTCGAGTCCGAGACCGGCCCGGGCGGCACGCTCGAGCTGTGGCAGGCGTCGCGCGCCGGGCTTGCCGACGCGTTCGGCGCGCCGTCTCGCATCCCGGACATCGCGAACCCCAGCGGCGATAACTCGGACGTGTCGATCACCGCCGACGGGCTCGCGCTGTACTTCGCGTCGAACCGCCAGACCGGGCTCGGCGGCGACGACCTCTACGTCGCGACCCGCAGCTGCGACTGACCGCCGCCGGTGATCCCGGCGAAGAAGTCGTTGCCCTTGTCGTCGACCACGATGAACGCGGGGAAGTCGACCACGTCGATCTTCCACACCGCCTCCATGCCGAGCTCGGGGTACTCGAGCACCTCGACCTTCTTGATGCAGTCCTTGGCGAGCCGCGCCGCCGGACCGCCGATCGAGCCGAGATAGAACCCGCCGTGCTGCTTGCACGCCGCGGTCACCGCCGCGCTGCGGTTGCCCTTGGCGAGCATCACCATGCTGCCGCCGGCGGCCTGGAACGGCTCGACGTAGCTGTCCATCCGGCCCGCGGTGGTCGGCCCGAACGAGCCCGACGCGTAGCCCTCGGGCGTCTTGGCCGGCCCGGCGTAGTAGACGCAGTGGTCGCGCAGGTACTGCGGCAGGCCGTCGCCGCGATCGAGCCGCTCCTTCAGCTTGGCGTGCGCGATGTCGCGCGCGACGATCATCGGCCCGGTGAGCGAGAGCCGCGTGCGGATCGGGTAACGCGCCAGGGTCGCGCGGATCTCGGCCATCGGCCGCGTGAGATCGATCGTCACGACCTCGCCGGCGAGCTCGCCGTGCGTGACCTCGGGCAGGTACCTCGCCGGATCGCTCTCGAGCTGCTCGAGGAACACGCCGTGGCGCGTGATCTTGCCGAGCGCCTGGCGATCCGCCGAGCAGCTCACCGCCACCGCCACCGGGCAGCTCGCGCCGTGGCGCGGCATGCGGATCACGCGGGCGTCGTGGCAGAAGTACTTGCCGCCGAACTGCGCGCCGATCCCGGTGGCGCGCGCGATCTCGACGACCTTGTGCTCCCACTCGAGGTCGCGGTAGGCGTGGCCGGCCGCGCTGCCCGTGGTCGGCAGGTGATCGAGGTAGCGCGCGCTCGCCAGCTTCGCCGTCTTCAGCGCGTGCTCGGCGCTCAGCCCACCGATCACGATCGCGAGGTGATAGGGCGGGCACGCCGCGGTGCCGAGCGAGCGCAGCTTCTGGTCGAGGAACTGCGCGAGCGACTTCGGATTGAGCAGCGCCTTGGTCTCCTGGAACAGCAGGCTCTTGTTGGCCGAGCCGCCGCCCTTGGCCATGAACAGGAAGTGGTACTCGTCGCCGTCGGTCGCGTACAGCTCGATCTGCGCCGGCAGGTTGGTGCCTGTGTTCTTCTCCTCGAACATGTCGAGCGGCGAGACCTGCGAGTAGCGCAGGTTGGTCTGGGTGTAGGTGTCGTAGATCCCGCGCGACAGCGCCGCCTCGTCGTCGCCGCGGGTCAAGACGAGCCGGCCCCGCTTGCCCATCACGATCGCGGTGCCGGTGTCCTGGCAGCCAGGCAAGACGCCGCCCGCCGCGATGTTGGCGTTCTTGAGCAGCTCGAGCGCGACGAACCGATCGTTCTGCGAGGCCTCGGGATCGTCGAGGATGGCGCGCAGCTGGGTGAGGTGACCCGGGCGCAGCAGGTGGGCGATGTCGCGCATCGCGGTCCTCGCGAGCAGGGTCAGCGCCTCGGGCCCGACCTCGAGGAACGTGCGGCCGGCCGCCGCGACCGTGGCGACGTGATCGGCCGACAGCTGCTTCCACGGCGTGTCGTCGTGGTCGCCGATCGGCAGGAGCTCTTGGTAGTGGAACGCGGGCATGGCCCGCGCAGCATACGCTACAAGGGCCCGAGCGCCTCGAGGTCCTGCGGCGTCGCGGTGCGCAGCCACACCAGGTACTGCGCGATCAGATCGCGGTCGACGATCGACAGGTCCTTGTCGAGCCGCGGCATCTCGCTCTTGTCGATGCCCATGTGCACGGCCGACTTGGGATTGCCGATGAAGCCGGTGAACCAGTCGCGACTGGCGATGCCGTACAGGCACGGCGCCGACGCGCTCGCCACGCCCTCGTCGAGGTTGTGGCAGTCGTTGCACGCCTTGTCGAACAGCGCCTTGCCGCGATCGCGCTTGGCGGTGTCGGCGTCGGGCGCTCCGCTCTGCGCGTACAGCAGCTCGACCAGGTCGTCGAGGTCGCCGCCGGCGATGTCGACCGCCTTCATCGCGTCCTCGGTCTTGGCCAGCTTGGTCCTGCCCCAGTACGCGTCGCCGCTGGGGCCGGTCAGGAAGCCGCGCAGCCACGCGCGGTTGCCGTGGCCCGGGCCGATGATCGGCCCCTTGCGGTCCTTGCTGCCGGCGTCGTGGCAGCCGCGGCAGCGCTGCGCGTACAGCGAGCGCGCGCGGTACATCGGCACGGTCTTGAACACGTCCTGTGCGCCGGTCACGGGCACGCCGTTGTCGCGCGCCAGCATGCGCGCGCGGATCGCGAGCTTGTCCGCGGCGTCCTGGCGCTTGGCGAGGTCGGCGTCGCGAGCGTCGGCGCGGAACGACAGCAGCGTGAGGATGCCGACGAGCGCGCCGAGCCCGACCACCGCGCCGATGAACGGCATGCGGTTGCGCAGCGCGGGGCTCGGGGTGCGATCGAAGATCGGCAGCGCGACCAGGATGCCGGCGACCACCGCCGGCGCGGCGAGCGCGGCAAACCGCTCCCACGAGCCGAAGATGTGGCGCAGCTCGAACAGCCAGCGGAAGTACCACAGCGGCCGCGCGTCGAACGCCGCCGACGGATCGGCCGGCGCCGCGAGGTCCGCGCCGTGCTGCGACACCGCGTAGCCGAGCAGCGCGGCGAACGCGAGCGCCATCGCGAACGCGTTGCGCAGCGCCTGATCCGGCCAGCGCCGGGTCGCCGGCATGTCGGGCCGCAGCGTGGTCGCGCCGTGGCGCAGCGCGAGCACGATGTGGCCGAGCACGCCGAGCGCGACGATCGCGGGCAGCACGATCACGTGCAGCGCGTAGAACCGGGTGAGCGTGAGGTTGCCGTACTCGTTGCCGCCGATCGCGAGCTCGCGGATCTGCTTGCCGACCACCGGCGTCGAGGCGGCGATCCCGACCTCGACCCGGTTGGCCCAGTAGCCGGCCTGATCCCAGCGCAGCACGTAGCCGGTGACGGTGAAACCGAGCACGAGCAGGAGCAGCACGATGCCGAGCCACCACACCAGCTCGCGCGGCTTCTTGTAGGCGCCGTACACCGCGGTCTGCAGCAGGTGCACGCCGGTCACGATCACCAGCGCCGAGCCGCCGTGGTAGTGCAGCCCGCGCACCAGCCAGCCGAGCGCCATCTGATCCTGGACGTAGGCGACCGAGCCCCACGCCGACGTCGTCGACGGGCTGTAGAACGCGGCGAGCGCCGTGCCGGTCACCGCCTCGACCAGCAGGAGCAGCAGCAACACCCAGCCGAACACGTGCGCGAACGACGGGCCGCCGTGGATCATCCCGGTCGGCATGCGAACGTCGGTGCGCTCGCGGATCCACGCGCGCAGCTTCACGCCGGCTCCCGCGACGCGGTGTCGAGCTTGTACGCGACCCAGGTCAGGCGCAGCCGGCCGTCCTTGACCTCGATCGGCAGCGGGTCGAGCCCGCGCTGCGCCTTGCCATCGGGCAGCAGGTTGCCGTCGCGGTCCCACCGGCTGTTGTGGCACGGGCACAGGAACGTGTTGGCGCCCGGGTCGTAGCCGACCGCGCAGCCGAGGTGCGGGCACACCGCCGACAGCGCCTCGAGCTTGCCCGCCGCGGGCTGGCGGATGAACGCGCCGCCGAGCACGACGTCGTGGGAGGTCGACCACGCATCGGCGATCACCGGCGCGATCACCGGCACCTGCTGCCATGTCGCGGCGACGCGCAGCCGGTCGGCCGCGCCGATGTCGATCGGCTCGGTCGGCGTGGTGACGGTCTGCCGGCACATCGGATCGGCGACCAGGCGCACCACCGGGTAGAGCAGGCTCAGCCCGATCCCGCCGCCGATCGCGCAGGTCGTGTAGCCGAGAAACCGGCGGCGGCTCGGACCACCATCGTCATCTCCCATCGCGACTACCGTAACAGAGTCACGCGGGCCGCCAACGTTTCAGCCCATCGTGCGCTCTTCGCGCTCCTGATCCTCTTTGCACTTGATGCAGAGCGTGGTCTCCGGCCGCGCCTCGAGGCGCTTCTTGCCGATCGGCTCCTCGCAGATCTCGCAGATCCCGAACGTGCCTTCCTCGATCTTCTTGAGCGCGAGGTCGAGCTTGGACAACAGACTTTTCTCCCGGCCGCGCAGCCGGAACTCGAACGACTGGAGGTACTCGCTCGACGCGAGATCCATCTCATCCGGCAAGTCATTGGTGTCGAGCGTCATGTTCTCTTCCGCCAGCATCTGGCGCGCGCGCTCGAGGACCGCCTTCCGCTTCTCTTCGAGAAGCTCTTGAAACTTCTTCAGCTCTTTCTTGGTCAGAGCCTTCGATGATGCGGCCGCGGGGGTCGTGCTCATAGGGTGCCTCGGAAGGCGCGACAGGATAGTGACGTCGACATAGCGTGACAACCCCCCTCCGGCGAGATCCAACATCATACACAGGCCGCCAGCTTGACACGGTGTAGGCTATCCATCGAAACTAACTCGCGTATGGCCGGCTCGGACAAGAGAAAGCAGTCTCTCTACTTTCCCGAAGACATGCTGAAGGAAATCCAAGACGAAGCGACCCGGCAGGACCGGTCCCTGTCCTGGATCGTCCAGAAGGCGTGGAAGATCGCTCGGAAAGAGATCATGAAGTACCCGTCGGTGAACGAGTTCCCCGGCGAGGAAGACGAGAAAGAGATCGCGTAGGAGTGAGCGCGACGGCGTGGGGGTACGCCGTCTCTGCCGCCGACGGGAGCTCGCTGTTCTACGAATCGTGGGGCGAGCGCGGAGCGCGCGTACCGATCGTTCTCTGCGACGGCATCGGCTGCGATGGCTTCGTATGGCGCTACCTGCGCCACGACCTGCCCGAACGGTTCGGGCTGCATCCTCATTATCGCGGCCACGGCCGGACCGCCGCGCCGCGCGATCCCGCGCGCGTGACGATCGAGGATCTGGCCGACGACATCGCGTGCGTGCTCGACGACGCGCTCGTCGAGCGCGCCGTGCTCGTCGGCCATTCGATGGGCGTCCAGGTGGCGCTCGAGACCTACCGCCGGCACCGCGACCGGGTCGCCGGGCTGGTGCTGGTGTGTGGTGCGTCGTCGCACCCGCTCAAGACGTTCCGTGGCTCGGCCGCGCTGGAGGAGCTGCTGCCGACCATCCAGCGGTGGATCCACCGCGTTCCCCGGGTGATCAACCGGGTGACGCGACTGGTCCTACCCACCCGGCTGGCGTTCGAGGTCGCGACCCGGCTCGAGGTCCGGCGCGAGCTGATCGAGCCGGACGACTTCATGCCGTACCTCGAGGGCATGGCGCGCATCGACGCGCGGTTGTTTGTTGCGATGCTGTCCGCGGCGGGTCAACATTCGGCCGATGATCTGCTGCCCGAGGTGGCAGTGCCCAGCCTGGTCGTTGCGGGAGGGCGGGACGGCTTCACGCCGCCCGAGCGGAGCCGCGCCATGGCGGCTGCGATCCCCGGAGCCGAGCTGCTCGAGATCCCGAACGCATCGCACACCGCGCCGATCGAACGGCCACATCTCGTGGACTGGACGGTTCGCGATTTCGTGGCAAGACGGATCGATTGCGATGACCCCGAACGGCGGGAGTGAGATGGTGAAGCATCGCAGGCTGGGGACAGTTGAGCCCTGCTCGGACAGTTTCTGAAGATGAGTCGAACGTCACCTTGTTTCAGCTAATTTTTTTGCCGCGCGGCGCGCGAAAATTCATCGCTTTCTCGAACGCTTTCAGGCAAGGTCGCGGTCCATCGCAGCGCGACCCTTACGGGGGAAAAGTAAGGACTCTCGATGCGAGACCAGGACAAAGAAGACATGGAAACCGACAAGTCGATGACACGCCCTGTCCTTCGTCGGCCCGACGACGACAACGATGGTCTGGTTGCCCTGCCGCCCGTCCCGCTGGTCCGTCAGCGGCTCCGGTCGTCGGTCAAGGAGTTCGCGTCGTCGCAGCCCGGTCGCCGTGCCGCCGCGCTCGCCGCCGTGTGGATCGCCGCGACCGGCTGTGAGGCAGATCTCAATCACTACGATCCGGAAGAGGCGCTCAGGACCTATCGCCTGATCGAGTCCGAGCTGCGCGCCGAGCTGCGGATCAGCCTGGGCCGCGCGATCACGAACGAGCCGCACGCCGCCACGCGCAACACGATGATCAGCATGCTCGAGCACCTCGAGGAGCTCGAGGCCGCCGCGGTCGCTCCGCGGCCGGCGCGCCGCCGCCGCCGCCGCTAACCGGTGTACCCGCGGTCGGCTCCGCGAGCTTGATGCCGACCGCCGAGGACGACGCGAGAGTGAGCGGGGTCGCGAGCGACATGCTCGCCGTGCCTCGAGGCTCTCGGGGCTTGTCGACGCGACGAGCGAGCGCGGACCGCGCTTCACGTCCGGTGTGTCCGGCCGGCAGCCGGACGCGATGTCCGGCAGGCGGACGCACGACGCGCTAACACCGCGCGATCGCGTGATCGAAAGTTGGTGTCGCGCTTGCTGTGGCGCTCGGGGTCATGTCACCCGCAGACCGACCAACCGCAGTGCCGGCACAGCCGGCAGTGACTCTGGACGACGAGCACGGCGCCGCACTCGGGGCAGCGCGCGCCGGTGG
>DATJAE010000207.1:0-16209 GCA_035516595.1 Kofleriaceae bacterium | reverse complement strand
GAGCAGCTCGACCCGGAGCTGCGCGAGACCGTCGAGGATCTGGTGCTGAATCGCCGGCCCGACGCCACCGAGCGCCTGCTCGCGATCGCCGCGACGCTCGGCGGCGAGGGCGGCGCGAAGCAGGAAGACGAGCTCGCGTGGCGCAAGCTGCCGCTCGCCGGCCGGCTCGCCCACGCGCTGGTCAACGGCATCACCGACTTCATCGATCCCGACGTCGCCGAGGCGCTGACCGTCTATCCCAGGCCGCTCGCGATCATCGAAGGCCCGCTGATGGACGGCATGAACGTGGTCGGCGAGCTGTTCGGCTCGGGCAAGATGTTCCTGCCACAGGTCGTCAAGTCGGCGCGCGTGATGAAGAAGGCGGTGGCGATCCTCGAGCCGCTGATGGAGGCCGAGAAGGCGGCGACCGGGGCGCGCGCGAGCAAGGGCAAGCTGGTGATCGCGACGGTCAAGGGCGACGTCCACGACATCGGCAAGAACATCGTCGGCGTCGTGCTGCGCTGCAACGGCTACGAGGTGACCGACCTCGGCGTGATGGTGCCGGCGCACAAGATCCTCGACACCGCGGCCGAGCTCGGCGCCGACCTGGTCGGGCTGTCGGGCCTGATCACGCCGTCGCTCGACGAGATGATCCACGTCGCGTCGGAGATGACCCGGCGCGGCATGACGGTGCCGCTGCTGATCGGCGGCGCGACCACGAGCGGCAAGCACACCGCGGTCAAGATCGCGCCGGCGTATCACGCGGCGACGGTGCACGTGCCCGACGCGTCGCTCGCGGTGGGCGTGCTCGGCAAGCTGATGTCGGGCGACCGCGCCCGCTATCTCGCCGAGATCGCGGCCAAGCAGGAGGCGCAACGCGCGGCGTTCGCGCAGGCGCAGAAGCGGCCGCTGCTGTCGCTCGACGAGGCGCGGGCGCGCCGGGCGAAGCTCGACTTCACCCGGCTCGCGGTGCCGCCGTTCGTCGGCGTGCGCGACGTCGAGCTCGAGCTCGGCGAGCTCGCGCGCTGGATCGACTGGTCGCCGTTCTTTCACACCTGGGAGCTGAGCGGCCGCTACCCGGCGATCCTCGACGATCCGAAGAAGGGCGAGGCCGCGCGCAAGCTGTACGCCGACGCGCGCGCGATGCTCGACGACATCGTCGCGCACCACAAGCTGCGCGCCCGCGCGACCTACGGCTACTTCCGCGCGCACGCCGAGGCCGACGACATCGTGCTCGACGGCGGCGTGCGGTTCGCGATGCCGCGGCAGCGCGAAGACAAGGACGTGTGCCTGTCGCTCGCCGACTTCGTCGCGCCGGCGGGCGACCACATCGGCGGGTTCATCGTGACCGCGGGCCTGGGCTGCGACGCGCTCGCCGCGGCGTACGAGCGCGATCACGACGACTACTCCGCGATCATGGCCAAGGCGCTCGCCGACCGGCTCGCCGAGGCCGCGGCCGAGTGGCTGCACGCGAAGGTGCGGGCCGAGTGGTACGGCGGCGAGGTGCTCAGCCACGAGCAGATCCTCGCCGAGCAATATCGCGGCATCCGCCCGGCGTTCGGCTATCCGGCGTGCCCCGATCACGCGCCCAAGCGCGTGCTGTTCGAGCTGCTCGATCACGCCGAGTTCCACGGCGTGGCGCTGACCGAGAGCTACGCGATGACGCCGACCGCGTCGGTGTCGGGGCTGTACTTCGCGCACCCCGACGCGCGCTACTTCGCGGTCGGCCGCTCCAGCTGACCGAGCTCGAGGCTGACGAGGCGTGATCGCGGTGCTAGGCTGCGCGCATGACCGTGAAGATCCGTTACTGCAACGCTTGAGGCTACCTGCCCAAGGCCGCCCGGGTGGCGGCCGAGCTCAAGCAGCAGCTGGGAGTCGAGACCGCGCTCGAGGTCGGCACGTCGGGCGAGTTCACGGTGTGGGTTGGCGACAAGATGGTGGCCGAGAAGCGCTGGGGGCGATTCCCCGATCCGGCCGACGTCGTCGCGGCGGTGCGCGCGGCGAACGCGAGCTGATCAGCCGATCGGCAGCCGGACGTAGAACGTGGTGCCGGCGGCGCCGGTGTCGAACCACATCCGGCCGCGGTGGCGATCGACGACCGTGCGCGCGACCGCCAGCCCGAGGCCGGTGCCCTTGCCGGTCTGCCGGGTCGAGAAGAACGGATCGAACACGCGATCGGCGATCGCCGCCGGAATCCCGCTGCCGGTGTCGCCGATCGCGATCTCGACGTGATCCTCGACCCGTCGCGACCGCACCGTGATCGTGCCGCGCCGGCCCGAGCCGCCGACCGCGTCGCCGATCGCCTGCGCGGCGTTGACCACGAGGTTGAGCACGACCTGGTTGATCTCGCCGGCCACGCAGGTCACCGACGGAAGCTCGCCGAGCGCCACGTCCAGCTCGGCGACGTACTTGTACTCGCTGCGCGCGAGCGTGAGCGTGCTCTCGATCGCGCGGTTGAGATCGACCGGCGAGGCCCGGCCGTGATCGGGATGCGAGAAGCTGTTGAGCGCGCGCACGATCTTGGTCATGCGCTCGAGGCCGCTCTGGGCGCGGCGCAGCGCGAGCGGCACCTGCTCGGTGACGAACGCCAGGTCGAGCGCCGCCGCGGTGTCCGGCGGCAGCTGGTCGAGCGCGGCGATCAGCTCGCCGGCGCTGTCGAGCACGAACTGCAGGCTGTCGCTGACGAACTGCATCGGCGTGTTGAGCTCGTGCGCCACGCCGGCGGCGAGCTGGCCGATCGCCTCGAGCCGGTGCGCGAGCCGGAGCTGGACCTCGAGCTGGAGGTGCTCGGCGTGCCCGCGATCGAGCGCCTCGCGCGCACCCTCGAGCGCGAGCTCGGCGATCGCGGCGTCGCTCGCGTCGCTCACCACGATCGCGACCAGCTCCCCGACCAGCAGCAGCGTGACGTCCTGCTGGATCGCCATCGCGAACAGGTGCGGCCGCTCGCGCCAGGACGAGCGGACCGGAACGCCTCGCGCGAACACCTCGCCGACCCGGGCCGCGAGCCAGTCGGCGCCGGGACAGACCTCGAGCAGGCCCCGCCCGAGCGCGGCGGCCGCCGGGATCGCGGTGTGTGCCGCCATGAACGCGTTCCACACCGCGATCGTGAGATCGGCGCGCACGCCCACGACTCCCGCCGGGAGCCGCTCGACGAGCTCCTCGCCGAAGACCGCGGCCATCGCGGTAGGTATCGGCCGGAACCGCCCGGCGTGAAGGCGAGCTGCACCCACATCAAGTCGCGGCGGCTTCTGGCCGAGTCATCAGGTGACGGCAATGCCGCGGATCTTGACGGTGGATGACTCGAGCACGCTGCGCGGCGAGGTCGCCGACCAGATGACGGAGCTCGGCTATCAGGTCGACCAGGCCGAGAACGGCGCCCAGGGCCTGGCCCGGCTGGCGCTCGGCGGGATCGACCTGGTGCTGCTCGACGTCCACATGCCGGTGATGGACGGTCCGACGATGCTCGCCGCGATGCGCGAGCGCGGCGATCGCACGCCGGTCGTGATGCTGACCAGCGAGTCGCGGCGGCAGGTCATCGCGAGCGCGCTCAAGCTCGGGATCGACGACTACATCCTCAAGCCGCACAGGCCCGACGAGCTGCGCGCGAAGATCCAGAAGGCGCTGCGGATCGCCCCCGCGGCGCAGCCGGTCGAGAGCTCCGGCTCCGCCGGAGACCCGATCGACATCCTGCTGATCGACGACGTGCTCAACGTCCACCGCAGGCTGCGCGCCCTGCTCCCCGGCAAGGTGACGATGAACGCGTGCGCCGGCGCGCGCGACGCGATCGAGCTGTGCCAGCGCCACGGCTACCGGCTGATCGTGATCGATCTGGCGATCCCCGGGGTCGACAGCGTCGCGCTCGCCGGCCAGCTCGCCGCGCTGCAGCCGCACGCGAGCCTGGTCGCGCTCGTCCTGCGCACGGTCGCCGACCAGGTGAGCGAGCGCGAGGCCCGCAGCTTCCGCGACCAGCTGCTCAAGCCGTTCGATCCCGCAGCGGTCGAGCAGCTGCTGGCCACACACCTCGGGAGCGCGTGATGGTGGCGGAGGCGCGCATCGGCTGCGAGCTCGAGCGCATCGTGCTCGCCCGGATCGCGAGCGACAAGCTCGTGCTGCCCGCGATGCCGGCGGCCGCGACCCGCTGCCTCGAGCTGCTGCGCGATCCCTGCTACCAGCAGCATCGCGTGATCGCGACGCTCGAGAGCGACCCGCTGCTCGCCGCCAGCGTGCTGCACGCCGCGAGCACGGCGGCCGCCGGCGGGACGGCGACGCGGCTCGATCAGGCGATCGGCCGGCTCGGCGCCGAGCGGCTCCAGCAGGCCGTGATCGAGTACGCCGCGCACCAGCTGTTCCGGTCGAGCAACCCGCGGATCGCGGCCGCCAACCGCAAGGTGTGGCAGCACTCGGTCGCGGTCGCGCTGCTCGCCCGCGAGCTCGCGACCCCGTCGGGCTGCGACGGCGACGCGGCCTACCTCGCCGGCCTGCTGCACGACCTCGGCAAGCCGGTGATCGCGGCGATGCTGCTCGAGGCCGAGCGCCAGCTCGGGCAGCGCACGCGGTGGCTCGACGACGCCGGCTGGACGCGGATCGTCGAGTCGGCGCATCGCAAGGTCGGCGTGGCGATCGCGGCGAAGTGGCAGCTGCCCGAGGACGTCGCCGCCGCGATCGCCGACTGCAGCGACTACGATCCGGCCCATCGCACCGGCGTGGCCAACGTCGTGCGGCTCGCCAACGCGATCGCCAAGCGCGAGGGCTACGCGACCGGCGCGGTCGATCGCGCCGACCTCGACGCGATGATCATGGTCGGCCAGTCGATGATCGGCGCCGACGACGCGATCGTCGCGCGGCTCGCGGCCGGCGTGGCCGAGAAGGTCGGTCAGCTGCGATAGCCCGGATCGATCCGGTCGAGCTTGCGCAGCAGGCCGGGCCACGCGAACGCGCCGCCCGCGGCGTGGGTCACCGCCTTGGCCATCATCGTCGCGCCCTCGATGATGCTGGGCGCGATCGGCACGAGCTCGCTGCTCGCGGCCTGCGCCCGCACCTGGATCGTGCAGGCCGCCTCGAACAGGTACATCAGGAGAAACGCGTCGGCAACGCTCGGACCGACCGTGAGCAGGCCGTGGTTGCGCAGCATGAGGAAGAACTTGTCGCCGAGGTCGCGGACCAGCCGCGGCTTCTCGTCGTCGCGCAGCGCCACGCCCTCGTAGTCGTGATACGCGAGCGACGCCAGCACGAACGTCGCCTGCTGCGAGATCGGCAGCACGCCGTCCTTGGTCGCCGACACCGCGACGCCGTTGAGGCTGTGGGTGTGCAGCACGCACCTGGCATCGTCGCGCGCCGCGTGGATCGCGCTGTGGATCACGAAGCCCGCCGGGTTGATCTCGAACGGGCTGTCCATGACCTTCTTGCCGTGGAGGTCGATCTTGACCAGGCTCGACGCGGTGACCTCGTCGAACGTCATCCCGAACGGGTTGATCAGGAAGTGGTGGTCGGGCCCGGGCAGGCGCGCCGAGATGTGCGTGAAGATCAGATCGTCCCAGCCGTACAGCGCGACCAGGCGATAGCACGCGGCGAGATCGACCCGCGTCTGCCACTCGACCTCGTTGACCTGCGACCTCACGTCCTGCTGCTTCATGCCCGGGATGCTACCCGAGATCGCAGCCGGCACGCGACGGCGATCGCGAGCGCGCCGAGCACGATGGCGACGGCGCCGACCGCGCGGGCCGGTGCGTAGTGCGCGCACGCCACGGCGCCGAGCGCGATCGCGACCGCGCCGGGCAGCCACCACGCGCGGGTGTGATGCGTCGCGATCACCGCGAACGCGAGCTTGGTCAGGGTTCCGAGCACGACCAGCGAGACGACCATGCCCCGGGGCGTTGCAACCGATCGGCCAGCGGGTGCCACCCGGGCGACGCAGCGGTCGGCGCGCCGGATCCGCGGAGCTGCGCCGCAGCTGCGTCGCGCGTTTCGCGTGGCCGGGTTTCACACCCGCGGCGCGCGCGTCGCGTTGCCGGCTTCTGCCGCCGCGTGATCGACCACCACGCCGGGCGCGCCGCGCTCGAGCGCCGCCCGGCACGCCTCCGGCACCGGCCGCTTGACCCCGGCGGCCGGATCGACCACGACGTAGATCGTCTCGGCGGTGGCGAGCACGGCGGTCTCGCCGTGCCGGCAGAACTCGGTCGCGAGCGCGAACGACGTCGTGCCGACCCGCAGGGTGCGCACCCGGATGTCGAGCACGTCGTCGTAGCGCCCGGGCGCGCGCCACTCGAGCGTCTGCTTGACCAGCCGCCAGTCGATGCCGGTGACCGCGGGATCGACCGAGCCGAACAGCGCGCGGGTGTACTCGCTCGCCGCGATGTCGACGTACTCGGCCCAGCGCGCGTTGAACACGATGCCCTGGGCGTCGCACTCGCCGTAGCGCACGCGCAGCAGGTAGCGAAACGCGATCATCGCCGCACGTTCTGGCAGGTCGCGTCGCGCACGACCGCGGCGAGCTGCGCGCGATAGGTCGGGTTGGCGGCCGGCGTGAACGTGACCAGCCACAGCGCCCCGCCGCCGCACGCCCTGCGCTCGGCCGTGCCGGACAGCTCGAGCGGGCCGCCGTCGCCGAACGCGTCGAACACCAGGCCGTGCAGCGCGAACCCGCCGCGGTCGGGCGTCGCCGCGATCGCGATGCGCGCGCGATCGACGTCCGCGATCCGGTGCTTGTCGTCGACCGCTGCGATCACACCGCGGAAGTATGCGGTGAGCTCGCCCGCCAGCGCGGGTGCGTCGAGCGCGGCCGGATCGTCGAGCCGCCACGCGAACGCGTACGACCAGTGGCCAGGCTTGCCGAGCTCGAGGAAGCCCGGCGCGAAGCGCAGCACTTCGAAGCCGCGATGCGGGAGCGCCGGCGCGAAGTCGATCGGGAACGCGAAGGTCTCGCCGCGCCAGCCCTGCGGCAGCTGCCAGGCCGGCGCCGCGCACGCGGCGAGCGCGAGCACGAGCGCGCGCATCAATCGCCGGTCGCCACGATCGTCGCGTCCTCGATCATGAGGACCACGGTGCGCTGCTCGGCGCGCGTGCGATGCACGACGCCGCGCGGCACGACCATGCCCTGGCGCGGGCCGAGCTCGAACGTGCCGCGATCCTCGATGTCGAGCAGCAGCTTGCCGTCGAGCACGAAGAACAGCTCGTCCTCGCGGTCGTGCTTGTGCCAGTGAAACTCGCCGAGGAACACGCCGATCCGCGCGACCGAGTCGTTGACCTGGCACAGCGTCTGGTTCCACCAGCGCTGGTCGCAGCGATCGGCCAGCGCGCCGGCGTCGATCACCTCGAGCGGCGCGTATTTGATGTCCGTCCTGATGTCGTACGCCATCGGCGCGCGACGATAGCGCAGCGCGCGGTCGTGTCACAACGGTGGGCGGCGCCGCCACGGCGAGCCGTAGAACGAGCCGTGGATCAGGTGCAGGACGACCAGCAGGATCGCCGCGCCGATGAACGCGACGAACACCGTGCCGGCCAGCCCGGCCCACGGCGCGTGCCATCCGGCGCGCTGGAAGATGTACCCGCCGAGATATGCGCCGAGCACACCGATCACGAGATCCCCGATCACGCCGTACCCACCTCCGCCGACGACCAGCGATGCGAGCACGCCTGCGATCAGACCGACGATGAGTAATGTCCAGATGTCCATGCCTCGATCCGGAGCACGACGCGTGCCGCGATCGTGCGAGCTTCACGGACGCTCCGCCACGGTCGGCGGCGCGTCGGGCTCGACGGTCGGCGCGGCGGCCACATCGCCGGCGCGGGCCGGGCGATCGATCGGCCAGCGCTCGCTCCACACCAGGCCGCAGGCCGCGAGCGCGCGCTCGAGCTCGCCCGCGCTGGCCGGCCGGCGCGCCGGCTCGGGGTCCAGCGCGCGCGCGAGCAGGTCGTCGAGCTCGAGCGGGATGCCGGCCGCCAGCGCGGACGCACGCACCGCGCGCGTGTCGTGCGGCCCCGCGCCGGTGAGCGCGAAGTACAGCGCGGCGCCCAGGCCGTAGATGTCGGCGGCGATCCCGCCGGGCGCGCCGGCGCGGACCTCCGGCGCCATGTAGCCGGGCGTGCCCATCACCGCGCCGGGATGGGTGAGCTCGGAGTCGGCCTCGACCCGCGCGATCCCGAAGTCGACCAGCACGGCGCGCTCGACCGCCCCGTCTCGCGCGACCACGAACAGGTTGCCCGGCTTGACGTCGCGGTGCACCACGCCGCGGCGGTGCGCCTCGCCGAGCCCGGCCGCCGCCGCCGCGCCGAGCTGAACGACCAGCGCCGGCGGCAACGGCCCGGTGCGCGCGACCAGGGTCTCGAGATCGACGCCGGCCAGCAGGTCCATCGCGAAGTACCACACGCCGTCGTCGGTCACGCCCCAGTCGTGGATCCGCACCACGCCGGGATGCGCGAGCTCCGAGGTCGCCTGGATCTCGCGCTCGAACCGCGCGATCGCCGAGGGATGGCGGCCGTGCTCGGGCGACAGGATCTTGAGCGCGACCTCGCGGCGCAGCGCGCGGTCCTGCGCGCGCCACACCTCGCCCATCCCGCCCTTGCCGATCCGGCGGATCAGCCGGTAGCGCCCGAGGTTGCGGCTCTCGAACACGCTGCGGCGCAGCGTCCACAGCACGTGGCCGGCCCACACCACGATCGTCGCCCCGGCGAGCAGCACCGCGACGAACACCAGGAACGTGGTGCGCGCGGCGCGGTCGGCGAGCTGCGCCGCGATCGCGGGATCGAAGCGCGACGCCGCGCAGAGCGCGAGCGGATACACCGCGACGGTCGCGCCGACCAGCGCGGCGCCGCGCCGCCACGGCCACGGCAGCGCCGCGACCTGCACCATGATCCCGACGAACATCACCGAGACGTACGGCGAGGTCAGCCCGCCCATCCGGGTCGCGATCAGCGCGGTCGCGAGCGCGGTGACCGGGAACACCGACGCGATCAGCGCGTCGGTCACGCGCGGCGCCGGCAACGGCGTGCGATAGAGCCCGACCAGCACGATCGCGTGCAGCGCGCTCGCCGCGAGCCGCACCGCGAGCACGAAGCCCAGCCCGCCGCTGCCGATCGCGTCGTGGGTGAAGAGATCGATCGGCACGCCGGTCGCGAGCCACAGCGCGCACGCCACCGCGAGGATGCTCCGCGCTCGCATCACCTCGCCGGCATGACGGTGCCGCGACATCCGCTCTGGGCCCGACGCGGTCACCTGCTCGATCCTACGATCCCGCGCGGCGCGGCGGATCGCGTCAATGCGCGTCGTGAATTCCTGCGCCCGACGCGTGTTCAAGGGCTTCGCCGATCCGACGCGCTCGTCACGCCATAGTACGCTCGCACGGTGCGGAGCCTGGCGCTGGTCCTCGCGGTCGCCGCGTGCGGCGGCGCGCAGCGGCACGACGACAAGCCGAAACGCGCGGTCTACCTCGCGCTGTTCGAGCGCGGCCGCGCGTGGTCGCTGCCGATCGAGCTCGTCGATGGCCATCACGACGCCAGGACCGACGCGTATGCGGCCGATACGACGTCGCGCGGCAGCGCGCGCTGCGCGGTCAGCGACGTACGCGCGCTGCCCGGCGCCAAGGTCGCGACCCTGCTGTGCGCCAGGCCGTACAACGACCTCCTGATCGACGGCCCGTGGGTCGCGACCGCGACCGGCCTGTATCACCCGGCGATCGCGCCCGACACCGCCGATGACCTCGCGGCCTACGGCGAGGCCGACGCGCTGATCGGGCCCGACAACGCCGAGCACCACGGCGACGCACAACAGGTCGCGCAGAGCACGAGCACCAGCGAGGCGTTCGAGCAGGATGGCGCGTGGTGCGTGCGCGCGACCACGGCGGCCGGCCGGGCGCGCCGCAGCTACACGCTGTGCTTCGACGCCAGGGGCATCTCGGGCGGCGGCGAGCTCGAGATCGACGGCGCCGACCAGCACTGGCATCGCGTGAAGCTCGGCAAGGCGCCGGCCGATCCCGACGACCCGACGGCGGCGCCGTGAAGCCGCTCGCGGTCATCGCGGTCGTCACGTTCTGGGCGTGCGCGGCGCCGCGGGCGTTTTCCGCCGACGACGATCGCGCGGTGCGCGGCGTGCTCGCGGCGCAGCAGGCAGCGTGGAACCGCGGGGACCTCGACGCGTTCATGGCCGGCTACGCGCACCGCGACGATCTGGTGTTCACCTCGGGCGGCAAGATCCGCCGCGGCTGGCAGGACACCTACGACAAGTACCGCGCGAAGTACGGCGCGGACCCGAGCACGATGGGCCACCTCGACTTCGAGATCCTCGGCATCCAGCCGCTCGGCGCCGACGGCGCGATCGTGCTCGGCCGGTGGCGGCTGACCGCCACGCCGAACGCCGGCGCCGGCGTGTTCTCGCTCGGCTTCGCGCGCACGCCCGACGGCTGGCGCGTGGTGCACGATCACACGTCGCTCGACGCGCCGTGACGGCGAGCGTCGTAGGCCCGGCGCGCGCGCTCGACCGCCGCGAGGTGCTCGTCGACCCACTCCCAGATCCCGCACACCGACTCGCCGAGCTGCTCGCCCAGCCGGGTCAGCTTGTAGTCGACCCGCGGCGGCACGGTGGGATGGACGCGCCGGGTCACCAGGCCATCGCGCTCGAGCTCGCGCAGCGTCTTGGTCAGCATCTTCTGGCTGATCCCGCCGATCGCGTCGCGCAGCCGGGAGAACCGCAGCTCGCCGGCGTCGACCAGCGCGTCGATCACCAGCAGCGTCCACTTGTCGCCGACCCGGCCGAGCATCTCGCGGACCAGCGCTTCGCGTCGGGCGTTCATGGTTTCCGAAAGGTGAGTATAGAACTTTCGGGTGCCTTCTTGCCAATGGAAACCATCGGGCCTACGGATCGGTCATGCCCGATCAGGTCACCCTCATCACCGGAGCTGCACGCAACCTCGGCCGCGCGCTCGCGGTCGCGCTCGGCCACGGCGGCAACGCCGTCGTGGTCCATCACCGCGGCGCCGGCTCGGCCGGCGACGCCGCCGAGACCGCGCGCCAGGTCGAGGCCGCCGGCGGCCGCGCGCTGATCGTCGCGGGCGATCTCGCCCAGGTCGCCGCGATCCGCGACTTGTTCGACGCCGCGCTCGCCGCGTTCGGCCGGATCGACGTCGTGATCAACAACGCCGGGATGATCGTCAAGAAGCCGATCGTCGAGATCACCGAGGACGACTACGACCGGAGCTTCGCGATCAACGCGCGCGCCGCGTTCTTCGTCATGCAGGAGGCCGCCCGGCGGATCGCCGACGGCGGCCGGATCATCAACATCGGCACCACCCTGCTCGCCGCGACCACCGCGGGCTACGGCGTCTACGCCGGCTCGAAGGCGCCGCTCGAGGACTTCACGCGCGCGCTCGCCCGCGAGGTCGGCGCGCGCGGCATCACGGTCAACACGATCGCGCCCGGCCCGCTCGACACGCCGTTCTATCACGCGCAGGAGAGCCCGCAGGCGGTCGCCTACGCGACCCACGCGAGCGTCGCGAACCGGCTCGGCCTGCCGTCGGACATCGTCCCGGTCGTCGCGTTCCTCGCGTCGCCCGGCGCGCAGTGGCTCACCGCGCAGACCGTGTTCGTCAACGGCGGCTACCTCGCCCGGTGAGAGCCCACCGGAAACCAGGCGACACGAACGGGCAACGAGGCCCGCGTGGGCGCTGCGTGTTCCGCCGGCCCGCCACCCGCCCACGCGACGAACCGGCGATCGCCAGCTAGCTGCGCGACGAGCTGCGGCCGTGGCGCGCGCTGACCTTGCGCTCCGGCTCGTAGCCGCCGAGGTACTCCCAGTGCCACGGCTCGCCGGGCACGGTGCGATGGAAGCCGTACCGCGCGGCGTGGCCCTCGAGCCACTCGTAGACCTTGTAGTTCGTGATGTACAGGTCGAGCGCACGGCCGCTCTCGTGGTTCGAGAACCCCGGGCGCGCGGCGAGGTTGCCCTCGCCCTTGCGGTACTCGCGATACAGCGCCTTCTGCTTGGCGTAGGTGCGGAACCCGCTGCGGATGCGCAGGTCGATCCCGGCCTTGCTGGCGGCGCGCGCCATCGCGCGGAACGCGATCGCGGTGTGGACCTCGGCCTCGGCGCCGCCGACCGGCACGACCTTGAGCTTGACCTTCTCGCCGTTGGTGTAGCCCGTCGCGGTCCGCGCTCCGGCGACGCTCGCCGAGAGCGCGATTGCCAGGACGACGAGCCAGCGCATCACGTGCATCTTGCGGCAACGCCACGGCCGCGGCAACTCCTCGGCCGAGGTTATCCTGGCGGCATGTCCGATCTTGCCCAGCGCTTCGCGGACGCCCAGGCCCGGATCAAACCGGTCACCGGGCTCGGCAACGACGTCATGCTCGAGCTGTACGCGCTGTACAAGCAGGCCACCGCCGGCGACGTCAGCGGGGCGCGCCCGGGCATGCTCGACGTCCGCGGCCGGGCCAAGCACGACGCCTGGGCCAAGCACAGGGGCCAGACCCGCGACGCCGCGATGACCGCCTACATCGCGCTGGTCGCCAGGCACGCGCCGTGACCTGGGACCTGCGCGGCAAGTCGGCGCTGGTCACCGGCGCCACGCGCGGCATCGGCCTGGCGACGGCCGAGGAGCTGCTCGCGCTCGGCGCGTCGGTGCTGATCGTCGCGCGCAGCCTGGCCGACGTCGACGCCACGGTCGCATCGCTCGGCGATCGCGGGCCGGTCGCCGGGATCGCGGCCGACGTCACGGTCGCGGCCGATCGCGCGCGGATCGTCGGCGCCGCGGCCTGGCGCGGCCCGCTCCACGTGCTCGTCCACAACGCCGGCACCAACGTGCGCGGCCGGCTGACCAGCTACGACGACGAGACGATCGAGCGGCTGATCGAGCTCGACCTCACCGCGCCGCTGCTGCTGTCGCGCGAGCTCCATCCGCTGCTGCGCGACGCGCGCGGCGCGAGCGTGGTCCACGTCGGCTCGGTCGCCGGTCGGCTCGCGCTGCCGACCGGGGTCGCCTACGCCGCGGCCAAGGCCGGGCTCGCCCAGGCCGCGCGCACGCTCGCGCTCGAATGGGCGCGCGACGCGATCCGGGTCAACACGGTCTCGCCGTGGTACACGCGCACGCCGCTGGTCGAGCCGGTGCTGGCCGATCCGGTCCGGCTCGCCGAGATCCTCGCGCGCACGCCGCTCGGCCGGGTCGCCGAGCCGCGCGAGGTCGCCACCGCGATCGCGTTCCTCGCGCTGCCGGCCGCGTCGTACATCACCGGGCAGGACCTCGCGGTCGACGGCGGGATGTCGATCCAGGGCCTGTCGGCGAGCACGATCTGAAGAAGTTCGCGGATCTGCCGGATCGGCGCGGGCCCGTGCTAGGGTGCCTGTAGTGGTCGATCGCAGCGCGTAGCCGGATGGTCCGGCGCGCGACTGGGAACACGAACCACGCTGACAAAGAAAGGCGGGACGGAATGAAGACCTCGAAGGTCACCATCCACACCCTCCGGCAGATGAAACAGCGAGGCGACAAGATCGCCGTCCTGACCGCGTACGACGCGACGTTCGCGCGGCTGTTCGACGAGAGCGGCGCCGACGTGCTGCTGGTCGGCGATTCGCTCGGCATGGTCGTGCAGGGTCACGACACCACGCTGCCGGTCACGCTCGACGAGATGGCGTATCACTGCCGCGCGGTCGTGCGCGGCGTGTCGCGCGCCCACGTGGTCGGCGACATGCCGTTCATGACCTACCAGGCGTCGGTCGAGCAGGCGATGACCAACGCCGGCCGGCTGATGAAGGAAGGCGGCGTCGGCTCGGTCAAGCTCGAGGGCGGCGCGCAGCACGCCGAGCTGGTGCGCCGGCTGGTCGGCGCCGGCATCCCGGTGATGGGCCACATCGGCCTCACGCCGCAGTCGTTCCACCAGCTCGGCGGGTTCAAGGTGCAGGGCCGCGACGCCGGCGGCCGCGACCGCCTGCTCGCCGACGCGCGCGCGCTCGACGAGGCCGGCGCGTACGCGATCGTGCTCGAGGCGATCCCGGCCGACATCGCGCGAGAGATCACCGAGGCGGTGAGCGCGCCCACGATCGGGATCGGCGCCGGCGCGGCGTGCGACGGCCAGGTGCTGGTGTCGTACGACATGCTCGGCATGGACGAGACGTTCAAGCCGCGCTTCGTGCGGCGGTTCGCGATGCTCGGCCAGACCATCAAGGAGGCGACCGCGGCGTACGTCGCCGAGGTCCGCGGCGGATCGTTTCCGTCCGACGCCGAGTCGTTCGCGCTGAGCGAGGCGAACAAGCCCCAGCAGCAGGCGCTGTACTCGACCGCGGCCGCCAAGAAGTAGCCGCGCTCAGTGCCGCGCCAGCCAGCGGCGCACCTCGTCGGCGTCCTGCGCGTCGCCGGCCTTGGTGAACTCGGCGAGCGCGGTGCGCGCCTGCTCGCGCGCCTTCGCGACGTCGTGCGTCTCGTACTGCGCGAGCGCCAGGCCGTAGCGGGTCTCGGCCGCCAGCCGGGTCTCCTTGAGCGAGGTCCGGATCGCGAGCGCGCGCTGGTACAGCGGCAGCGCCTCCTTCGCGCGGTGTGCGCGGCACAGCGCGTCGCCGAGGTCGCTCGCCGCGTACGACGTCATCAGGCCGTTGCTCGGGTCGTGCTTGTCGAGGATCGCGAGCGCGCGCTGCAACGACGCGATCGCCGTACGATCGTCGTGGGTCACGCTCTGGACCTGGGCGAGGTTGACCAGCGTCATCGCGGTGCGCGGATGCTCCGGCCCGTACGCCTTCTCGTCGGCGGCGAGCGCGCGGGCGTAGAGCGCCTGGGCCTGCGCGAAGTCGTGGCGGCGCTTGGCGACCACGCCGAGGTTGGCCAGGTAGTCGGCGGTGTCGGGGTGGTCGGGGCCGTTGATCTTGATCGAGACCGCGAGCGCGCGCTCGAGCAGGTGCTGCGCGTCGTCGAGCCGGCCCTGGTCCTGGTCGACCAGCGCGAGGTTCGACAGCTGCGCCGGAAGCCCGGCGTACTCGGGGCCGTACGCCTTCTCGGTGATCGCGATCGAGCGCTCGAGCGCCGCGCGCGCGTCCTCGGGCTCGCCGGCCTGCTGCAGCGCGGTGCCGAGATCGTTGAGCGTGGTGGTGAGCTGGATCGCGTCCTTGCCGTAGTGCGCCTCGAGGATCGCGAGCGCCTTGCGGTAGGCGGCGAGCGCGTCGGTCATGTCGTCGCGGTCGGCGTAGAAGTTGCCGAGGTTGGTGTAGGCGGAGGCGACGTCGGGATGGTCGGGGCCGAGCGCGGCGATCCGGATCGCGAGCACGCGATCGTAGAGCCGCTTGGCATCGTCGAGCTTGCCGGCCGCACGATCGGCGATCGCCAGGTTGTTGAGCACCGCGGCGAGCTCGGGATGATCCTTGCCGACCGCCAGCTCGCGCGCCGCGACGGCGCGCTCGGCGTAGCGCACCGCCTCTGCGAACTTGCCCTGCTGCTTGGCGAGCAGCCCGAGCCGATCCAGCGTCGCCACGATCTGCGGGTGGCCGGGCGGCAGCTCCTGCTCGCCGCGCGCCAGCGCGCGCAGGTAGCGCGCGCGCGCGTCGTCGAGCTTGCCGCGCTCGACGTCGAGCAGCGCGATGTTGTTGTCGAGCATGAGCGCGGCCTCGGTCGGCGGCGGTGCGTGGGCGGCGACCGCCTCGGCGATCGCGCCGATCTCGTGCGCGGCATCGAACCGGTTGGTGTCGGTGGTGAGCGCGTAGACCAGATAGGCCGCCGCGGTGATCTCCGAGACGGTCGCGCCCGAGCGGGTCGCGACCAGCATCGCCTCGCGCAGCGTGTCCGCGGCGCGGACGTCCGACGTGCCGAGCTGCGCCGCCCCGACCGCGATCAGCCCCTCCGCGATCGCCGGGCCATAGCCGGCGGCCCGCGCCGCGGCGACCGCCGCCGTCGCGGTGTCGAGCGACGCCTGATAGCGGCCGAGCAGGCGCATGCCGCGCGCCATGTCGAGCTGCGATCGCACCGACGCGACCTGGAACGCGACCGCCGCGGTCTCCGGCGGCGCCACGTCGGCGAGCAGCGCCGCGCGATCCGCGCAGGGCGCGAGCGACGGCAGCGCGAGCGCGGTGTCGACCGCGTGATCGATCGCATCGCTGCCGCCCGAGCCGAGCAGCTGGAGCGTGACGTTCGCGGTGTCGAGCCGGCGACTCAAGCACTGCATGCGCAGGTCGAGCAGGTGCTCGGACTGCTCGCCGCGCAGCCGGGTCGCCTCGCACGCGTCGCGATAACCGAGCTCCCAGCCATCGCCCCAGGTCGCGAGCAG